>JAIMBB010000083.1 GCA_023511655.1 Anaerolineae bacterium
GTGAAAGCATTGCGCGCCACTATAGTCAACTCTTCATTGCATGCAAGTGCCAGGCGCACACATGCCTGAGCAGTTACCCCCAAACATCCCTTCCTCCTGCGAGGATAGATATGCATCGAGGATGTTCCGCACAAGAGGCTCTGCTGTCTGTATGTCCTTCGCACGATACAAATACGGGTTTTTTTTCGCAGAAGAATGTCTTGCAGCGTCAACTGGGATAGGCGCTTGGCGCGGGCTTGATGGAACTCACGAATTTTTGGCTCGATGTATTCGGCGAGCTTCCTTTCCGTTATCGGCATCATATCGTTCACCCGACTCGAATAAGGTTAACTTGACCGGACTGAGGCGCGCACGCGCCAGGTCTATATACTCTTGCTTGATGTCAATGCCGACCGAATTGCGCCCAAGGTTCTGTGCGGCTTGGCAGGTGGTTCCTGATCCCACGAAGGGATCAAGCACCCAGTCTCCCTCCTCCGTGAAGAGTTTGATAAACCACTCCGGCAAGGCCAGGGGAAACGAAGCGCTGTGATTTTTGTTCCCCGTCTCGGTAGCCAGGTGGAGCACGTTGGTGGGATACGCCAGGTCGCGATCGAGCCAGTTGGCGATGTTCTTGCCGAATCCACTGCCCACGCGCGAATCGAAGCGTACGACATCGTTCTTGCCGAGGGATTTCAGGCGCGTCTCCGCCCAGCTTCCCATAGGGACGCGAACGGCATCCTGAAACATCTTGAACTTCTTGCTCTTGTTGAACTGCAGACAGCGTTCCCACGCGTCCCTGAAGCGATTCGGCCATTTGCCGGGGTAGCAGTTTTTCTTGTGCCAGATGTACTCTTCAGTCCACAGCCAACCCTGACGTCGCAAGGCAAGGATGAGTTCCAGCACGTAAGGATGACGCTCACCGTTCACGACTTTCTCTTTGATGTTCAGGATGAACGTACCGCTCGGTTTCAGCACGCGCATGAACTGTTCGGCGCGCGGGAGAAACCAGTCCACGTATGCGTCCGGGTGGATGCCCCCGTAAGTTTTCGTCCTGCTATCGGCATACGGCGGCGAAGTGATGATGAGATCGAAAGTGTCGTCCGCAAACGCTTCGGCCAATACTTCGAGGCAGTCGCCTTGGAAGAGCTCGATTTTGATTTCGCGCATGGTCAAACCTGATGAGCGATTGTATTGTAGATGGCCGGGCATGAGCAGGGGCGCTGCCCCATCGTTCACGACCCCATCAGCCGTTGGATGGAGGCGTAGCCGGCGATGAACCCGAGCGCCACCATGACCACGCCGTAGAGGCGGTACATGCGCAAAGTGAACGGCGCTCCGCGCCGCTCCAACATGCGCCTGCCGAGGGGATCGTATTTCACCAATTCGTCCAACGGCCGGCGCAACGCAGCGAAGCCGTTGACGAACAGGAAGAAGGACAGAACTGCACCAACGATGCCGATGATCATCTCTGCACCCTGCCCCAAGTAGACCACGAAACGCGGCCGGCGCAGTCCCCCTCACGACTTGCGGGCCTTGGCGGAGCGCCGGGTGAGCTTCGGCCTGTCTCGCCCCTCGGCTTTCAACGTGATGGACCCGCCGTTCCGCGCAGTTTTGGCCGGCAGCTTCGGGGGCGTCGGTTCGACGATCCGCACGCCGGTCACGCGCACGGCGGCCTCCTGCATGTCCTTCACCGCTGCCAGTTGGATCGCCTGGTTGATGTCGGGGCGATTGGCCGCCTCGCGCATCTGCAAGGCCAGCGCATCGATCGAGGCAGCATGTGCCGCGGCCCGCGCGTCGTGAATCTTCTTCGATGGGTCGAGCAGGAAGATGAAGGCGATGCCCACGCCGACGATGATTGGCGTCGCCGGCAAGATGAACATGGCGTAAAGCTGCAGCCAGTCCGGCACTGCCTCCGAGCGATTGGTGATGGCGTCCAGGATGGTGTTGAGAATGACCACCGCGAAGTTGACGCCATACAGGATGTAGCCCACCATGCGTTGTGGGCCGGGTGCCAGCCAGAAGTGAATCGCCAGCGGCAGAAAGACCGCCGCGCCTTCGAGGCACAGCAACGCGGTGATCGCGAAGAAGCGCTGATCGTCCGGCACGGTGCGGCTCATCAGGTTGAAGTTGTGCACGCCGGTGTAGACCAGCACAGCGGCATACAACACGATCGCCATGAACATGGCGAAGGCGCGCACGGCATCCCGGCGCTGGGTGCGCATCAACTCGCCCAGCGTCATCGCGCCATCGGCGAAGCGGGTAGGTTGGCTCATGTCAGACTTCCTGGAGTGGTTGATCGAAACGATGGCGAGACAATAGAACGTATGTTCTACTCTGTCAAGAGGTTATCGCGAAGCGAGCGCAGCACAGGGACGGGCGATCTGCCTTGTGCGACGCCTCACGCGACAGGCAGGCCGAGCCGGACGGCGCCGATGCGTCTCCCTCGCGCGCCGACGCGAGGGATAGAATGCGCTGGCGATGCATCGTCCCTATCCCCCGCCCGACTCGTCGCACGTCATGCATCAGACGTGGCATGACCTGCTGTTCATGCACTGGCGCGTGCCGGCCGAGTCGTTGCGCCAGCATCTCCCAACTGCGCTGCCGCTCGACACATTCGACGACTCGGCGTGGATCGGCATCGTGCCCTTTCGCATGAGCGACGTGCGACCGCGCTTCTTGCCCGCCTTGCCGTGGCTCTCAGCCTTCCCGGAACTCAACGTGCGCACCTATGTCACGTTGGATGGGCGGCCTGGGGTGTGGTTTTTCTCGCTCGACGCCGGCAACCCGCTCGCGGTGTGGATCGCGCGAGCGTGGTTCAAGCTGCCCTACTTCACCGCCGACATGCACATCGTCCACACGGGGCAGGGGCGGATTCGATACACCAGCCGGCGCACTCATCCGGGCGCGTCGCCGGCCGAATTCGCTGCCGACTATGGCCCGGTCGGCGATGTCTTCGACGCGCAGCCAGGCTCACTGGAATACTTCCTCACGGCGCGCTATTGCCTGTACACGACCGACCGGCACGGGCGCGTCTTGCGCGCCGAGATAGACCATCCGGCCTGGCCCTTACAATCGGCAGAAGCCGAGGTGAGATGCAATTCTCTGACCGACTGGCTCGGCATCCGGTTGCCCGACGGCCGGCCGCTGTTGCACTTCTCCCGGCGGATTGAGATAGTCGCCTGGGCGCTGGAACCGGTCGGCTGGCCTACGCGATGAATACCGGCATTTACCTGCACATCCCGTTCTGCCGTGCGCGGTGCAGCTACTGCGACTTCAACACCTACGTCGGCCTCGACGCGCTGTTCGAGCCATATGTGCGCGCGCTGAAGCGAGAGATCGCCATGCGGGGGAATGCCGGCGCAGGCGAGCCAGATGGTGATTTGCTGGCGCGGCCGCCTGCACACACCATCTTCTTCGGCGGCGGCACGCCCTCGCTCCTGCAGCCGGAGCAGATCGGCGATTTGATCCGCGCTTGCCGTCAGACCTTCGACATGCCCGCGCGCTGCGAGGTCTCGGTGGAATGCAACCCCGGCACGGTGAACGCGGATTACCTGTGCGCCCTGCGCGCGCAAGGCGTCAACCGCCTCAGCTTCGGGGCGCAAAGCGCGAACCCGGACGAGCTGCGCCTGCTCGGCCGCGAACATGGCTGGGACGAGGTGCAGGCGGCCTTCGCAGCGGCGCGCGCAGCTGGCTTCGACAACGTCAACATAGACCTGATCTTCGGCCTGCCGCATCAATCCCTCGCTTCGTGGAGGCGAACGCTGGAAGCGGCGCTCGCCCTCTCTCCCGATCACATCTCGCTGTATGCCTTGACCATCGAGGTTGGCACCCCGCTGCACGATTGGACGCGCCGCGGCCAGGTGCCCTTCCCCGATCCCGACCTGGCCGCCGACATGTATGAGCATACCGAACGCGCGCTGGGGGAAGCAGGGTTCGAGCACTATGAGATTTCGAACTGGTGTAAGCCCGGCCGCGCCTGTGCGCACAACCTGATTTACTGGCGCAACGAGCCATACTACGGCCTGGGCGCTGGCGCGCACGGTTCTACGATTCGGCGGCGACGCTGGAACGTGAAGCGGCCGGCCGACTACATCGCATGCATTGAGCGCGGCGAATCGGCCGAGGGCGGACACGAGGACATTGACGAGGCCACCTCGCGCGGCGAGACGATGATGCTCGGCCTGCGGCTGCTGCGCGAGGGCGTGGAGCAGGCGCGCTTCGCGCGGCGCTACGGCGCGCCGATCGCCCATTTCTACGCTCGTGAATTGGAAGTGGGCGTCGCACAGGGGTTGCTGGAGGTCACCGATGAGCGGGTCAGTCTGACCGAGCGCGGGCGGTTCGTCAGCAACCGGGCCATGCGGCTGTTCCTATAGTCCACCTCGCGCAGCTATCCGTTCCGGCGACGATGCAGGCCGGCCACCCGCGCTTGGGAGTGACGTGCAGCTTTTGCGCGAGGTGAGCTTGTAAGGCTCAACGATGCGGGGGCGGCGGCGCGTAGCCGTCTTCTCCGGAGAGGGTCGCCTGGCCAGCCTGGCTATTCCGACCGACGACGTAGTGCTCCCAGTTCTGCCATACCCGCACCGGCACACGCCGTTTGCCCCATGCCCTGGCGATGCGCAGGTCTTCCTTGACGTCGCCGGTGCGAATCACGATGTCGAGCGCATGGTTGCCGATTTTGCCGCCCCGGTCGCGACACTCATGCGCCTGCGGCACGCCATACGGCCGCATGTCCACCATGATTTCGAATACGGTGCCGAAGGGATAGCGCGGCCCACACGAACAATAGCCGATGCGCGCTTCCGTTCCATCGGCCATTTGCAAATCGCCATTGATCCCACCGGCCGCCGGCGCGTAGAAGAAAATGGTCATGGTGATCGTCAACGCGGCTACGATGTCCAAAGTTGTCCTCCTGTGAAACGGCAATGAACGCGACGCGACCGAACTATAGCGCTTTTCGGCGATGAGCGAAAATGGCTACCGATGGAAGATAACGTGTTGATTGAACGTATCGAAGCCTGGCTGGCTGTCCACGCCGACGAATGCATCCAGGCGCTGGCCGAGCTGGTGCGCATCCCCAGTGTCGTCGGGCAGGAAGCTGAAGCACAGGCCTTCATGCGCGATTGCTATCTGTCTGCCGGGTTAGACGTGGATGTGTTCGAGGCCGACCGCGAAGCTTTGCGCCATCACCCGGCGTTCGTGGATTCGGGCGTTGCATTCGCAGGTCGGCCCAACGTGGTTGGCATGTGGGCCGGCGCCGGCGGCGGTCGCTCCCTCATCCTCAACGGCCATACCGACGTGGTCTCGCCCGAGCCCTTGGGGGCATGGACGATGGACCCGTTCGCTGCACAGGTCGTCCCTGGACAGGGCAACAGGTCCCGGGGACGCATGTACGGCCGCGGGACGCAGGACATGAAGAGCGGCGTGATCGCCAACCTGTTCGCCGTGCGCGCGCTGAAGGAGAGCGGCATCCGGTTGCAAGGCAACTTGATCCTGCAAAGCGTGATCGAAGAAGAAGCCGGTGGCGGCGGTGGCACGCTGGCTTGCTTCCAGCGTGGGTATCTGGCCGATGGCTTCATTGCTACCGAACCGCACTGGCGCGACGTCGCCATCGCTCATCCAGGCATCCTGTACTTCCGCGTCGTGGTCGAGGGCAAGAGCGCCCACGGGGGGTGGGCACACCGCGGCGTGAATGCGGCAGTGGAGGCAGCACCCATCATCGCGATGCTGGGCGAATGGGATCGCGAACGCGCGGCCCACCTGCACTACGAGCCGTTCGAGCGTCTCGACCCGGCCGCCAGGCGCTCGTGCCACCTCAACGTTGGCGTGGTGCGCGCCGGCGACTGGCCGTCCACCGTGCCGGGCAGGGCCGAGATCGAGGTGCGAATGTCGTTCGTGCCGGGCGAGACCGAGGATGGCATCAAACGCCAGATCGCCGAACGCATCGGCGCACTCGCACAGCGCAGCCCGTGGTTGCGGGACCACCCGCCGCGGATCGAATATTTCGGCTGGCATACCGAGCCTTGGCTGCAAGACGAGCGACACCCCTTCGTCCAGTTGTTCATGCAGTGCATGGCCGATTTGCGTCGTGCCCCGGATCCGCACGCGGCACGTGCCTATGCCGATGAAGCGCTTCCCATTCTGGCCGGCAGCACTGCCGGCCTGGACACGCGCCTGGCCGGCGCATATGGCGTACCGGCGCTGGCGTGGGGACCGCAAGGCGGCGGCCTGCACGGCGCAGATGAGTATGTCGAGCTGGATTCGGTCATCGAGGTGGCCCGCACCCTGGCCGTCTTCGCCACGCGCTGGTGTGGCGTCGCCTCGTAGGCAGGAGCGAAACGCTGATGGCCGGTGAGGTGGCCTCGTGACGTTCGAACCGATCTTGCGCGACCACGTTGTGCGCTATCCCTTGATGCAGGTCGAGGATGCATACAAGTTGGTGCATCAGGCGTGCATGGGGAGCGAACATGCTGTGAGCGACCTGGACAGCGTGCGACGCTGGATGGCGCGCGAGCTGGCCGAGATGGGTGACGGCCCGGATGACCCGCTGATTGACCCGATTTCGCCCGATGGGCGCATCGCGCGCGTGCATCTGCGCCCCTACCTCGCCGCGGGCCACGATCCGGCGCGCTTGTTAGACGCGTTCGTGCAAACGGCGAATGGCTATCGCGGCTCGATCGAACATCTGCGCCGCACCTGGCATGACGTCGTCGCGCTGGCCAGGGCCGGTGTACTTCCATTCGATGCGCAACGCCTGGACGAGCTCGGGCAATCCATGGCCGCCCGGGGCTTCCCGGCCATCCATCATTCCCCGGCCTACGAACACGCCTATCGCCCGGCTTATCGCGTGGTGGCGCGAGCGTACTTGCCGATTCTCAGGTGATGGGTTCGCGGTGCAGTTGAACTGCGGCGGTCATGCCGAGCGCGGTCTTGCAACAATCAGTCCACCAGGCCAGACCAGGGACCGCGGGATTGGGGCCGAGAAATCCGCGCCCTGGCGACCGTCCTCGCGTCGTTCCAAGCTTTGCTCGGAACCTTCGCTGGCGTAGTGCTATATTGCCTCAGCAGCGATCGCAGCAACCAGGCTGCACGCCCGGTTGCGACAAGCCGGCTATCCGGTTCGCCGACAAGGAGAAGAAGCAGACATGTTGCTCAAGTATTTCTACGATGAGGCACTCGCCCAGGCCTCGTATCTGGTCGGGTGCGCCAGGACGGGCGAGGCGCTGGTGGTTGACCCGGCGCGCAACGTTGAGCCGTATCTGGCAGCCGCCGAGCAGGCCGGCCTGCGCATCACTCACGTGACCGAGACACACATCCATGCCGACTTTGTGAGCGGCCTGCGCGAGCTGGCTGCGCGGGCCGGCGCCACGATGTACGTCAGCGACATAGGTGACGCGGCATGGAAATACGCCTTCGCTGGCCGGCCAGACGTGATCCCACTGCACGACGGCGACCGGTGGATGGTCGGCAACGTTCAGGTGCAGGTGATGCACACCCCCGGCCATACGCCCGAGCACATCGCTTTCATGATCACCGACACCGCCGCTGCGGATGAGCCGATCGGCGTCTTCACCGGCGACTTTTTGTTCGTCGGTGATGTCGGCCGCCCCGATCTGCTCGAGGTTGCCGCCGGCATGACCGGCACCAAGGAGATCGGCGCGCGTCAGCAGTTCTGCAGCGTGCAACGTTTCAAGGCGCTGCCGGAATACTTGCAGATCTGGCCCGGCCACGGCGCGGGCAGCGCCTGCGGCAAGGCGCTGGGCGCGATCCCCTCCACTACGCTGGGCTACGAGAAACGCTTTAACCCGGCGTTTCGGATCGAGGATGAGGAGGCGTTCGTGCAATGGCTGCTGGATGGTCAACCCGAACCGCCGAAGTACTTTGCCCAGATGAAGCAGGTGAACAAAGCTGGGCCGGCCTTGCTATCTGAATTGCGCCGCCCCAAGCGCCTGAGCCTGTTGCACATAGGCAGACTCCTGGCGGACCGAGCGCAAGTGTTCGACTTCCGAGATCACGCGGCGTTCCAAAGTGCTCACCTGCCCGGCACGATCAGCGTGCCGGCGTCTAGCCCCACCTTTCTGACCTACGTCGGCTGGCTGGTGGACTATCGCGCGCCCGTCTACGTGATCGTCCCGACAGTTGGCCGCTTGAAGCCAATCCTCAAAGCGCTGCATGCCATCGGCGTGGACGACGTCGCCGGCTACGCCATCGCCGAGCAGGTGATCGGCATCACCGAGTCGCTGCCCGTGGTGACATCTGCGCAACTGGCTGAGCGGCTGACCAGGAATAGCCTGCTGTTGCTGGACGTGCGCAACCGGAGCGAATACGACGAGCTCCACGTCAAGAGAGCTTTGCACATTCCACTGGGCTACCTGCCCGACCGTCTAGACGAAGTGCCGCGCGATCGCGAGGTGGTGGTGTACTGCGCCACCGGCTATCGCTCGCACATCGCGGTCAGCCTGTTGCGGCGCGCCGGATTCGACAACGTCGTCAGCCTGAAGGACGGCGGAGAGGTGTGGTCGCGACACCTGCCGACTGAATCGGTGAAAGCATAGGGGTGAAGGCCATGCCTTCACCCACTTGGTGGGTTTGGTTTATTATCTGCCTCATCTTTCAAATGGGCCTTTCTCCGGCGCAGGTGTTGCAGCGGCTGTCTGCGGTAAACGATCCCGAACTACAGCGCGATCTGGTGTCGTTGGGCATGATCCACGATTTGCGCGTGGAGGATGGCGATGTGCGCTTTACCGTGCGGCTGACCACGCCCGCCTGTCCGCTGCGCGCTCAAATCGAGCGCGATTGTCGCGCAGCGCTGAGCGACCTGCCGGGCCTGCGCCGCGTCACGATCGCCTTCGATGCTGATGTGATGCGCGACGAGCGTCTGTCTGCGCTCGGCATCCGCAACATCATCGCCGTCGCCTCCGGCAAAGGCGGGGTGGGCAAGACGACCTGTGCGGTCAACCTGGCGCTTGCGCTATCTCGGCGCGGCGCGCGGGTCGGGGTGCTGGATGCCGACATCTACGGCCCTAACGTGCCCCTGATGATGGGCTTGCAGGACGACCGGCCGGGCGCCGGACGCGGCAGCATGCAGCCGCCGGAGCGCTACGGCGTGCAGGTGATGAGCATGGGGTTTCTGCTGCGCAGCGATCAGCCGGTGATCTGGCGCGGGCCGATGTTGCACAAGGCGCTGGCGCAGCTCGTCATGGATACCGCCTGGGGTGAGCTGGACTATCTGCTGATGGATCTGCCGCCGGGCACCGGCGACGTGCCGCTTTCGCTGGCGCAAATTGTGCCCATCACGGGCGCCGTCATCGTCACCACGCCGCAGGCGGTGGCGCTGGCCGATGTGCAAAAGGGCATCGCAGCCTTCCGGCAAATGAACGTGCCGGTGCTCGGCGTCGTCGAGAACATGAGCTACTTCGTGTGCGATTGCTGCGGCAAGCGCCACGATCTGTTTGCCCACGGCGGCGGCCGGCGAATGGCCGAACAGCTTGGGGTGGCGCTGCTGGGGGAAGTGCCGCTGCACCAGGCCGTGCGCGAAGGCAGCGACGCCGGCGCGCCCATCGTGTCGGCTCAGCCGAATCATCCCGCTGCGGAAGCCTTCGTTGCTATTGCCGATGCGATGGCGGCAAAGATCAGCCTGCTGAACTTCCAGCGCAAGACGCCCGGCGTCGTTGCGCTCGCCGACATCCCAGTTCACTAAAATCACCATGAATTACGGATTCCTGATAGACAATCGCAAGTGCATCGTCTGCCACTCCTGCTCAACCGCGTGCAAGCAGGAGAATGAGGTGCCGCTGGGCGTGAACCGCACCTGGGTGAAATATGTCGAGAAAGGTATCTTCCCCGATACGCGGCGCTACTTCCAGGTGACGCGCTGCAACCACTGCGCCAACCCGCCCTGTGTGCACATCTGCCCCACCGGCGCGATGTTCCAGCGCACGGATGGCATCGTCGAGTTCGACAACGCCATCTGCATCGGCTGCAAGGCCTGTTTGCAGGCCTGTCCCTACGATGCGATCTACATTGACCCGGAGACGCACACCGCCGCTAAATGTCACTTCTGCGCCCATCGCACCGAGATCGGCCTGGAGCCGGCCTGCGTGGTGGTGTGTCCCGAGCACGCGATTTTGTCGGGCGACCTGGACGACCCCAACAGTGAGATTGCCCGCGCCATCGCCACCCAGCAGGTGCGCGTGCGGAAGCCCGAACAAGGCACAAAGCCCAAACTGTTTTACATTGACGCCGAAGAGGCCAGCATTGTGCCGATGCTGGCGCGCCAGGATACCGGCATGTTGTGGGCCAGCCTGCCGCAGAACGTCCACGGCGACTGGCGCGGCCCAATCCGGATCGGCGAGGGCAAGATGGCCGGCGCGCTGTTGAACTCGGCGGCTGCCCCGCGCGAGACCTACAACGTCCCTCACCGCATCCCCTGGCACTGGCCGGTGCCGGCCTACCTGGTGACGAAGGCCATCGGCGCGGGAGCTTTCATCGTCGGCGCCGGCGGCGCAGCGCTCGGCCTGTTGCCTGGCTCGCCTTTGTTCACCAGCATCGCTGCCTTCATCGCCCTGCTGTTCATCGGCATCACCACGCTCCTGCTCGTCGCCGACCTGGACCAACCCAAGCGCTTCTGGTACATGCTCAGGCGTCCGCAATGGCGTAGCTGGCTGACCCGCGGCGCGTTTATCCTGATCGCCTACTCGGCTCTGTTGGGCTTGTATTTCCTGGGACACGCTGCCGAGCAGCTCGGCCTGGCGATGAACACTTCCATCCTGGCCGGTGCGCTGGTCGCACCGACGATGGTGATGGCGGCGCTGTCGGCGGTTTACACCGCCTTCCTGTTCGCCCAGGCCGAGGGCCGCGACTTGTGGCAAAGCCCGCTGCTGGCGCCGCATCTGCTCGTCCAGGCGATTCTGGCCGGCGCAGCGGCTTTGCTCATCGTCGGCGCGCTCGCGCTGCTGGACGATCAGACGCGCCGCACGCTGGCGCTCACCTTCGGCGTGAGCGTGCTGGCCAATGGGCTGTTGACGATGTTCGGCGAATTCGGCACGCCGCATGCCAGCACGGTCGCTTCCGCTGCCGCGCACATGATCAAACACGGCAAATACGCGCGCGACTACCTGATCGCGCTGGTGGTGGGCGGAGCGATCCCGCTGTTGATCGCGCTCATCCTGCCTGCGTCCGGGCCGGCGATGGCAGTCGCAGGGCTGGCCGCGCTCATCGGCCTATACCGCTACGAATACGCCTTTGTCATGGCTCCTCAGGAGATCCCGAACAATTAACCGATCACGACCCGACGACTTGACGACCTGACGACCCGACGACCTGACCAACCTGACGACCCGACCGACATGACCGACATCACCCCGCTTCCCCTCCAGCGCAACGCCGAAACAGGCGACCGCATGCAGCAGTATCCTCCCCCGGATCGGTGGGACAACTGGGTGGAATATGACCCTAAGGCCTGGCCGAAGAAGGTGGCCCGCGAATATATGCTGGTGCCGACGGTGTGCTTCAACTGCGAATCGGCCTGTGGCTTGTTGGCCTACGTGGATAAACAGACGCTGCAGGTGCGCAAGTTCGAGGGCAACCCGATGCACCCCGGCTCGCGCGGGCGCAATTGCGCCAAAGGGCCGGCCACGCTCAACCAGATCAATGACCCCGACCGTATCCTGTATCCGCTCAAGCGCGCCGGCGCGCGCGGCGAAGGCAAGTGGGTGCGCGTCTCGTGGGAAGAAGCCCTGACCGACATCGGCGGACGCATCCGCAAGGCCATGCTGGAGGGCCGCCACAACGAGATCATGTATCACGTTGGTCGGCCCGGCCACGATGGCATCATGGAATGGGTGCTGTTTGGCTGGGGCGTGGATGGTCACAACAGCCATACCAACATCTGTTCGTCCGGCGGGCGCGCCGGCTACGCCTTCTGGATGGGATACGATCGGCCCAGCCCCGACCACGCCAACGCCAAAGTGATCCTGCTCATCAGCAGCCACCTGGAAACCGGCCACTACTTCAACCCGCATGCCCAGCGCATCATCGAGGGCAAGATGAACGGGGCCAGGTTGATCGTGTTCGACACGCGATTGAGCAACACAGCCTCGATGGCCGACGTGTGGATTTCGCCCTGGCCCGGCAGCGAGGCGGCCATTTTGCTCTCGATCGCGAACTACCTGGTGCGGGCCGGCAAATACGACCGCGAGTTCGTGCGGCGCTGGGTGAACTGGGAGGACTATCTGAAGGCGCGCCACCCCGACTTGCCTCGCACCTTCGAGACCTTCGAGCAGGCGCTGAAGGACGAGTATGCCCGCTACACCTTCGAGTTCGCAGCCCAGGAAAGCGGCGTGGATGCCTGGCGGATCGAGAAGATCGCCCAGTACGTCGCCGAATGCGACGGCAAACTGGCTACCCACAACTGGCGCAGCGCCGCGGCCGGCAACCTGGGTGGCTGGCAGGTCTCGCGCTGCCTGTGGTTCCTGAACGTCCTGACGGGCTCGGTGGGCAACGAGGGCGGCACCAGCGCCAACGTGTGGGATAAGTGGACGCCGCGCATGGCCAACCTGGCCGGCCACGGCCACCGCTGGAACGAGCTGTCCTGGCCCATCGAGTACCCGCTCACCTACTTCGAGCTGAGCTTCCTGCTGCCGCATCTGTTGAAGGACGGCCGTGGCCGCCTGGAGGTGTACTTCACCCGCGTATACAACCCGGTGTGGACTAACCCGGATGGCTTTTCGTGGATCGAGGTGCTGCGCGATGAGAGCAAGATTGGCTGCCATGTTGCCCTCACCCCCACCTGGAGCGAGACGGCCTGGTGGGCCGACTACGTCTTGCCGATGGGTCATGGCTCCGAGCGCCACGACAACATGAGCCAGGAGACGCACGCCGGCCGCTGGATCGGCTTCCGCCAGCCGGTGCAGCGCGTGGCTATGGAACGCCTGGGCAGAAAGGTCAACCGCACCTACGAGGCCAACCCCGGCCAGGTGTGGGAGGAAACCGAGTTCTGGATTGACCTGAGCTGGGCGATCGACCCAGACGGGTCGTTAGGCGTGCGCAAGTACTTCGAGTCGCCTTACTGCCCGGGCGAGCGCATCACCGTGGACGAATACTACGGCTGGATGTTCGAGCATAGCGTGCCGGGCCTGCCCGAAGCCGCCCAGGCCGAGGGGTTGACGCCGCTGCAGTACATGCGCAAGTATGGCGCTTTCGAGATTCGCAAAGGCCCGGAGACCGAGTTCGAGCGCCCGCTCTCGAAAGAGGAGCTGGCCAACGCTCGCGTGGACGAAGAGACGGGCATCGTGTATACGAAAGATCCGGTTCCCCCCTCGCCCAACATCACTCCACGCCCTGCGCCGGTGGCCGGCGAACTGGGGCGCGCTATTGGCGTGATGGTGGACGGCCAGCCGAAATACGGCTTCCCCACACCTTCGCGCAAGCTGGAGTTCTACTCGCCCACTCTGGAGGAGTATGGCTGGCCGGAATACGCCTTGCCCACCTACATCCACAGCCATGTGCATCGCAGCAACGTCAACCCGGAGGACGGCGAGTTCGTCCTGCTCAGCACCTACCGCCTGCCTACGCTGATCCATACCCGCAGCGCCAACGCCAAATGGCTGGTCGAAATCTCGCACAGCAACCCGCTGTGGATGAACACGCGCGACGCGGCCCGCCTGAAGCTGAAGAATGGCGACCTGGTGCGCGTGGAGACCGAGATCGGTTACTTCGTGGATAAGGTGTGGGTGACCGAGGGCATCCATCCCGGCGTGGTCGCCTGCTCGCATCACCTCGGCCGCTGGCGGCTGGCCGAGGGTGAGGGCACCAGCCGGTTTGCCTCGGCAGTGGCGGAGCTTGAGCAGCGCGGCAGCGAGTGGCGCCTGCGCCAGGTCAAGGGGATCGCGCCCTACCGCTCCGCCGATCCCGACACCGAGCGCGTGTGGTGGAGCGACGCCGGCGTGCACCAAAACCTGACCATGCCCGTGCAGCCCGACCCGATCAGCGGATCGCACTGCTGGCACCAGAAGGTGCGCATCGCGCCAGCCCAACCTGGCGATCGCTACGGCGATGTTCGCGTGGACACGGCCAAGGCGCACGAGGTCTTTCACCGCTGGCTGGCCATGACCCGTCCGCCGACGAGCAAACACGAGCTGCGGCGTCCGCACTGGATGCTGCGTCCGTTCCGGCCGGAGAAGTCGGCCTACAGAAATCCGCGCTATCGCCCCGAACCATGAGCACTGCAGCGGATGCCGGGCTGTTGCGCCTGCTGGCCGAGCTGTGGCTGCACGAACCCGACGCAGCAATGGTGGCGCGCGCGCATCGTGAGCTGGGCTTGCCGCCGGCCGATCCGGCCGAACTGGCCATCGCCTACGTGGATGTGCTGCTGAACAGCGTCTACCCTTACGGCACCAGCTTCACCGACCCGTGGGGCGAGATCAACACGTCCGAGGCCGAGGTGATGTATGAGCGGTTTGCGCAACACGGCTTCGATGCGCCGGCGCTGCGCGAGGTAGGCGCGCCCGATCACATCGGCATTTGCCTGCAGTTCCTGGCGCACGTCGGCCGGGAGGGCGACATCGCCTTCAACACCCAGTTGCTGCGCTGGGCGCCGGCGCTGTGCATCGCCATCGCCCGCGAGCCAGGCGGGCATTCCTTCTACAAGGCGCTGGCCGAGCACACCTGTGCTGCGCTGATGGCGATGGCGCTGCCGGTGGATCGCCGATGGCTGGCGGCATCGCGGTTCGACCTGGTCATGCCGCCGCTGGCGGACCTGGCGAGCGATTGGGCAACCGACGGCTTCATACCGATCGCCGACGTGGACGATGAGGCGCGGGAAGTGCGGCTGAAGGACATCGTCCGCTTCCTGTTGCTGGCCGAACGCAGCGGCCTGTTCCTTTCCCGCGCGCGTATCGGATATCTGGCCAACCGCCTGGGCATTCGCCTGCCTTTTTTGCCGCGCCTGATGTTGGGCGAGCTGCTCTTCACCGCCGCCGGCGAAGAAGGGCGCCTGGACGATCTGATGGCGCTGCTGCGTGACGAGATCGCCGGCTGGCGGGAGGCCTATGCCGACGTGGCGCGCACGTGGCCAGCCTGGTCGGACTACGCCGAACTCTGGGGGGTGCGCCTGACCAACAGCACAGCCCTGCTGGACGGCATGCGCCGAATCATCCAGGATCACCCGATCGAGGAGGGGTGATGGCCCACACGCCCGCTTCCCACCGCGACGACGCCCTGACCGTCGAGGCTCGCTCCGACGCGCAGCCGGGGGGCTGGGCGCGGCTGCGCAGGTATCTCCCCATTCTGCGCTGGCTGCCCGCTTACAGGCGCGAACACCTGCCCGGCGATTTCATCGCCGGCATGGTGCTGGGGGTGATGGCCGTGCCGCAGAGCATGGCCTATGCCCTGCTGGCCAACCTGCCGCCGCAGGTGGGGCTGTACGCCACGCTGGCGCCGTTGCTGGTGTACGCCGTCTTTGGCACCAGCCGCACCCTGTCCATTGGGCCGGTGGCGCTGGTGTCATTGTTGACCGGCACGATGATCGCCCAGCTTGCGCCGCCGCAGAGCGCGCAGGCAATGCAACTGGCGCTCCTGGCGGCGCTCGTTGTCGGCGTGGCCCAGGTCGCGCTCGGAGCCATGCGCATGGGGTTCGTGGTCAACTTCCTCAGCCATCCGGTGCTCTCCGGGTTCACCAGCGCCGCCGCCGTGGTGATCGCGCTGAGCCAGGTGAAGAATCTGTTTGGCATCGAGCTGCCCGGCTCGGCCTCGCCGCTGGCAGATCTGGGCCACGTCATCGCCCGGCTGCCAGAAACCAACTGGGTTTCGCTGGGCATGGGCGTCGCGGCGATCGTCGTCATCATCTTCTTTCACCGCCGGCTTGGTCGCGCCCTGGTGCACCTGGGAGTTTCTGAGTTCGTTGCCGCTCAGGTGGCGCGGTCGGGCGGGTTGGTAGTCGTCCTCATCGGCACGTTGCTCACCTGGTTGTTGCGGCTGGATCAGACCGCGCAGCTCCGGACGGTGGGCCACGTGCCGGCCGGCCTGCCACCTTTCACTATGCCTGTATTCGATCCCTCCAGCCTGGGCGCCATGGCGCCGGTGCTGGTCATGTTGGTGGTGATCGGCTACGTGGAGAGCGTCTCGATTGCCAAATCCTTCGCCAGCCGGCGCCGCGAGAAGATAGACGCCGACCAGGAGCTGATTGCCCTGGGCATGGCCGATGTTGCCGCTTCGTTCACCGGCGGCTCGCCGGTTAGCGGCTCGTTCTCGCGCTCGGCCGTCAATTTCGCCTCCGGCGCCGCGACGCAGCTTTCCTCGGTCTTCGCCGCCGCCGTCATCGCCGTCGCGCTGATCTTCTTCACGCCGATGTTCTACTTCCTGCCCGAAACTGTGCTGGCTGCCAGCATCGTCGCGGCGGTGTTGAACCTGCCCGACTTCGAGACGGCCCGCCAAGCCTGGCGCTATAGCAAAGCCGACCTGCTGACGCTGGTTATCACCCTGGTCGGCGTGTTGTTCGTCGGTGTGGAAAGCGGCTTGCTCATCGGCGTGGCGTCGTCGCTGGCCGTGCATCTGTGGGTGACCTCGCGGCCGCACGTGACGATCATCGGCCGAGTCGAAGACACCGAGACCTACAAGAGCGTCAAGCGCCACAAGGTGAAGACCTGCCCCCACGTGACGGCCCTGCGCATTGACGAGAGCCTGTATTTCGCCACGGCCAAGGTGCTGGAAGATACCCTTATCGGAGTAGCAGTGGATAACCCAGCGTTGAAGTACATTGTGCTGGATTGCAGCGCCGTCAACCGGATTGACCTCAGCGCGTTGACGACGCTGGAGACGGTGGATAACGAACTGCGGACGATGGGGGTGACGCTGGTGTTATCGGCAGTGAAAGGGCCGATTCACGACAGCTTACTCAGGGCCGGATTCGTTGCCAGGTTTGGCCAGGACCGTATTTACTTGTCTACGCACGAAGCGATGAAGGCGCTGGAGTGCACGTGAAGGAGAGGATGGGCGATGGGCAGAAAGCTCAGACAGGGCGATCCATGGATGCCCGGATTCCGCTACGGCGCGTTGCTGCCGCCGCTATCTTTGAACCTGATCGTCCGTGACGTCGAGCGGTCGGTTCGGTTTTATCGGGCTGTCTTCGACGCCGAGGTGCATTACTACGACGTGGACTTCGGCGCGGCGCGCGTGGGGCCGGCCGAGGTGATGTTGCATGCCGATCACACGCATGAGGATCATCCCTGGGCGCCGGACTTGAGCGCCGGAGTGAAGCGCGGCGTTGGCTTGCAGATCCGGGTGTTGGGCATGGATCCGGATAGGGTGGAAAGGCGGGCGCGCGAAGCAGGAGCCCACGTGGTCGCCGGCGCGACCGACAAAGGCCACGGCTGGCGCGAGGTATGGGTGCGCGACCCCGACGGATACGAATGGGCGGTGGGCGTCCTGATACCGCCGGCCAAAGGGCCGTTTGGCCCGCGTGCGCCGGGCTGATGCGCTTACCGGGTCGGGCCGAGGGTGGCGGTGAACTGCCACTAATGCCGAGCGCACCATCGCCTGGCCGGTGGCGAGCCGGTTGTATTTGCCGGAGAGTTGGGCGAATGATGCGGTGCGGCAGGCAGCGGCTCACGTGCCCGAGGAGGTGGTCCTCAAGAGCAAGGCGGAGATTGCCCTGGAGCTGATCGCGCAGGCCAACCGGCCGGGCGTGCCCAATCGGGCGGTGGTGGCGGATGCGGAATTCGGCGACTCCCCGCCGTTTCTGGACCGGCTGGAAGCCCTGGGGGAGACTTATGCCGTGGACGTGCGGCGCGACTTCCGGGTGTGCCGCCGGCGCGCGGCCAGCGATGAGGGTCAGCGCGCCGAGACGCTGATCGCCAATCTGCCGGCGCGTGCCTGGCGCGTGGTGCGCTGGCGGCAAGGCAGCCAGGGCTGGCTGCGCGGGTCATTTGCCGCTATCCGCTGCTGGCGGATGGACGCTTGCGGCCGACACCGGATTGGCTGGCTGGTGGCCGAGCGCAAACTGCCCGATGGTTCGGGGCAGAACAAGCTGCACTGGTGAGACCTGCCGGCCTCCACGCCTCCTGGCCTACAGCTTCCTGGTGTGGACGGAATGGCACGCACGCCAACAGTTTGGCTGCCGGGCCGTCCACGCGGCGCTTCTTCCCTCGCAGGGATCGGCGGCGCAAGTCATTGGCCTCGATACATCGCAGGATCGTTGACGCCTTGTTCATCGCTGCTATCCAATCCAAGCTCATTCAGCGCGAATAGGTAACTGCCTACCCTCTGAATAGCGAGTGAAATGCCAACTTGATTCGCGCATGGAACAGAGTCCGTTTTAGCGCC
>JAIMBB010000084.1 GCA_023511655.1 Anaerolineae bacterium
CAACGTCTTCGCCACGCTGCGCGACCTCTTCGCTCGCCAGCCAGTCTGCTTACTCGCAGGCGGCTAGGCAGTTACTCGCAACCTATGATGAACAGTACCGTCGTCCCGCTTAGCCGCCACCGCCTGAACGCGGTTGTCTCGCTCGCCGTTGCCTCACTCATCTGCCTCAGCATATGGGCCGCGCGCGCCATCTATGTCGGCGCACCCTCCTACCGCTTTCTTTTGTGGAACCTGTTCCTGGCGTGGATTCCGCTACTGTGTGCGTTGATGACCGAACGCAGCCGAGGGTGGCTGGCTGTTGCCTGCGGCGCAGCCTGGCTGCTGTTCTTCCCCAACGCCCCTTACATCATCACCGATCTGGTGCATCTGCGCGATCACGGGCGCTGGATGTTTTGGGTGAACCTGATCATGCTGCTGTCGTTCGCCATCACCGGCCTGCTGCTCGGCTATCTCTCCCTCTACGTGATGCAAAAGCGGGTGAAGCGCCATTTCGGCCCGCTCGCCGGCTGGATCTTCGCCCTCGGCACGCTGGCGTTGTGCAGCTTCGGCATCTATCTCGGCCGCTTTGGGCGCTGGAACAGTTGGGACGTGGTGTTGGAACCGGTCTCGCTGTTGCGCGACATCTGGCAGATCGTGCGACATCCCATCGGCAACTGGGAGGTCTATGCCATCTCGGCGCTGATGACGGCCTTTCTGGTCGGCACCTATCTGGCGCTGTATCACTTCGCCCGGCCGTCGCCTGGAGAGGCCAGGCCGGTCCGACACTCCCTGGGGAGTGCATCCTGAAAACCTGCTTTTCGCCGTGAATGCTGATCACGTCTTCTCCCCCGACCCGGCCACGCGCGACGTGGCGCGGAGGTTGTATGCGTCAGTGGCCGCGCTGCCGCTGATCTGCCCGCATGGGCATGTAGATCCACGCGTCTTCGCCGACCCCGATTATCGTTTCGGCACACCGGCCGATCTGTTCATCATCCCCGACCACTACGTCGTGCGCATGTTGTACTCGCAGGGCGTGCCGATGGAATCCCTTCTCCCTTCGTCCACACAGACAGAGGCGGATCATCGGCAGATCTGGCAGACCTTCGCCGATCATTTCCATCTCTTCCGCGGCACGCCCACCGGCATGTGGATTCGCGACGAGCTGCGCAACATCTTCGGCATCGAAGAGAAGCTCACCAGCGCGAGCGCGCAGCGCATCTACGACGCCATCGCCGAGAAGCTGAACCAGCCGGCTTTTCAACCTCGCGCGCTATACGAGCGCTTCAACGTCGAAGTATTGTGCACCACCGACGCCGCAACCGACGATCTGGCCCATCATCGGCGCATCCGCGAGTCGAGTTGGGGTGGACGCATTCTGCCCACCTTCCGGCCCGACGGCGTGGTGAACATTGACGCCCCTAACTGGCGCGCCAACGTGGACAGGCTGTCCGAGGTCAGTGGCATCTCGGTCTCCGATTACCCATCGCTGATCCGTGCGCTCGAACAGCGCCGTGCGTTCTTCAAACAAATGGGCGCGACGGCGACCGACCACGCTGCACTCACGCCGTTTACCGTTGCTCTGAGCGACCGCGAGGCCGACGCCATCTTCCAGCGCGCGCTGCGCGGCCAGGCTGGCGCCGACGACGCCCGGATGTTCACCGGCCACATGCTGATGCAGATGGCGCGCATGAGCGTCGAGGACGGCCTGGTGATGCAGTTGCATGTCGGCGCGCTGCGCAATCACAACCGCGCTATCTTTGAGCGCTTCGGGCCGGACAAAGGTGCCGACATCCCCATTGCGACCGAATACACGCGCAACCTGCAGCCACTGTTGAACGCCTTTGGCAACGACCCACGCTTCACGCTCATCCTCTTCACGCTCGACGAGACGACCTACGCGCGCGAGCTGGCGCCGCTGGCCGGGCACTACCCCGCCGTCAAGCTCGGCCCGCCGTGGTGGTTCCACGATTCGCTCAACGGCATGCGTCGCTTCTTCGACCAGGTGATGGAGACCGCTGGCGTCTACAACACCGTTGGCTTTAACGACGACACGCGAGCGTTCTGCTCCATCCCCGCCCGTCACGACCTGTGGCGGCGCTCGGCGTGCGACTGGCTGGCCGGGCTGGTGGTGCGGCAAGTCGTGGATGAAGACGACGCGCGGGAGATGGCCGAGGCGCTGTCGTATAGCCTGGCCAGGCAGGCATATCGCCTGTAAAGCCGTAGATTAACCCCTGTAAAAAAATTTTCATTGCCTGGTAAAATTTCGCGTATACACAGTTTACCGTCCCCAACGAGGGCGCGCTTGACTCAGGAGGAACGAGATGATTTCCGAGAACATGACGACGGCGTTCAACAAACAGGCTGCCGAAGAGGCGTACGCTTCCAGCATGTATCTGTCTATGGCGTTGTGGTGCGATGCGCAAGGCTACGAGGGCGCCGCGCGCTATCTGGCGGCCAGCTCGCAGGAAGAACGCGAACACATGGAAAAGTTCCTGCAGTACGTGGTAGATCAGGACAGCACGCCGCGCGTGCCGGCCGTGGCCGAGCCACCGCACGAGTTCGATTCGCTGCCCGACATCATGAAGCAGGTGCTCGAGCTTGAAATGAGCGTGGCCAGTAAAATCCACGCCATTGTAGATCTGGCCATTGCTGAGAAAGACCACGCCACCTGGAACTGGTTGCAGGAGTTCGTGGCCGAGCAGCGTGAGGCCGAGATCAAAGCGCGCAACATCCTCGACCGCATTGCGGTGATCGGCACTGAGGCCACCGGCTTGTATGAGATTGACAAGATGCTAGGCAAGATGGCCAGCGCAGAATAGGCCGCTGGTCGGCTATTCTTCAATGGCCACAGGTGCGACCTGCTGTGGCCGGGTTGGCGAATGCCACCGGCGACCACAACGTGCATAGTTGGATCAACCGTTGCATTGAGGCTGTCCGGCGGCACGCCAGGGGCATTCAAGGAGGAAGCCGTGCCCCGCAGGTGCGGCCCGCCCTGATTCAACACGTTCTCGACGAGCCCCTTCTCGTGCCGTAGGCACGGGGTATCACTCCCCTCACGCAGCCATGTGCTTCTGTCGTTCCTCGCCGCGGGACGCGCGGCGAGGAACAGCCTGCAGCCCTGCCCAGGGTGAGTTATCGTATGCAACGGAGAGAGATAGCACATATCCTGGTCAGCATGGGCCAGGCGTGCTTCGATAAAGCACGTCCCGGTATGGAGACATGCATCACTTCTGCGACAGTCATCTTATGAGCATTCGAATTACGAAAACGAGCCTGGACGGCGTGTTGGTAATCGAACCGGACGTGTTCCGAGATCCGCGTGGGTTCTTCCTCGAAAGCTACAACAAACGCGACTTTCAGGCGTGCGGCATCCTGCATGAGTTCGTGCAGGACAACCATTCCCGTTCGGTACACAAGGTGTTGCGCGGCCTGCACTATCAGGACATGAGCGCACCGCAGACCAAGCTGGTGCGATGCACGGTCGGCCGCGTGCTGGACGTGGCGGTGGACTTGCGGGTCGGTTCGCCGACGTTTGCGCAGTGGGTCGGCGTGGAGCTATCGCCGGAGAACGCGCGGCAGTTGCTGGTGCCGGTCGGTTTCGCGCATGGGTTCGCCGTGTTGTCCGATGTTGCGGAGGTGCAGTACAAATGCGACGCCTACTATGCCCCGGCAGCCGAAGGCGTGGTGATGTGGAACGACCCGGACATCGGCATCCGTTGGCCGTTCAGCGACCCGATCCTATCGAAGAGAGATCAGGCCGGGATGTCGCTGAAGGACTACCTGGCCGCACCGAAGTTTTTCTATTCGGCAGGCGGGTGAGAATTGCCGAGATCACGACTCGTCATTCTCTGCCTGCGGACAAGGTAGAGCACTTCCTCCAGCATGCTTCGGTTATCACGGATGCGGTCGGCCAGGACCCCGGTCATGATGAAGAAGAGCGCGATTAACAGTGAGATCGTTCCAATGATCAGCGACGGTACGTTGGCGAACTGTCCTCCGCGCGAGAGAGCGATGGCCACAACTCGTCCGATCAAAAACAAACCGACGACCAGAAATGGCGTCGCCAGCCCAAAGAAGGTTTTGATCGGCTCGTAGGTCACGTATGTGCGCACAAGCACGCCTGCCTGGCGGACGATGAAATGGAGAGCGCCGCGGTGCAGGCGCGATGGCCGTGTGGTCTCGCGCGCGACGATCGGCACGCTGGCCACGGCCATGCCCAGTTTGCCAGCTTGGATTAGCGTCTGCACGGTGTAAGAAAACTGGGGGGTGACAAACATACGCAATGCGGCTTCACGAGAATAAGCGCGGAAGCCGGATACAGCGTCAGGAATCTCCAGTCCTGAGGCGATCTGTACTACTTGACTCCCCATCCGCTGCAAAATTCGCTTCAAAGGCGTGAAGTGTGCCAGGGAATGCGTTTGCCGGTTGCCAATGACGATGTCAGCCTCGCCACTGAGGATAGGCTGTATCAAAGTGGGAATGTCCTGGCCGCGATATTGGCCGTCTGCGTCTATGTTGACGATGATGTCAGCACCATGCACCAGACAAAAGTCAACACCGGTTTGGAAAGCGCGGGCAAGCCCCTGCCGTTGCGTGTGGCGCACGACTTCATCGGCCCCTGCTGCCAGCGCAACCTCTCCTGTGCCATCCGAGGAACCATCATCCACCACGACAACTGTCACCGAAGTCACGCCCGGTATATAGCGGGGAATTTCACGAATGACGCGAGCAATATTGTCTCGCTCATCCAGCGCACAGAGCTGTACAAAGAGACGCGTGTGTGTCGGCTTGTTTTGCATCGCCGTCAAAGACGCAGCTAAACTGTCGCGAAGTCTATGGCGTCGGTGTAACGGGGAATTGATCGTAAACCAATCTGCCAAGGTCGGTGGTTTGGCCGGCAGTAATCACAATCACGAATTGGCTTCCATCCTCCGGCCTGTTCAACAGAAAGGCCTCTGAGAGCAAATCGAATACCAAACCATATCGGCCAGGCGAGACATTGTGGAAATGAAACAAGCCATTTGCATCGCTTTGGGCGCGTGGTGAGTTGATGCGATCCATGGAGACAGCCATCTCGGAACCGTCGCTCCCTTTTATCGTGGGAGCTAGGAACAACAATCCATTTCGTATGGGTATCTCTTGTCCGTTCACCCGCACCATAAGCATCCCTCGGGCGCTGCCGAGCCGAGGGTCCTGCGTAGGTGGAATGGCAGTTGGTAGGGCGATAGGAGAGGAGATAGGAGATTGAAGTGCCGAACTGCTCGATGTCTCGGATGCCGGAGTCACGGAGCAAGCGCAGAGTAAAAGCGTGATGAGCGGTGCGATCAACTTCCAAATGGTCATGGCGCAATATTAACAAACTGGACTCTGGCAATGAATTGATTTGAAAGGGCATGGGGCTTGCCGTAAAGTTGCGGGACAAACCAAAACTCACGGAGCCGACCCATGCCGACCTGGATTGTCACGCACTCGGAGTTTCTGTGCAACTTCCTGACACCGCTGCTGGTGGGCTTTTCACCTGCTCAACTGTGCCACGCCCTCAACTGCGTGGAAGCCCTGCTGGTCTGCACCGCGCGCCACAAGACGTTGGCCGCGCTGACCCGTTGGCTCCGGCTCGACCCTACGCCGACGAATATGCCCTGGCCGACTTCTTGCGCGTCAGTCCCTGGTCGGGCGAGGCGCTACGCACCGCCGTGTTGCGCGCTCTGTTGCAGACCGTGACAGCCATCCAGGCCAAGACGGGTTGGCGTCTGCTGTTCTTAAGTGTGGACGACTCGTTGTGCTGCAAGGACATCGCCACCCGCAAGCTCGAAGCAGTCAGTCTGCATTTCGACCATGTGCGCCAGCGGCGCCAACAACATCAACGCTTCGCGCTATGTGGCCGTGCATCTGCAACTCGGCCCGCTGCAATTCCTGTTGACCTGGCGGCTGTATCTCAAACACAAGCAGGTCAAAGCGCTCAATCGGCAGCGCCGCGCGCAGGGCTTGCCGCTGTTGACGTATCACGCGCTGCCCAGCCTGGTGCAGCAGATGCTCGACGAGATCGCGCCGCAGCTGCCGGCCAAGTGCAAAGTCTACGTCCTGTTCGATGCCTGGTATGCCAGTTCGGAGTTGCTCCGGTTCATTCGTGCCCACGGCTGGCACTTTATCTGCGCCGCCAAAGCCAATCGCCGGTTGGACACTTATTCGCTTGCCGAGTGGTGGCACCACCTGGGCCATCAGCCCACCGAGCGGATGACCCTCCGCTCAACCAAAGGCAGCCGCACTTACTCCACGCGCTATCGCGTCGGCCGGCTGCGCCGCTATCCCGAGTTGTTGACAGCGGTCTTCTGCAAACGGAATCGCCGCGACACGCGTCCGGTTTACTTCTTGTGCTCGGACATCACCCTGAGCGTCCGCTGCATTCTGAAGTATTACCGCTTGCCGCTGGCAAGCCGAAGTGGACAACTTCTTTCTCAAAGCGCGCTTGGGCCTGGCCGACCATCGCGTGCAGTCCTACGACGCCATCGTGCGCTGGCATGCCCTGGTGTTCGCTGCCTACGCCTTCCTGCAATTCCAGCGGGTGCAGCCGTTGTGCGACGACCCCAAGGCGACTCTGCCGCCGCTGGGCGACGTCTTGGCCGACCATCAACGTTGGCATGGTCGCCAGATGATCTCCTGCATATTGCCGGTCTGGTGCGGCAGGGCATGAGCAACGCCGAACTGCTGGCCGAGTTGATGCTCTAATCACGAACCGTTGCCAACGCCAACGGCAACGGGCTGACTCGCCTTCGGTCGAGAGTGATCAACGCACGTCTACTCTCGGCCTAGTTCAAAACGTGGTTGACCTGGCTTTTGCCAGAGTCCAGTTAACAAACAAACGAGAGGAGCGATAGCCATTGCTCCTCTCGTGCTTCTCTCGTTTGGCCGGTGATGGGCTCAATCCACCGGAATTGCCTCGGAGACGAACAAGCGGTCACCGGGTGCCGTTGCAGCTACCTGGTTGACCACGCCGACGATCTTGCCGCCGCCGCTGGCCGTGCAGGTGGCCGAACCCACATACCCTGGAGAGATCTTGTTGTTTTGCACGTCGTTCAGTGCCTGGCCGGGTTGCAGAGTCGCTGACACCTGATATGACGTGTTGCTGAACGTGCAGGTCACAGTGGTAGCCGAGGTACCGACGTTCTGGATGTTGAAACCGGTGTAGTTCAGGGAGCTACCGGAGCGATCGGCGATCAGCGGAATCACCACCTTGCTCTTGGCGGCCGCCGGGTCAAAGCCATTATAGGCCTCACCGCTCACGCCGTTTTGCACTTGGTTGACGATCACCACCAAGGGTTGATTAGCAGTGTTGGCCGTCACCTGCGCCGAGCCGACAAAGCGCGCACCGCCGATGCAGTTTGTCGAACCACCAGGCGACGTACCGTTGGTGAATGCGCTCAGCGCAAAGTTGCGTGACTGCTTGGCCGGAATGGTCTGCGTTTCCGTGCACGCCGTTCCGGCAACAGCCGGGGTGTATGAAACAGTGACCTGAGTGTCGGTGGTGCCACCATTTTGGATTTGCACACCGGTGACGTAGCCGTTGTTATTGGCGTTGATCAACGGAAGCACAGGGTTAGTGGAACCGCCTGTGAAGCCACTGTAAGCGAACATGGTCGAGGTGTTCTCCTGGATCACGGCCACGGCTACGGGCTGGTTGCTCGTCACCTCACCCGCGAAGGAAGTAGCATTGTGAGTCTCTACGGACTGATCGAACAGCTTCGACGCACCTACTGGAATGGTCGCAGTCGCAGAAGTACCGTCGCTGTATGTGACTGTTACGTTGGCAGTCGCATTGCCAGTGTTCTGAACTTTGAACCATGTGTTACTGCGTGAAGTGCCATGGTTCTTCAGCAAAAGCGGAAGGAGTACAGAGGTGCTGCCCTGGAGCGCTCCGACGTAAGCCGCTCGCGCGCTACTTGCGCCGCTGCCGATCACGTTAGCGACCGCTGCAACGGGCTGGTCAGAAGAGATAATGGCCGCACCATCGAAGCCTGATGCAACGCCCGGTAGCGGGAAGAAGGTCTTCGAGCTATTGGCGTTGATGGTGTCATTCACCGAGGTTGGATTGCCGTTGGAATCGTAGAATGTGAGAACGACGTTCGCGCTTGCGGTGCCTAAGTTCTGCACCTGAATACCCGATGTGTAAGAGTAGAGGAGCGCAGAAGATGGCTGTGTCTGAATGCCGATTCCGAGCGCAGCCATTGCGCCAACTGCGAGTAAACGTAAAGTTTTCATCTCTTGTTAACCTCGTGAGCGAAGTATTTGGTCGAGATTGAGTCACCCCGAACTAGGGGCTAGAATAGCTCCTTTAAGTCAACGTAGCCATACCTCATTCGGAGTATTCCCGCGTTTACTGGCCAGTAATCTCAATTAATTTCTTTGGTGGTTGTGGCCGACAATTGGCGCTCCGACCATATGCTCGCCAGCGCCCATATTGTCTCATATGCTATGACCATCAGGCGGCTCATGATGACGCTTATGACTGCAGCAGGCAAAGGCATAACAATGGATAACAATAAACTGCTGCTGACCTCCTTCACGCCGAAGTTAGTTGGCAGAAAGAACATGAAAGAGGATAGTAAGCTTGACAGAGCCCAAACACCGATGATGTAGGGAAGATGAGTCCAGCTGAACTGAGCAACAGAAGCACAGAACGCATAGAACATGACACCACCCGATATCCACACTCCAGCAGAGAGTAGAGTCTGGGTCAACAAGAAGCCATAAGTAGGGAACGTGGGTGGCTGTTGCCCGCTTAACGCATTGATGATAAGTTTAATTGTGCGCGGATGTACCGAAATCAGGCTGATGATTAAGGAGATAGCTAAAAAGGGAATGGTGCGAACATCCGAGTTTATGTATGAAATAAGTTGTGAACCCGCAAATGTCAATGCGACTAACGCGCTTGCCAAGGTCAGAGTAATGACTTCTACACCGCTGGCTACGGCGATGAGAGATGGACTGATCCCCTTTTGTTTGTAAAGATAGGCGCGTCCTGCAACATACCAGATCGTCCCCGGTAGCCGCTTAGCGATGTTGGACAAGCCGAAATACCGAAGATGCGTAGTGAATGGCAAATGTTGTCCCAGGGCGCTCATCAGGCGGGCCCACAGCCACACCACGAGCAGTAGCGCTACAACGAACGCAACGGCGCTCAGAACTAGGTATTCGACGCGCAGGTGCCAGTTGAAATGCTCAAAATCATCGCGCCGCCAATAGATCAGAATAGCTGTAGTCGCAATCAGCAAAGCCAATGTTGCTATGCTGGCCAGGGTTCTGGGCGTGCTTCCTTCACCCATGCCAAGAACCAGATCTCTTAATCGCGCTTTCATTATCATTCCTTAGGTCCGCCGGCGTGTTTCGAGCATATGAACACGAAGTGGTTGGCAAGATTGATCGGCACCAGAGCAAGCAGCGCTAGCCGAACGATTTTCTTCGGTCGCGCGAGCAGCCAACGCACGTCGGTTGAAGTGCGCGGAAAGTTCACGCCACTGTAGCCCACCACGCGATTGACGCACAGACCGCCAGACTCCAACAAATTCTGCCAGGTGCGACGAGTGGCGTAGCGCTGCAATGGTTGCCCATCGTCAAAGACTTCGCCGTGCTTCCACACGTATCGGATGCCCAGCAAGCCAAAAGTGTTCGGCAGCAATATGCAAGCCCTGCCACCCTGTTTAAGCACTCGGCCGATTTCTGCTGCCCCGAGATGGGGATCCATGTAGTGTTCCAAGCTGCCGATATGTGTGACGTAGTCGAAGCTACGGGGCGGAAAGGGTATGCGTTCGCCATCACCAACGACAAAACCGCTGTCCGGCGAGCCAAGTAAACCTTTGTGCACCGCCACTACCGAGAAATCCAGTCCGAAGGCAAGTAGTCCCTGCTGTTGTGCAAGCGCGACCAGACGACCCTCACCGCATGAAATATCCAACAGGCGTTTACCGGGTTGTGGATCGAGCAAACTGAGCAGCCATAGATAGAAGGAATCTCGATGCGAGAGGCCGCGGTTAGTATATATCTGATCGTAGGCTTCCCGCGTGGCGGACGCATTGTGCATGCGATCGTGACGAATCTCAATCATGGTGAACGGCTTCGCGTGCTGCAACCACGACCATCTGCGGGCCTTTTAGGCCCATTCCGCTGAGTGTGAATATCGGCGCAGCCAGCATGCGAGAGATGGGATGATAAAGCAACCTGAGCAGGCGTTCCTGGGATTGCGAGCTCATCCGCGAATAGGACAGCTTGAAGCGCAGGCTAAGCAGGAATGCCATGTAACCACCGGAACGGCAGTCTATCTGGATCGGCGTAAACCCACACTGCTTCAAGGCCGCAGAGATTGTATGGGGCGTGAAGATGTGTAAGTGGCGAGGCGGTTCGAAGCCTGACCAGTATGGACCAAACAGGCGTGCATCCCAACTATCGAAGTTCGGCGTCCGGATGACGAGTAGCCCATCCGGCCTCAGGATGTGGGCGAGGTAGTGCAGCGTGCCCAGTGGATCATGCACATGTTCGATCACATCCCACATGGTCACCGCGTCGAAGCTTTCTGCAGGAAAAGCTGTATTCTCCAGCGTGCCCGTAATGACTTCCAGGCCTTTTTGTCGAGCAATTGAGGCCGCATAGTTGCTCGGCTCCACACCACATAGCTGCCAATAGCCATGCTTGCGCATACCTTGCAGAAACAACCCTGTTGAGCAGCCCACATCCAACAGCACGCCGCCACGTTTGTGGCGCGTGACGTAGCGACAGCGTTTGGCAATGCCATAGGCAGCGGCCCACCGCGACAAGGCACAGCCCTTGCGTACATCATCGCGATAGTTATACGAATCGTAACGATCGGGATAGTGCTGACCGATTTCTTCTCGTGTAGGACGTGGATTTTGATAGATCAGACCGCAAGCGCAGCATCTCACCAAAGTGGCGGTGACCTCTCTTCGCCGCAGCAGCATATCCGGTAAGTCGGCATACAATACCATGCTCTCTTGACTGCCGCATAGGTTGCACGCGACGCGTTCCATCGGTAGGGAAAATGTTACCATTCGTGCCGGTCGAGCCGGCGTCTGTCGCTCGCTTTGGCTCTCGATGAATATTGCATTCATTTGCGGTCGAGAAGGTACTTACCCACGCAATCAGTCCGTATTGCGCGCGTTAATGCCACTCGGCACGGTTTACGCCACCTATCCCCATGGCGGACGCCTGTCGCTCAACCTGGCACAGCTCATGGGACGCTTGCTCGTCGCTCCCATGCGACGATGGGATGTATGTTTCATCGGCTTCTATGGCCAACCGCTGGTACTCGCGACGCGCTTGCGATGGCATGGCCCACTCGTATTTGATGCATTCTTGTCCACCTATGACACATATTGCTTCGATCGCAAAGTGTTCGCGCCTGACTCGCCGATGGGACGTATCGCGTTCTGGCTCGACAAGCGGAGCTGCGAGCTGGCTGACATCGTGGTGCTCGACACTTGGGCACACCTTCGCTATTTTCGCGACACCTTCGCCATACCGGCAGACAAAATGCGCGTGCTGTATGCAGGCTGCGATGAGACCCTGTTTTGTCCTCGTCACTTGCCTGCTGAAGATCCCCCGATCGTGCTCTTTTATGGGACTTTTCTGCCGTTGCATGGAATTGAGGTAATTGTGCGAGCGGCGCACATTCTGCGCGGGGAGAACGTGCGCTTTCGAATCGTTGGCCACGGCAGAAATGAGCAAGCAATCCGTAGTTTGACAACTCGATTCTCTGTCGAGAACATCGAATTTCTTCCGCCTGTAGCATTCGGCGAATTGCCAGAACTGATCGCGCACTCCACAATCTGTTTAGGCGGCCACTTCGGCGCCTCGGAGAAGGCCGGTCGCGTGATCGGAGCAAAGACGTTTCAGTGCATGGCAATGAGCAAACCTACCATCGTAGGTGACAACTCTGCCAATCGCGAACTGTTTACCCATGGCCGAGATGCTTGGATGGTAAAGATGAATGATCCAGATGCACTGGCGGAAGGAGTACGTTCGCTACTGTCGCTCTCCGATTCTGACCGTGCTGCTCTCGGCACGGCCGCGCGCGAAACAGTTGTGCGGGCAGCCGGCAATGCCGCCCGTCGGGCGATGATCGCTCAAATTGTTCAGGATGCAGTGCACGCCAACGCGGCCCGGTAGACGTCATAGGTGCAAGTCATCATGCGCTCGACGCTGAACGAATGAGCGGTAACTACACCAGCGCGCGCGAGCCGCTGACGCAACTCGTCATCGGTTAGCAGCCGTGCGATCGCGCTGGCCAGTGCAGGAGCGTCGTTCGGTTGAACAAGTAGGCCGTTTTCGTCGTCACGCACGATCTCGGTTATACCTCCGACACAGGTGCCCACTACCGGCAGCCCGGCTGCCATGGCTTCTAGAAAGACCACGCCGAATGCTTCGATCAACGAAGGCATGGCGAACACGTCGCACTGCGCGTAGAGCTTAGGCAGCTCATCTTGGGACTGCAAGCCTAAAAAACGAAATGCTGCGCGCACTCCATGGCGGTGACACAAAGCCTCCATCTTGGGTTGGGCAGCGTCGTGCCCAGCCACCCAGAACTCGGCGTTCGGCATAGTGCGAATGATGTGCGAAGCGGCTTCGATAAGTGTAGGTAGTCCTTTACGTTGCATGTTCCCGCCCACGAACAATACGCGCGGTGGATGCGGCTCAACTTGCGCTCGCATCTCGAGTGCAGGAGCGAAGCGAGTGGCCTCTACGCTCTTGTGACACACATGCAAGCGGCGGTCGGGGATGCCGTAGCGTTTGCGGATGATGTTTGCCGTGTAGTCACTGTTGGCGACTACGGCGTGGAGTCGGCGCAACGCAATGCGCTCGACGGAGCGAACGACGCGATAGTACGTCCAACGCGCCATCCAGTCCGCGTAGTACGCGCGATAGTAGCGCAGTGGCTGTAACTCAGCCGCATACGTATCGTTGATGTTGCCCACCGAGATCAGGTTTGCTGGACACATGAGCGACTCACGCGCATCGGTGAAATGCACAATATCGAACCGTTCCCACTGCGCCAGGCGCGCAAGCGCACGTCCAAAATACAGAGCCAGAGGCACCCAGCGTGCCTGGCTTTTGAGAAGGGGCGAAGGAGTGCCTACGAAGCGGTAGGGCAGCTCTCCCGGCGGGCATTCGGACTCCGGCGCGATCACGCTGACGCGATGTCCATCAGCGAGGAGATGGTTGATCAAATTGCGTGCATGCAGCCCAGGTCCGCTTAGCACCCTGGCCAGTTGTTGCGTCAACACGCATATATGCAAGCCCGCATTCATGGTTCTCCCTGAGTCCGTGCATCAAGGTCGAACCTCGAATATCCAAACCCGATCCTGATGATAGATCGTCTGCAAGCGGGGATCCTTCCGCAAGCGTTGCGGGTCGAGCACCAGGCCATCAGGGTTGTTCACACGCCCTTGGCGCTGGCCGATGAAGATATGTGTGATCCCATGTTCACGCATCATCTGCCATACTTCTGGGTCGTCCAACCCCTTAGTGTTGACACTGTGGCTGAAAGCGTTCACACGCTGCATGAAGTCCGGCGTCACACCTCGCTCGGCACTATAAGTTAAGGGAGGCAGATTGGTGAGCCGATTCGCCAGCAATGGCAGCCACCAGCCGCCGTCCGACCCGACAATTGAGGTGTTGCCGTAAGCAGGGAAGGTGTTGACGAGAAAGCGCGCCGTAGAGGGCGTGTTGTGGCGCACCCAATTAGCGGCGAGCAGATCCGGGCGCGTGACGAGCACACCTAGTTGCGTGTTGACATCGCCCAAACGTTGCGATATTCCCCAAACGCCCAGCCCGATCATTCCAACCATCGCCGCAGCTCGTCCGGCTTGCCGAAAAGACGGCAGCGACTCGTGAAGGAAGGGGACTGGCAGTCCATCGGTCAACGTGCCAATCAGCACACCAGCCGGTATATACGCTGCGATGAATACAGCGAAGTTACTAAGTGCTCCCGTGCCCGGCAGTGACAGCCATCCTGGATTAGCAGCCAACAACAAAATTCCCCACCAGGCAGTGAAGGTGAGTGAATCGCGGTTGCCACGCAGACATGCCCTGATGATCGCCACCCCCACGAGCACCCAGATCGCCGTCGGCAGATAGGTGCTCAAATCGCCAATGGCATTGTAGCTTCGTAGATAATCGGATACGGACTGGGCCGGTGTAGCCAACTTTTGGGCGAATCCAGCGGTGATGCGGCCTTCAAAAGTACGCACGAACTGCGGCAGAAACAGTAAGACGCCACCGAGGCCGATAAGCAGCACATTGACTATGCCTATTGGTACGTGCCAACCAAGCGTATCGCGTTTGGGCAATAATTGCTGCAAGTTGAGAATCGCGTATGCTGGAATGAACAATACCGCAAAGATTAAGACACGATAGTGAGTCAGGGCTAGCCCGGCTATTAGCACAATGCCGAGCAGAATCAAGCCGATCCGCTCTCGACTATGTGTTTTACCCTCTAGAGCAATCCACAGCGTCCATACAGCAGCTGGCAGCACGACTTGTCCTGCCAGTTGCGTGTAACGTCCCCAATTCAGATAGAACATCGGCATGCTGCTCAACAACCCCGAGACAAGAATAGCTATCGGAGTAGACCAAGGGCTGCGCGACACCTTGCCGACCAATGCCCCCAACGCGATGACCGATGCAACGTTGAGAATTTGACCCGTCCACAGAATAGCCTTCGGCATGACCAGTCCAGAAAGCCAGTGTAGGTTTGCTGCTACCGCGTGGAAGCCGTAGTGATAGGTGAATGAGGTTAATTCAGCATACGGCATCCATGAGTCAAACAGGCCTCGATTGTCGGCGATCAACTGTGCGATCATAGTGTGTTGATACGAATCGCCCCACATGGGAATATCGAGTGTTCCGATGGCGAGGAAACGTGTGCCAACAAGCATACTGATGAGGATCAACGTGACGAGATCGGTCCGCGAGATGGCGAGATGCCGCCGCGGACGCGATTTTAGCCATGCACGAATGCGCCAAGCCGATCCGATAATGCCAAAAACCACCACCAGCCAAGTCCCTACCGGCCCCAGTCGTACACCAACTAAGCTGGGCAAGGCCAGGATGGGATAAACCGCCACGCTTGTCCCAATAGCTAGGCCCAATCGCGCAGTCCACGGCAGTTCAGCAGCGGACCGCCACAGGAACGACACAAACACCCCCCCCGGCAACACCAGCATGACGATGCCGATCAGCAGCATACGCACCCATTCGGTGACTTGCTGGGCAAAACCGATTGCATATCGCAGAGGCTCAAAGCTGAGACACAGCGCCAACTGTGCTTCCAACGGCTCACCACCTAAGTAAGCAGCGCCATTCAGATAGGCTTCGGCCGGAGCGGTGCCAATCTCTGCTGACCCATCTCCGATCACACTTAGCGAGATGAAGTAGTCCCGCATACGCGAGTCTGTTTGTGGCTCGAAGGTAAAGCGATAAAAGCCGGGCTTTGTTACGGATGCAATGCTTACACTAGCGGATGTCACAGGGAAGTCATCAATCGCACCGTCGCCTGACCGATGCATAAGTAAAAGGCGAAGTTGGCCGTCGCCAGACGATCTAGGCTGCAGGTAGAGTTCAATGCCATTCAGGCCAGCATGATGCGACGTAAACGTTTGGCCGATCGTTTGGCCAGGCTGGAGAATCAGTGTGTTTGCTTGACCGGAGGGCTGCACAGCACAAAAGACGCTTCCGCAACCTGTGAGTAGCAGCATGGTGAGAAAGAAAACAACTGATAGCCGACGCGATAGTGCACTAGCTATGCTCATGTTGTGCCGCCTCAATCCCCCCGGCCGGGCAGATAGTCGCCTTCCACCCATGCGGAGCCGTCCGGACGAGTTTCTTTCTTCCACACTGGCACGATTTGCTTCAACCGGTCAATGCCGTAGCGCGCAGCTTCGAACGCGCCGTCTCCGCGATGGCCGGCGCTGACCACGACGGCGACGGTCGGCTCGCCGATGGCCATCTCGCCCACCCGTTGCACCAGGGCAATGCCATGGATCAGCGCGAATTTGGCGCGCATCTCGTCGGCTACCTGCTGAAGCTTGGCCATGGCCATCTCAGTATAGGCTTCGTATTCCAGCTTGTCCGTTCGCTCGGCTCCGGTCACGCCGCGCACGGTGCCGGTGAACAGCACCACCGCCCCGTCGCGCGGCGTGGTCACGGCTCGTTGCAGCGCGTTCAGGTCAATCGGATCTGCGGTGATTCGAATGATCGTCGGCTCGTTCATGGTCGTCCGCCGCTCACGGGTGGGAAGAGCGCGACCTCGTCCGTCGCGCGCACCACATCGTCGTCGAAGGCGAATTCATGGTTGATGGCAACGATCGAGCGCGCGGCCAGTTCGGCCAGCTTGGGATGCTGGGCGGCGATCAGGGCGCGCAATTCACGCACGGTGAACTCGCCCTCTGCTGCCAGGGTGATCGCATTCGCGCCGGCGCGGTCTTTCAAGGTGGCAAACAGTTTGACCAACATCCTTCGGCTCCCACCGGATATTCACCGATCGTCTGCTCCCGGATGACTATCCTCCGACTCCGCTCGCCACTCGCCGGACTTGCCGCCGCTTCGGGAGAGCAACCGCACTCCGCCGATGGTCATCCCACGGTCAATGCCCTTCACCATGTCGTAGATGGTCAGCGCGGCGATGCTAACCGCCGTCAGCGCTTCCATCTCCACGCCGGTCTTGCCCACACATTCGACGCGCGCCTCGATTTCGATGCGGCCCTCGACCGGCTCGCAAGTCACCTCAACGCGCGTCAGGGCGATGGGGTGGCACAGTGGGATCAGTTCGCTAACACGCTTGGCAGCCATGATCCCGGCGATGCGGGCTGCGCCGAGCGCATCGCCTTTTTTCAGATTGCCTCGCACGATGGCGTCGTAGGCCGCCTGGTTCATGGTTACAGTGGCGCGCGCCACGGCTGTGCGGTGGGTGTCGGCCTTGCCGCTCACATCAACCATGCGCGCCTGGCCGGATGAATCCAGATGCGTCAGTTCCATAGCGTCTCACCCGCCAATTTCGCTCATGATGCGATTCATGGGAATCACGCCATGCGCCAAATCGTGGCCCCATGGCTTGCGCCAAATCGCCGCCCGGATGAGGTCGAGCAGATCGTCCTGGCTCGCGCCGCGACGCAGCGGCGTCTTCAAGTCCAGTTCACCATCTTTGAGCAGGCACAGGCGCAGCGTGCCGTCGGCAGTCAGACGCACGCGATTGCAGCTTGCGCAGAACGGGGCGGTCACCGGGCTGATGAAGCCGATCGTGCCGCGCGCGCCGGGCAAGCGGTAAACCTTCGCCTCGCCGTCGAGCTGGCCGCCGTTCTCCTCCTGGAGTTCGCCCAGTTCGGCCTCGATCCGCGTCATCATCTCGCGGGTGGTGACGATGGACGCTTGCTGGAACTCTGCCACGTCGGCGAACGGCATCACCTCGATGAAGCGGAATTGCCACTCGTGGTCGAGCGTGAGCCTGGCCAGGGGCACCACGTCCTCCTCATTGAAACCGCGGATTACGACGGCGTTCAGTTTAATCGGTGTCAGGCCAGCGCGCTCGGCGGCCTCTATGCCGGCCAGCACGTCGCGCACGTCGCCCCAGCGCGTGATGCGCCTGAATTTGTCGGGGTTCAGCGAGTCTATGCTGATGTTCACGCGCTGCAGGCCAGCCGCCTTGAGCGGTTGCGCCAGCCGGGCCAGCTTCAGGCCGTTCGTCGTCATCGCCACTTCGCGCGTGTTGGGCAGGCTGGCGATGTGCCGCACGATCTCGACCAATCCCGGTCGCACGGTCGGCTCCCCTCCCGTCAGGCGATATTTGTCGAATCCCAGCGCGCTCATCACTTCCAGCACTTTGAACAGCTCGTGGTCGGTGAGCAGTTCCTCAGAGGGTCGAAACACCATCTGCTCGGGCATGCAGTATACGCAGCGCAGGTTGCAGCGGTCCGTCAGCGATACGCGCAGATAGTGAATGTGTCTGCCGAAGGCGTCATATGTTTTGGTCGCAGCCGGCTCAACAAGCCGATCTGGGCGCGACGCAGGGGGGGCGAATTCCGTTAGGCTCAACATCAAATGGAACGGCCGAGCGCCGTAGCCGAATCATAGCAGCAAGCGCGCATGGATGCATTTCACGGGTGCGTTCATGAATAGGGGGCAAAAACCTCCCGAAGGTTGCTCGCCCAAGTCGTGACAGCCAGCAAAAATCCGCAGGAGGTTGTCACTA
>JAIMBB010000085.1 GCA_023511655.1 Anaerolineae bacterium
GGGGCAGTGACAACCTCCCGCAGGTTTTTGCTGGCTGTCACGACTTGGATGAGCAGACTGCGGGAGGTTCTTGCCCCTATTGGTGAACGCACCCAAATGCCGCGGGGGCATTGTTTCAAGGAGTCCCCAGGGCTGTAGGGGGCACTGCCATTTTTTGCCGGCCGATATACGTCATCTGTTATCGCTGCGTTTAAGATAGCAACCGAATGCGGCGCCATATCGTTGCAGGAATTGTAATTACCTTGCTCGCCATCGTCGAGAGCAGCTTGCTGCCGGCGGCATTGGGCAACACCCTGCGCCCCAACCTGGTCTTGCTCGTCTCCGCAACATGGGTCGCCCTCCGAGGCGACGAGGGGTTCTTCTGGGCCGCCGGCGGTGGGCTGTTGCTCGATCTCCAGTCTGGGGCACCGTTCGGCATGCATACGGTCGGGCTGATCGTCGGCAACTTGCTAGCCGCGCTGCTCGACCGAGCGCCGATCCCCATCCCCATCTTGCGCTCGTTGAACTGGGTGCTCGTCACCACGGTCGCTTACTACGCCACGACCCTGGTTGTGTTAGCATTTGTGGGGCGAACGTTCGAGATCTCGATAGGCTTCACGAATGTGGTGTTGCCGAGTTTAATCGCCAATCTTATTTTGACCATTCCGGTGCACATCGTGCTGACCCAGCTCCAGGCGCGGCTACGCGAACAGGAACGATTTCTTCCCGAACGATGAACAACCGACCTGCGCCCTCCGTCCAATCGCACTGCTCGGCGTGCCTCCGTGCGCCTCAGGGATGCCGGAACTGGACCTGACCCGCCATGCTGCTCGACGATCTGCCCATTCGCCGGCGCACCAGCCAGACGCCGCCTCCCGATAACCAGAGCGGACGAACGCGTCTCATCCTGCTGTCCATCGGCGTGATTCTCACGTTCGTCCTGCTGGGCATACGGCTGTTCGACCTGCAGGTGAATCGGCAACAGGCATTCAGCGCACAAGTCGGAGAACGCAGCGTGATCGAACGGGCGCTGCCGGCCACGCGCGGGCTGATTTACGATCGCAACGGCGAGGCGCTCGTCCGCAACGCGCCGGCTTATCAGGTGGCCATCATCCCCATTCAACAAGTGCGCTACCCCGATGATCCCATTCGCCAGCGCATCGAGCGCATGGCGATGTACAACAAGCTGGCCGCCATGATCAACCAGCCCGGCGTGACCGCAGGGGAGATCTACACCAAGGTGGTGAGCAAAGACGCACGCTTTGCGCCGTATCAGCCCACGGTGATCGCCGATAACGTCCCCCGTGAAACGGCTCTGGCGATCCAGGAACAATCGCTGATGATGCGCGGCGTGATCGTGCAGACGGTCGGATCGCGCGAGTATCCTTACAAAGAGCTGCTCGGCAACGTGCTGGGCTACACCGGCAAGATCTTCAAGGAGATGATCGAACGGGAGCCGGAGAAGTTCTCGCGGGAGGTCTACGACTACGACAACGACCGGGTCGGCATCACCGGCGTTGAACGCGCAGTCGAAGAGGAGGTGCGCGGCCAGAAAGGCAAGCGCACCGTGCTGGTGGATGCGTCGTTCGAAGAACTTCAAGTGCTGAGCGAGACGCCGCCCGTCAACGGCAACAGCGTGCGCCTGACCCTGGACTTGCGGCTGCAAAAGATCATCAGCGACGTGCTGATCTCCGCTATGAAAGAACGCGGCGCGCCGCGCGGCGCGGCAGTCGCGCTCAACCCTAACACCGGCGAGATCCTCGCCATGGTGTCCGTGCCCGGTTACGACAACAACCTGTTCGCCAAGGGCATCTCGCAACAGGAGTTCGAAGCACTGGCGAACGACCTGCACAAGCCGCTGCTCAACCACGCCACACAAGACCGCGTGCCCCCCGGCTCGACGTTCAAGATCGTCACCGCCGCGGCGCTGTTGCAAGAAGGGGCAGTGGACGAGCGCACGGTGGTCTACGACCCCGGCATCTTCATCTTGCCCGACCAGTACGACCCCACCGACCCCAACAAAGGGCAGAAGTTCTACTGTTGGAAGCGCACCGGCCACGGCCTGCAGACCATCCGCGACGCGCTGCGCAATTCGTGCGACACCTACTTCTACAAAACCGTGGGCGGCTTCGCGGAAGGCAATGAGAACTTCGCCGGCATGGGCCCCGACAAGCTCGCCCAATGGGCACAGGAGTTCGGCATCGGCGAGAAGACCGAGCTCAACATTGATTACAGCGTGGGCATCGCTCCCACCAAGAACTGGAAGCTGCGTAACATCGGCGAGGTGTGGTCCACTGGCGACAGCTACAACGCAGCCATTGGCCAGGGCTATGTGTTGGCGACGCCGCTGGAGATGGCGAACGCGACGGCCGCCATCGCCAACGGCGGCACGTTGTATCAGCCCCAGATCATCCGAGAGGTCATCAACGATCGGGGCGAAATCGTCAAGCCTTTCGCGCCGAAGGTCATTCGCCGGCTCCGGCTCGATCCTTACTACGTGCAACTGATTCAAGACACGATGTGGCGCGTGGTCAACGAGCAAGGGGGCACGGCATGGGTATCGCGGCTGGAGGGATTTGAATATGCCGGCAAGACGGGCACGGCCGAGTTCTGCGACGACGTCGCATACAAAATCGGCATTTGCTATACCGGCATCGAGATACTTCCCACGCATGCATGGTTTGTCTCGTATGCGCCGGCGCAGAATCCACAGATTGCCATGGCTATATATGTGTGGAACGGCGGCCAGGGCTCCGGCGTCGCTGCGCCGATTACGCAGCGCATTTACAACCAGTATTTCAACGTAGGCGTACCGGAGGACAAACTGGCGCCCATCGCCAAGAGCGATTCGGAGTGATGATTGACCACCCACACCGGCCTTGCGCGACGAGGCCGGCAGGCAGGTTGGTCAGCAAGACTGCGTGACCATGATCGCCATCAAAGGCTACCGGCAAGGATTGCTCATCGTGTTCAGCGGCCCGCCCGACGAGCCCTGGCTGACGCGGCTGCGCGAACTGGAAGCCAAGCTGAACGCCAATCCCGGCTTCTTCAAAGGTGGCAGCGTCGCCTTCGACGTAAGGGCGATGTCGTTGAGCGAGGACGACCTGCGCCGTTCAATAGCGCTGCTGGAAGCACACGAGGTCATGCTGTGGGCCGTGCTCTCCCAGGACGAGGCCACCCGTGCCCGCGTTCGGTTACTGGGGCTGGCCGACCGACTGGCCCCGACAGAACCGGCGATCGCCACGCCGGCGAGCCGCAGCCGCGCGAACAATACAGCGCGGGATACGCCGCCCACGGTCGAAGCGGCAGCCCGCACTGCGCCTGCCGAGGAACACCACGCCGACGGCACGGATGGCTTGCTGGTGCGGCGTCGTGTGCGCTCCGGCCAGGTGTTGCGCCACCCCGGCCACATCGTCGTGATCGGCGACGTCAACCCAGGCGCACAATTGATTGCGGGCGGTGATATTATCGTGTGGGGCAAGTTGCAGGGTACGGCACACGCAGGCGCCTTGGGAGACGATCACGCCGTGGTTTGCGCGCTGGATATGTCTCCCGCGTTCATACGAATTGCCGATGCCACATACACCCCGCGGCCAGGCGAGCGACGCAGCCGCAATAGAGCAGGAAGCGCCGAAATGGCACGGATCGAGGATCAACAAATCACGTTCACGGCCTGGGACAAAGAGGCGCGCGCGTTCGAATGAAAGGGAGAAGCGAGCGAACCGAGTTCGCGCGGCACACAGCTGCATAGACAGAGACATCCATGGAAGAGAAAGTAATCACCGTGACGTCGGGCAAAGGGGGCGTGGGCAAGACGACGACGACGGCCAACATCGGCGCAGCCCTGGCACTGCTCGGCAAGAAAGTCGTGGTGTTGGACGGCGACATCGGGCTGCGCAACCTCGACATCGTGATGGGCCTGGAGAACCGCATCGTGTACGACGTGGTGGACTACGTCGAGGGTCGGTGCCGGCTGCGCCAGGCGCTCATCCGCGACAAACGCGCTCCGGAACTCTATCTGTTGCCCACCGCCCAAACGCGCGATAAGACCGCCATTAACCCGGAGCAGATGGTGCAAGTGTGCGACGAGCTGCGCAAAGAATTCGACTACATCATCATTGATTCGCCGGCCGGCATCGAACAAGGCTTCCAAAACGCGCTCGCGCCTGCCGATCGAGTCTTGGTCGTGACCAACCCGGAAGTGTCTTCGGTGCGCGATGCGGATCGCGTGATTGGGCTGGTGGAATCGCACGAGAAGGGGCCGGTGCAGTTGATCATTAACCGCTTGATCCCGGCGCGCGTCAAGAAGCAGGAGATGCTCTCGACGCAGGACATCATGGATGTGCTGTCCACCGAGATCATCGGGATCGTGCCGGAAGATGAGGCCATCCTGTCTTCATCCAATCGCGGCACACCGGTCGTGTTCAACGGCAAGAGCCCGGCTGCCATAGCTTATCGCGATATCGCACGTCGCCTGATCGGCGAGAATGTGCCGCTCACTCAACCGCAGACGACGTCGTGGTGGCAGCGATTGCTCGGCAAGACGGAATGAGTGCACGACGGCAGATTCAACTGCACATCGCAGAGGTGAACAACAGCCGTCGGACCTGGGGACAGAGAGCACCTGAAATAGCATGAACTTCCTCGAACGACTCTTCGGCAAGCGCAGCAGCGCGGAGACCGCCAAGCAGCGATTACAACTGGTGTTGGTGCACGACCGTGCCGAAATCCCCCCCGGCGTACTGGCGCTCATCAAAGACGACATCATCGCCGTGATCTCGCGGCGCGTGAATATAGACCGCGAACACGTGGTCGTGAACGTCACGCACGAGGATAAGGCGAGCAAGCTGGTGGTGGACATCCCATTGCTGTCCGGCACCGACGGTCAAGCACCCGGTCGCTCAGGCAGCAACGCGCAGCGTTCCACCCGGCGCACCCCCTCAGCCTCGTCCTGACTACCCACGCTAACGAGGAAGATATGCTGGATGCCAGACTGTGGCGACGGTATGATTGGTGGCTGCTGGCCGCGGTAATCACCCTGACCGCGTTTGGGATCGCGATGATCTTCAGCGCCACCCGCAATGAGGGCAATCCTGCCGTCGAACGGGCCTGGCTCGATCAGGCTATCACCGCTATCGTTGGCCTGTCCGTCCTGTTACTCGTCAGCATCTTCGACTACACCCTGCTCAAGAACTTCGCTGCGCCGCTATATGTTGGCATCGTTGCGGCCCTGGCGTTGGTGTTGGTGATCGGCGTGGAGCGACAGGGCGCGCGACGTTGGTTCGACCTGGGCGGGTTCGATCTGCAGCCGGGAGAGCTGGCCAAGCTCACACTTACCATCGTCATGGCAAAGTTGATAGCTGATCGGCAGGGTCGTTCGCCTTATCTGAGGACCATCCTGATCTCGGCATTGCTGGTCTTCCCTTGCATCTTCCTCATCCTGCTACAACCCAACCTGAGCACGGCCCTGACCATCGCCTTTCTGTGGCTGGTGTTGATATTCGTTGGCGGCGTGGAGCGGCAGCACGTGTTGATCATGGCCATTGCCGGGATTGCCATCGTGATCATGGTGACGCAGTTCCCCTCCTTTCAGCAGTACCAGCTCAAGCGAATCGAGCTGCTGTTGGGATTGGTCGAGGAACCAGGAGCGAACTATCAGAGTGAACAGGCATTGATCGCACTGGGCAACGGCGGGTTGCTGGGCCAGGGCTACCTGCAAGGCCCACAAACGCAGTTGCGCTTCTTCCCCGTTCGCCACACCGACTTCATCTTCTCGGTCATCGGCGAGGAGCTAGGGTTTGTTGGCTGTGCAGTCTTCATGGCGCTGTTGGCGTTTGTGATCCTGCGCGCCCTGCGCACGGCGATGATCGCCCGCGACACGTTCGGCCGGCTGCTGTGTGCCGGCATCGCAGCCACGCTTTTTCTGCAGACCTATATCAACCTCGGTATGCAAGTCGGCCTGATGCCGGTGACCGGCGTGACGTTGCCGTTCGTCAGCTATGGCCGCAGCAGCCTGATCTCCCTGATGGTCGCCATCGGCATCGTCGAGAGTGTAGCAATGCGCTACAAGAAGTTGGAATTCTGATCTACTGCATGCGCAACAGCACAGGCGCCTTAGACCACAAGGCTTCCAGGTTGTAGTAGGCGCGCTGGCTGGGCGAAAAGATGTGCACCACGACGTCGCGATAGTCCACCAGGATCCAGCCGCCACCGCTCAATCCTTCGATGTGATGCGCGTCCACATGGCATTCCTTCTGCACCTGTTCCTCGATACCCTCGGCGATGGCGCGCAATTGGCGCTCGCTGACGCCCGAGCACACGACGAAGTAATCGGCGACCGTGGAAAGGTTGCGGAGATCGAGCAGGAGGATGTCTTCGGCTTTCTTATCGGCGGCGGCGGCGACCACCGCGCGCGCAAGTGCAAGGCTGTCCTGTGCGGACTGTGACGTCATTGGCTTAAATTATACTTGTCGCTTATGCAGACGGAGATGGTCGGAGGGCTGCTGCTACCGGTCGGTTTGTGGCTGCTCCTCTCAGCCAGCACACCCGGCCAGCTTCACCGCAGGCTGGCCGCGGCCTCGCTCATCGCCACGGCCATTGCCACGCTGGCATTCATCGCCTGCGGCTTCGCACTCGCCTTCGGCGGGCGCGAGCTATCCCTTGGCATCGGTGATCCACCCGAGCGTTGGATATTCCTGGGCGCGAGCGGCTTTTTGCTCGATGGCGCCACCGACCAGGAGGGGCTCAGCCTGTTCGTCCGGTTCTGGCCGCTCTTCGCAGCGGGTGCGCTGCTGGTTGCCGGCGTCCTGGCCCAGCAAGCGCGCATCCAAGCCCTCGCCGTCTTCACCGCAGCAGTCGCCGGCTTCATCCTCCCGGTCGCCGGCTGCTGGATGTGGGGCGGAGGATGGCTCTCGGCGCTGGGGACGAATGCGGGACTGGGCCGAGGCACGGCAGATCTGGGCCACCTCGCCACGGTGGGGCTGATTGCAGGCACAGCGGGCATCGCCTGGTTGCATGCGGCGCCTCGGCGAGAGCTGGTGCTCCGCCCGGCGGAGCTGCCGGCCGTCCAGTTTCCAGTACGAGCCGTGGCGGGCGTGTTGCTCGTGATGGCCGGCGCGCCTTCCTTCGCGAATGCCTTTTCGCCGGACGCATCCGCGCTGGCGATGGGTCACTTCGTTAACGGCAGCGTCGCCGTTAGCGTTGCGATTCTGGCGACGGGTATCTACACCGTCTTCACCACACAACGAGCCGATGTGTTGAGCGCCAGCCGGGCTGCCCTGGCTGCTGTATTCATCACCTCGAGCGGCGGGGCGCTGTTGCCGATGCCGATCGTGGTAGCGCTGGGAGGCGTCTGCGGCTTGCTGGCGACGATCGGCTACTACGTCATCAACGAGAAACTGCGTTGGCGAGATGACAGCGCGATCGTCACCGCAATCTTCGCACCGGCGGCCATCGGGCTGCTGGCGACTGGGGTCTTCGCGAATGGTGCCTTCGGCGTAGTCGGGGTGTTGTCGCGCAGCGCGGAGTTCGCGGCCGGACAACTGCTCGCCCAACTGATCGGGCTGGGCGCCATTGTGGCCTTCGGCCTGGGAATGAGCGGTGTAGCTTTGCGGCTCATGTGGCTTACGCGCCTGGAACTCCTCATCTCGACGGAGACGGTTTACTCCCAGCCACCGGCCGCGCAGCCCGCGCTCTCCTCGGTGGCAGTGGCAGCAGCCGAGTTTACCGATCCGGCGCAGCAAGTGAATTTCACATACACGCCGGCACCCGAAACGACCGACGACGCTGACATCGCCCGGCATATCTCCGACGATGGAGAGCCGGTCGAAGCGGAGACCGTGACGACGGCGTCGCAACCCAGGGCGCGCGGATGGTTCGGCCGGTTCAGGCGGAGCGAAGTGCCGCCCTCTCAGCCGAAACAGCCCCGCAAGGTTGCTTATCCCTATCGCGTCGGTGGGCGGCCGCTCGTCATACACCCGCCATCTACAGATGGCGGCGATGGGAGAGACGACGCATCGCCGCGGGACGATCGCGATTGACGTTCGGACGGTGTGCGGGCCGCGTATCCCTTTCGCCCACATCTCGACCAGCGCGCGGCCAGAACCGCCCCTACCCTATGCCATCCAGCTATAGGAGATAGTTTTGCCGATGCAAACACCGCTTGCTACTCCCACCTCGACACTAGAACAATCCGACGAGATCGAAATTGATCTGAAGAAATATGTGCTGATCGTCGGCGAGCGCTGGCGACTGCTGCTCACATGCACCGTTATCGCCGCCCTCCTTGGCGGGTTGATCGGCCTGGCGCTGCCTTCACCGTACGAAGCCACATCAACGGTAGCGATCGTCAAGACCAGCACCCAGGTGGAGTTCGACCCGCGCTTCAAGACGCTCACCCAAGATGAAATCGCTACCATCTCTGCGGACAGCCGCCGGGCCACGTTACTCGGGCTGGTCGAGAACGGCAACATCGCCAGCCGGGTCGTCGCGCAGCTCGAGTCGCAATTAAGTGCCGAGGAACGCAACCCGGCACAACTGCTGGACAAGGTAAGCGCAGCCACGAGCGGTCGCGGCGACCTGATCCTGATCAAGGTGCGCGACCAGAACCCGGAGAAAGCAGCCAACATCGCCAGCACCTGGGCCCGCGAATACGAGCGCTACGTTAACGAACTGTATGCAGGTGCGACCTCCGAATACGCCCAGTCGGTGGCAGCCCAATACCAGCGCGCGCTCGAAGAGTACAACCAGGCTCAGGCCAAGCTTGAACAATTTATTGCTGCCAGCAAGATAGATCAGCTCTCACGCGACATCACCGAAACGCGCCAGTTGCTGGACGCGCTGCAGGTAGGCAAGCAGACGGCGCTCACGCTCGTGATCAGCGAGCAGCTCAAAGCCAATTCCGAGATCATCGCAGCCTATCTCGGCGCGCAATCGGCCAACCGGCTGGTGGCTTTCGAGAAGGAACAGGAAGGCCGGCGCGAATTGATCCGCGCTTACCTGGATGCGCAGAACAACGCTGTGGTCCGGGTGTTCAGCGAACAGGTGCGGTCCGACCTGCGGACGTTGCAGAATCTATATGTCGCACAGGCGCGCATCAGGCAACTGGCCGGCGATGCGAAAGCGATGCGCGATCAGGTGAAGGCGGGGGGTGACGCGGCCGCACAATCCAACAGCCTCGCGCTCAGCCTCCTCAAATCGCAGGCGTTTGGGCTGACCGTGCCCATCTCCGCCAACGTGCAGATTCAAATGGATAGCCAGGCAATCCCTACAACTGCCGAGGAACAAGCGGCCGACCTCGATTCGTTGATTACCGCCCTCGAGCAGCGCGATGCAGCGCTGACCGAGGAAATCAACGCCATCTCGAACCGGCTGTTGACCGGGGAGGGGTATCGCCTCGACACCTCGCAGATCGAGCAATCGCAGATCATCTCGGCCATCTCCAGCACCTACCCCTTGCTGTTCGACGTCGGCACGATCGGCCGCTTGAGCGAAGGCGTGCCGGTGACGAACCCGCTCACCCAGGCCGCCCAGGAAAGGGCGAGCGAGATCCTCCGATTCCGCAGCGAATCGCTCTCGATCAAAGCCCTCGTTGAGAATGGGGACGACGAAGTGATTCAGCAACTGCAGCAACGCTTGCAAATCGCTAAATCAGAGTTGGAGAAGGAGCAGGCTACCTTTGACCAGCTCAGGCGCGAGCGCGACCTGAAGCGCGACACGGCCGAGACCCTGGCGCGCAAGCAAGCTGAGGTGACGCTGGCAACCGCAGTGACCGGCAGCGAAGTGCGCCTGGCCTCCACGGCGCTCCCGCCGGAACGGCGCACGACGGGGCTATTGCCCAAGGTGGCCATTGCCGCCCTGGCAGGGCTGCTCATCGGCATCGTCGCCGCATTCGTCATCCACGCCTTCTTCCAGGACGCCGTCGCGCGCATTCCGAAGCAAGGATGGTTCAACCGCGCAGCGCGCTGGGTGCTGTGCCCCCAGTCGGGATGACGCGATGAGTCGGCCCAAGGTGACGTCACCGGGGAGAGGGTCGCTGGCTGGGCGGCGCGGCGAGTAGTCCCTACTGGCAGGAACGCCATGCCATCGAAGGCTGGATGCGTTCCACAGGCCACCGCCTGTGGCTGCTGTATCCAACCACGCCCACCTTCGGCTTTGGCTTCTACACCGCTGCCAACAACCGTGCCGGTGCGGCGCTCGACGTGCTCTCGCGCTTTGATTCGGCCGCAGACGCTGCCTATCCCAACTGGCCGGTCCGTTATCCCGGACCTGGCCAAACCGGCTTACCCACTACGGGGAATCCCATCACGCTGGCCTGGCGCTACTTCGGACCGACGCCCATCGCTGGGACCATCAGCCTGACCGACGGATCGGGCAACGCCATCCCATTCACTGCAACGACGGCCCTGCCCGTGGGCCACAAGGGGATCGAAATCAGGCCGATGCAGAATCTGCCGCCCAACGCGCGCATTGACGTGAGCGTGAGCGGCTCTTACGATGGCCAACCGTTCAGCTACGCATGGTCGTTCACGACGGGCAACTGAGGCTCACCAGGTGGACTACTTGTCCCAGCGCCGATCCGGCTGCCAGAAGCCGAGCTTGGGTGTATCCCAGTAGCTGGTCTCTTCGAACAAGCCGCTGGGTGGACGCAGGTTGGCTGCGATACCCTCGAGGTTCAAATCCACGCCGAGGCCGGGGTTGTCGGGCACGGTCACGTAGCCGCCCTCCATGTAGTTCTCCGGCAGGCCGGTCACCAGATCGCGCCAGAACGGCAGGTCGAGGCCATGGTGTTCGAGGGCGACGAAGCTAGAGAGGGCGGCCGCGGTGTGCACGTTGGCCATGAAGGCGATGGGCGATCCGGCGAAGTGCAACGCGGTCGGGATGCCGAAGCGCTCGGCGTGGTCGGCAATGCGCTTGGTCTCCAGCATACCTCCGCTGGTGAGCAGATCAGGATGGGCGATGTCAATCGCGCGATTCTCCAGGAAGGGGCGGAAGCCGTCGAGCAGGTATAGCTCTTCGCCGGCGGCAATAGGCACGGCGACTGCATCGCGCACCTCTTTGTGGCCGGCCCAGTCCCACCATTGCACAGGGTCTTCCATCCACGCCAGACCGTATGGCTCCAGCGCGCGACCGAGCCTGATCACTTCTTTGCTCGTCAGCATGCCGTGGCCGTAATGGTCAATGCACAGCGAGATCTCCCAGCCAACGGCCGCACGCACGGCAGCGACGACCTCGGCCATGCGAGCGATGCCTTTGTCGGTAACGTGCACGCCAGTGCCCGTGCCAGGCGCGTTGTTCCAATCGCCGGTCCGATACTCGTATTTCGTCGGCGAGCCGATGCGCGCATTCTTTACGCCCTCCAACAGGTGCATGCCGATATCGAACTTGACGAAGGTGAGGCCGAGTTTCACCCGGCCCTTCACGCGCCGGACGTAGCCCTCGGGCGTGGCGTCTTCCGGCTTGGGCGTGTCGGCATATAGCCGCACCTTGTCGCGATATTTGCCGCCGAGGAATTGCCAGCACGGCACGCCGTAGACCTTGCCGATCAGATCCCAAAGTGCAATCTCGATGCCGCTCACCCCGCCGCCCTCGCGTCCCCAATTGCCGAAGCGCTTGATGTCGCGGAAGATCATGTCAATGTTGAGCGGGTTCTGACCAAGCAGCCGGCTCTTGAACTGGAGCGCGTTCTCCCTATGGCCGGCGTCGCGCACTTCGCCGATGCCATACACGCCCTGGTTGGTGTCAATCCGAATGATGGGGTAGTCGTAGTTGCTGGCTACCACCGCAATGCGCATGTCGGTGATCCTCAACTGCGATGGGGCGGAGAAGGTGTTGACTTTATCGAGAATGCGGTCTCGATCCAACGGTGCAGCTGCACCTTCCCGCTTTTGCGTTGATTTGTTCTTTGCCATAGCGACGTCCAGATTGATCTCAATGAATGCTCTTCAGATCAAATACGGCTCCAGCCGCGCATACACGCGTTCGATTTCCCGGATGTCATCGGCATCCAGCGGATGGGCCTGCGCCCGCATGCGGGTGTTCTTGAACACGCCGCGCTTGACCATGAGATATTTGGCGAAGGCCATGCCCATGGCGAATTCGAGGTTAATGGCCGGCAGCGCGCGCTCGTACCACGTCTCGGCTTCGTTCAGGCTGCCCGCGTCCAGCAAGTCCCAGATGCGCTGCACTACATCGCAGATCTCGGGGGCGATGATGGTGCCGCACGCGCCGCGGGCGTGTTCGGTGATGAGGTATTGACCTCCGCCGCCGCCCATGATGCCGTGCACGTGGGGGCTGTTCTTCGCCGCCAAGGCACCGATGCTGCGATGGCGTGGGCTGACCTCCTCCTTCACCCAGTTCACATGCGCGATCTCGCTGCACAGTTTCACCACCTGATCCGGCGAAAGCGGCGCGATGTCGGCATTCTGGATCATCACCGGCATCTGCGCTGCAGCGGCCACCCGCTCCAGGTAATCGCGAATGCGCTCAGCGTCGAAGCGCAACGCGTAGGGTGGCATGGCAATCACGCCATCGGCGCCGATCTCGCGAGCGTAGCGCGCATAGCTCACCGCCTGCGCAGTATTCACCCCGGCCACGTTCACGATCACCGGCAAGCGGCGAGCAGTCTGCTCGACGAGGATGCGCATAAAGGTCCGCCGCTCATCCTCGCTCAATGCCTGAAACTCGCTGACCAGGATGGGGCCAATGATGCCGCGCACGCCGGCGGCGATGATGAACTCGATCTCGGCCCGCAACACGTCCTCGTCCAACGCGTCGTCGTCGGTCCACGGCGTGAGCGGAATCGCGAACACGCCGCGCCAGGTCTTGCGGTCGGTCATGTCCCAAGTAAACGCCAGAGGAGCCGAATCGGCAACCGGCGCAGGCGAGTTCTTTCCTACAAGCTACAAGCGCACACCGACGATGCCGCGTGCTGGCACGATCACGGTTGCTGCGCCGTCTTCCACCGGCAAAGGCCCTGTCGGCCGGCCAAGCGTATCGCATGATGAAGCTTTGACCACCTGGAGCTGCGGCAAGCGCAGCTTCACTATGTGTAGCTCCGGCGTGACGTTTTGCAGCCACACCAGCACGCCGTCCTCCAACCGCTGACATGCCGCGACGACCACCCCCTGTCCCTTCACGTCAATGAGTGCCCCGGACTCAGGGGCGGCGACTTGCACTGCCGGATGCGCCATCAATGGATGACGCGCGAAGGCAGCCACGCGCGCCGCTTCAACCGGGTCAAAGCCGTGATGGGTAGCGATCTCGTAGCGAAAGTGCAATATCCCCGGCTGCGAAGCCCGGAAGTTGGTCGTCCAATAGTTGTTCAACAACCAGGCCAGTAACAGCGGCGGTTGGTCGTGGTTAAGCGTGAGTTGGCGCTTGCCGAAGTTGAAGTCGCCCACCATCACCAACGGTGCGTCGGGGCAAGCCAGCGTCAACCCCAGCGCATCGGTATGCACATCCACATAGCCGCTTACCGTCACCCAGTCTCGACAACAGCCGGGCAACTGTTCATCATCGAGCTGTGTGGGCGTGCCCATGGTGTCGAAGGTGGCCCGCCAGTTGCGCAGGTTCAGCGGCAGCGCCATGTAGAGGGCGTCGGGGGTGCGTACATCGTCTTTGTGCACGGTGATCTCGACGGCGATCTCGCCGCGATGGCCATGCAGCCAGATGCGTCTGACGGCGCGCGCTCCGGGTAGGGTAACGCGCACTTCCAGGCCGGCGCGATGTGGCTGCACGATCACCCGAACCGACTCGGCTTGCTCGGGCGTGCGTCGCGCCGGCCAATCGGCGCAGAACGAGTGCTCCTGAAATTGCCCGTAGTCCAATTGCAACATCACATCGCGCCCCAGGTGGGTCGAGTTTGCATCGGAATCAGCCGTTTCGTGGATCAGGCCGAGCATGGGCCATGGGCTATCGGCTGCGACGAAATTTGCCCCGCTGCGCCGATCAATCAGCGCAGTGACGGCGCCGGTGTGCGGGTCGAATTCCAGGCGATGTGCGCCCGATTCGATCACCCCGTCCAGCGCCTCGGTTTCGCGGGTGATCGGTGTATCATGGGCCTTGATGGCGCTCATGGGCAGTTTCACGTAGCCATAGGCCGGCACGTCAATCGGCCCGATCCACGTCGCATCTTGCCATTCGCCCCGCTCCAGCAACTCGCGGTACTCCATCAGCCGATGCGCAGTGCTGGACAGATGATCGTACTTGCCCTCCAGCATCGCTTTGGCCATGGGGATGTAATCGCGGCGCAGGAATGGCGTGGGGTTGATGACGACCAAGCCGTCGGTAGTCGCAGCATGGCGCGGGTTGTCGGCCAGCGCTTCCAACTGCTCGGTGAGGACATAGTGCGCCAGCGAGCGCGCCTGATAAGCGGTCTTGGCCTTGTGATGCCAGCCGGCGAGGGTGGTATCGCGATCGGCATCCGAGATGCTGCAATAGGCGCCCCAGGTATGCTCATCCCACAAATTCAGAGCCGCATAGGCCTCATCGGTCACCGCGGCCAGCGCGTCATCGCGCGAAGCGCGCTGTTGCATGGCGAGCACGTCGGCGGCGTAGAGGTGGGCACGCGCCTGATGCGCCAGCCGCGTTTCGTGGGCGCTGCTGCCCGCGCCGAAGTTCCAATAGTCCGTCCAGTCGCCGGCGTATGCCGGCAGGTCCATCGCCTTCGCCCGCGCCAGTAGCTCATCTGGCGTGACGAAGCGGATGCGCGGCGTGCGGCCTTCAGCGTTCCATTGGCGAATCAGCTCGAAGGCAGCCGGGTAAGGCGGGTTGTTGTCCCAAAACGAGTAATGGGTGAGCGAGAGGTAAGCGAAGCGATGGGGATAGCGCTGCGACTCCAGTTTGTGCAGATAAGCCGCGATGCCCTCGGCCATCGCATCCAGCGAGCGCTCGTTCAGCCGGGCGTAGCGCTGGAACATGCCATAGTGCTCGCCGTTCAACGCGATGATGCTGCGCCCATCGGGTCCAACCCAGCGGAAGAACAGCGGGCGATGCAATGGGAACGCCCCAAAGTGCACATTGATGCCCATGATGACCATCTCCACGCCGGCATCCAGCAGCAGCAGGATCATGGTCCAGGGCAGGCCGTTCACATCGTGGTTGAGCGCGACATCGAGCTTGAGGCCCAGCGCGGAGCGCAACTCGGACAACGTGGCCAGCGAGCGAATGAACTGCGGCACGCCGACCATCGGCGTGAGGTTATAAGGCATGGCACATGCGCTCATGCGACCGGCCTGCACAGCGTGCCGAAAGCGCTCGATTTGCGCGGGACTGGCCCGACGCAACCAGTAGCGCAGCGTCCCGGTGACTTCGCAAGTCCAGATGGGTCGAGACGGTGCGTCCCAATCAGCCGTTTGGTCAATTTGCTCCAGTGCGTCGGCGATGAACTGTCGGTTAAGCTCCCATACGATGGGTTGTTCGTGGGTATAGCCGATGTCGGTGTGAGTGTGGTGCAGGAGGAGGATTTCTTCGATCATAAACCGCCGACATTTTCGACCAGGGCGGCAGATTTGCAACAAAAAGAAAACCGACACAAAGACTCCGGGATTATCAGAGAATCCCGGAGTCGTCTTTTGTTTGCTATGGCAACTTCAAGCCCGTGCAACCGCTCGCATCATCCATCCGACGCCGATCATGCGCATGATGTTTTCGGAGCTCATGGCTACCCACTCATAAGCGCGCTGGAAGGCCTCATCCAACGTGCACGGACGCTGCAACACGCTGGTGTAGGCAGCGATGCCATGCTCATAGTTGACACGCGCGTCCTGTCCCACCGTGCCGGCCACTGCAATTACCGGCACACCGTAACGCCGCGCGCGCGCAGCAACCTCAGCCGGAATCTTGCCGCGAGGAGTCTGAAAGTCGAGCCCCCCTTCGGCGGTGATCACTAGATCAGCTTCGCGTAGGTGACGATCCAGTTCCAGATACTGCATCACGATTTCGTAACGTGGATGCAGCGTCGCACCGAGCAGGGCGTGTAGGCCGGCGCCCAACCCACCGGACGCACCGCCACCGGGCATGCGCTTGACGCAGACGCGCAGGTCGCGCCAGATGATGCGCGCGTAACGCATGAGCGCCATCTCCATCTGCTCCACCATGCCGGGCGTTGCACCCTTTTGTGGCCCGAACACGCGCGCCACGCCATTCGCGCCGGTCAACACATTGTGAATGTTGCACGCCACGTCTATCTTCACTCGCTTTAAGCGAGGATCGAGGCCGCTCAGATCAATCTTCTCCAGCAGCGCCAACGCTCCACAGCCACGGCCGATCTCGCTGCCGTCGGCGCGCAGCAGTCTGGCGCCCAACGCCTGAGCCATGCCGGCGCCACCATCGCTGGTGCCGGAATCGCCGCAACCGATAAGAATGCGCTCGACGCCTTCATCCAAGGCCGCCCGAATCAGTTCGCCCACGCCGTAGGTGGTGGTGAGCAAAGGGTTGCGCTTATCGCGCGGCACAAGCCGCAACCCGGCCGCGGCAGCCATCTCGATCACCGCCGTCTTGGGACCATCGCCACCCAAAATGCCGAAATGCGACTCGACGGGTTGGCCGACCGGCCCGGTGACAGTCCGATGTTTGATGACACCATCGGTGGCATTGATCAGCGCACGCGTAAAACCTTCGCCACCATCCACCAGCGGCACGCGTATGATGCGGACCCGGGGATCAGCTGCGCGCACCCCTTCAGCAATAGCATCGGCCACCTCCTCCGCGCTCAGGCTCTCCTTGAAACCCGATGGCGCGATGACCACGGTCAAAGCTCGTTCGCTCATACTTCCTCCTGCTCTCGCTTCTTCATGGACTGGTCGTCAAAAGACGATCGGGGTAATCGAACAGAGCAACGCCGCGGGACAAAAATACACGATCGCAAGCTATCGGATAAACATCGGTTAACAATCGGCCGATATTGTCAAAGTGCGCTAAGCACGTTTACCATACCCACACTCCGCTCTCCCAGAGGGTGAATCCCGCCCCATGAAAGCAAATTCATTTTTGGCTTGGTTACTCCGGACCCTCAGTCAATTGGCTACCGCAATCACCACCCTGGCCAGTGCAACGGCGATCTACGCAACCCTTAGCGAAACCGGTTCGATGCCAGGGGCAGAGAAAGCAGCTTGGTTGATTGCCGGCTCGGTCGGCTTGGTCACCAGCATCTGCGCCATCATCGGCACCGCGTACTACGAGCGTTTCGCAGAAGCCCCCAGGCTCATCAAGCTAATGGCAACTGTATCGGTCGTCACAGGCGCGGTGCTGATTAGTCTATTCATCATGCTTCGCTGAGTCAGAAACTCGCCGCCGTTCCAGGGCCGACTGGTGAAAGACGAAATGCGTCCGAAAGCGCAATACCCTTCGGACGCACACTTCTTTTCACCCGATCGGCATCGGACGTTACGGCGAGAAGACCATCAGAGGGATAGCCATCTGGCACGGCATCCCGCCCGGTGCCGGACTGCCGCTGAGCGCCGCGGCGACATCCAACTGGCGCAGCGGGGTGGCACATAGCTCGGAAGATGTGGATGTCAAGCGCTGCGCCACAGCGTCAGCAGTCAGCGAAGAGTCGGCTCCGCGTAGCAGCGCGGCCGCGCCAGCGACGATGGGTGCAGCCATGGAAGTACCGCTCCACACACCATATGCACCTCCCGGTACTGTGCTGTAGATGTTCTCGCCTGGCGCAGCGATGTGCACCCAAGATCCACGCGTCGAGAAATCTGCGAGTCGTCGGCTTTCATTGCTCGCCACCACCGCCAAAAGTCCATTGACGCCTTCAGCCGCCGGATAGTGCATGATCTCATTACCCTGATTGCCGGCTGCCGCCACCACGACGACTCCGCCCGTTCGCGCACAGCGATCATCATCGTCTTCTCCTTCACCCTCGTCGTCATCAGTGCAGGTTACCTCTTTGACGATGTCGTCCAACAGATCGGTGCGTCGCGTGGTGCCTAGGCTCATATTGATCACGCGTGCGCCGTCATCGGTCGCCGGATTACCATCGGGATCAACGGCGTATGACAACGCCTCAGCCAGCACCCACACATTCCCCATGCCCTCCGGATTGAGCACGCGCACCGGCATGATGCGCGCTTCCGGTGCAACAAGCGCCACCAACCCAGCCACGTGTGTGCCGTGACCGAAACCGAAGTTGGAGCGGTCACCTTCTTCGCGCGGGTCAGCATCGTCATCCACGAAGTCATAGCCGGTTACCAGGCGTCCGGCCAGCGCCGGATGCGAGGCGTCTACACCAGTGT
>JAIMBB010000086.1:0-12500 GCA_023511655.1 Anaerolineae bacterium
GGTTACCTCCTCTCTGTCGGTTGCCTAAAGTCGTTTGAGTAGTCGCCAGAAATTGCCCTGGTCGTCGCGGTGGTAGTGCAACTCATCCAGCAGCATCCTGGCCAGGAAGAGGCCATAACCTCCCTCTTGCAGCCGGTCGCGATCGGGTTCGGGTGCCGAGTCTGGGTCGAACGGCCGCCCCTGATCGTGCAGTTCGATCTGGATGGTCAGGTGCGGCGTTCGGGACACGCGCAGCACAACGGCTATCGAACCGTTATCCCGTCCGGCATACGCATGCCTGACAATGTTGGTGCAGATTTCGTGTGCGGCTAGTTGCACGTTATAGGTGTTGAACTCATCGGCGCCTGCCCAGATCAGCAGATCGCTGACGGCAGCGTCAATGGCCCGCACTGCGGCCAAGGTGGCCGGCGCGATGAATTCCACAGTCCTTTCGGTGCCCACGTCCCCTTTCCTGCTCAGGTCCATAGAGTTTTAGCTGCTTGTGCCGTGCAGTTCACCTCAACATGCTTTCAACACAACTACGGTCTGATCGTCATCTTGAGTGGCATCGGTGTCGAACTGAGCCACGGCGCTGAGCAACCCATCGGCGATATCTTTTGACGAGGTTGTTGATAGCCGGTCAACCTGGCGAAGCAGCCGATCCATGCCGAACAGCTCGCTACGGCTGTTCCGTTCCTCGTTCAGGCCATCGGTGGCCACCACCAGCACGTCGCCTGGCTGAAATGGAATATCCGTGTTGTGCCAAAGCGAGAGGGGCAGGACGCCGAGGGGAGGGCCGTCGGCTTCTAGCAGGCGCGCTGCGCTGCCGGAAGAACAAATAATTACCGGCGAATGGCCGGCGTTGGCAACGGTAAGCTTTCCCCCCGCCGGGTCATACTGGCCGATGCAGACGGTCGCCATCATGCCGACCTTGGTGAAGTCTTCATACAGGTTCTCGTTGGCTTGGGCAAGGATCGAAGCTGGAGTGCTGTTGGCGGTGCGCAGCGCGATGCTCCGCAGGTTCGTCCGCGTCATAGCCATCAAAAGCGCGGCAGGTAGCCCTTTGCCCGACACATCACCCACGACGAAGGTAAAAGGCCGGCCGTTCGCGTCGTCGGGGACGATGTAGTCGAAGAAATCCCCGCCCACATGTAGCGCGGGCTGTAAGGTGCCGTAGATGTCAAGCCCGCGCACGACCGGTGATCGCTGCGGCAGCAGGCTAACTTGCACCATGCGCGCCAGCTCCATTTCGGTTTGCAAGCGGGCCTGGGCAACCAGTTGCTCGTGCAGCAGGACAATCTCGAGTTGAGCCCCCGCTTGTTCTGCGATCGAACGCGCCAGTTTCAGGGCGGGCGATAGGGTGGACGCCGGTCGGTCCAACCAGAGCCCCAGCGCGGCGATGATCTCACAGCGCTCGCGGAGCGGGAGAGGCACGATGAAGACGTTGCCCTTGCCGTTCGTGCGACCAAAGGCGAGCGCTGTGTCGCGCAACAGAATCTCGCTGCCGGCTTTCCGCACTCGCTCGAAGAGCTGGATCAGGCATGGATCGGGCGTCGTCAGGCCGGGCGAGCGTACGATCCGGGAAGGTGTTGTCAACACGACAAAAGCCGCATCGGCTTTCACCAGGCGCATGGCCTGTTGCACCAAGCCGTGTAGGAGCCGGTCAATATCCAGGCGTCCGGAATCCACTTTGTTCAACTCATACAACGCCAGCAATTGATCCTCGGTCTCGGCCAGTGCATCGGCCAAGCTCTCCACCTCATCTTCCAGGGTGGTCAGCGAGGCCAGGAGCGCAGCGTCAGCTTGCAGTCGGGCCAGCACTGCGTCGCCCTGCACGCCGTCGACCCACAGCTCTCCCAGCCGGTTGCCCGCATCGTCTACGATGGGCGCCATCAGCCCGGTTGGGTGTGATGTTGTCTCGGCCGGCCAACAGGCAAACCAGGTTTTGCCTCGCCACAAACCGAAGCTTGAGGCGCCACTGGCCAGCCAAGCAGTTGCCAGAGCTTGAAGCAGGGTAGGGCGGTCGGTGAAAAAGCCAGGTGTCATTCAGTTTTGGGAGTTTCGGGCGGCGAGCGTAGTTGTGGCTTCTTCAACACAACCCGCGATCTTGAAAGCGCGATCCAGGCGGGTCAGCTCGAAGATGATGCGTACTGGCTGTTGCAGGTTGCAGAGGATCTGGTCGGCACCGCGCTCTCGACAGTATTTCATGCCCTGCACCAGGCAAGCCAGACCGCTGGAATCAATGAAGTTGACCCCGCCTAAGTCCACGACGACGCGACCTTCCGTTCGGTCGGCGGCTTGCGTCAGGGCTTGTCGCACATGTGGCACCTCGTGCGCGTCGAAGCGCCCCGCCAAACCGACGACTGCAACTGCTTGCTCAGTCCCAGGCATCGTTTCGAGTTGTTGTAAGTTGATTTGCATGGCTGTTGGCCTCCTCTCAGGTAGCAGGTAAGCGATAGGCTGTAGCTGCCTGCCGCTGTTCGATAAGGTTCTCGAAATGCAGCAAGTACCAGTCCACGACTTCAGCGATGGGCAAGCCACGTGAGGCAATCCAATTTTGTCTGCCTAACTCGCGACGACGATCTGGGTTATCAATGACCTGAGCGATGGCGGCAGCCAGACTTCGAGGATTGCCGGGCTCGAAGAACTCACCGCTGTAACCTTCTTCGGCGATGACCTCGGCGAGATCACCGATGTAGGGAAGAACCACCGCCTTGCCATAGTCCCCGGCTTGATGAAGCACGCCAGAGCTGCCGGTGGTGCTGGTGTATGGGAACACCACTACCGCGGCTTCACTGAAGATCCGCGGGACATCCTGTTCGTCCACGTAGCCGGTGTAGCGGATATTCGGGATGGCAGCATAGCGCCGACGTACGCCTTCCAAGTAACCCGGCGCGTTCGGGCTATCCGTGCCCGCGATCACCAGTTCTAGCGGCGGCCGGCTGCCATCTTGCAGCAGCTTAAAAGCCTCGATCAGCGTCTCCACCTTCTTGTAGGTGCCGAACTTGCCAAACGCCAGAATCTTGATAGGGCCGGGGGGAAGTTCGAATGACGGTTGGGGCGCATCTTCGAACGCGCCGTGGGGAGCGAGCACGACGTTGTTGGCTTTGTACTTGGATTCCAGGATCTCCACGTATTTGGGGATCGTCACCGCCACCAGATCGGCTGCTAAGAGCAGGCGCGTCACCTGAGCGCCGAAGAAGCGCATTACCGACTCGACCAGTGGGTTGCCGGTAAAACCGGCGCGGCGCAGGTCAATCGTTTCCATGATGTTATGCAGGAGAACGATGGTTGGATAACCCGCACGTTTCACCAGATAGGGCGCGGTCAGTCCTAGCGTGGCTGGGACCTTGCTGCCGCCGAAGCTGGCGAACTGAATGTTGAACAGCACGGCGTCGGGATCGGCCTGGCGCACCGCGCTGCGAATGCGCCAGGCGTTGTCTTTGGCTCCAAAGGACCAGCAAGGAATGACCCGCACCGGGGCATGGCCGGGATGCGCCTCGAAGCGATACGTCTGGCCAGGCGGTAGTTCATCTGGGAGCAAAATGATCTCGCCGATCTCTCCCTTCTGGCGCAGGAACCGCACGAAGTGATATGCGTATTCGTTGAGCGAGCCTTTGCCCGGTGGGTGAGTGGTGACGATGGCTAGACGAAACTTAGGCATTGGCATACACACCTTTTAAATCGTTCAGTTTGATCTTCACCAGGTCGCGCAGAAAACGTTGGGCTTCTTTGGCCGGGTCGAGCTTGGAACCGGGCGCGTCTACCCAGGCGATGGGCACTTCGGCGATTCGGTAACCGAATTTGTTCGCCAGGTAGAGGATCTCCAGGTCGAAGGAAAATCCGCTGATGGTCTGGGCACGAAAGAGGCGTTGTGCGGCTTCGTGAGTGAACATCTTGAAGCCGCACTGCGTATCGCGCGCGCCGGCAGAGAAGATGTTGGCGACAACCCAGCGCAGGCCATTGCTCATGGCACGCCGCACCAGGCTCTTGTTCGCTTCCTCGGCGCCTCGGGCTGCCCGCGAGCCGATCGCGATGTCGTATCCCTCGCGAATCTTCTCCAGGAGCTTGCTGATTTCTTCGATGGGCGTGCTGTTGTCAGCGTCGTCGAAGAGCACGATTTCACCTCGCGCTGCCAACATGCCGCGCCGGACGGCGCTGCCCTTGCCCTCGTTTCTCTGTGCGCGCAAAACCCGCAGGTTGGCAAATCCCAGTTCCTCGACGATTTGAACCGTCCGATCCTTCGAGCCGTCGTCGGAGACGATCAATTCCCAGGGCATGCCCAAGCTCGAGACATGCGAAGCGATGGCACCAATCGTCGGGATGATGCGCATCTCCTCGTTGTAGGCCGGGATCACGACGGAGAGGGTCGGCCGTCCCTCAACTGGTGTAATCTTCCAACGTTGATAATCCTCGTATGACATAATTTGCCCTCCGGGATGTAAGGTGAGACCATACGCCAGCGTTCAATGAAATTGAGACGGCCGGGGTGCAGAATTTGCTACGGTCACTCAGGGAGAACGCATCGCGATTTAAGTGATTGCTAAAAGCTCTGACATGCCGGAGAGGGTTCGCCGACTTGTTTGAGCACAGGAGCGTGCTCTGTCAGGGCGCTGCAGGGTGCGGCGCAGAAGCGATCACCGAAGCGGCTATCCTCACCAGGGCGATTGCGCTCGGCCATCTGCCGGTCTTCACCGGCGATGCAAGTGCGTGAGGTTGGGCCGGCGATCCGAAATGCAGGGGATGTTTCGGGCGCGCTTGCATTCGCGGGCACTCGGCCGTCAACGCTTCGAGTCAACGCTTCGAGATGGATTGTCGGGCAGGCAAGGCGAAGCGAGGGCGCGCAGGTGGGTTGGCTGTGCGCGTAGTGCAAGCGTCATGCGCGCACCGGTTTCACAGTCGTGCCTCCAGCCCGGCGTGCATCTGCGAATTCGTGCCGGACCAGGAAAGGCGCATGAGCAGCAGCGTAGCTATCGCGCTGGATAGCACGATCACCAGAGATGGCACCGCTGCCGCTTGCCAGGCCGATTCCGAGGCTAGCATATACGTCCAGACCGAGAGCGTCTCCATCCCGAACGGCCTCAGGAACATGGTGGCGGGGAGTTCCTTGAAGGTATCCACAAATATCAGCAGCGAAGCAGCAAAGATGCCTGTGCGTATCAGCGGCAGGTGCACGCGCCCCAACACCCGCAGCGGACCTGCACCCAGGCTGCGGGCGGCCATCTCCATGGTGGGCGTCACTTTCTCCAGGCTGGCTTCGATGTTGCCAAAGCCGATGGCCAGAAACCGCACCAGATAGGCGTACATCAACCCGATCAGCGACCCGCTGAGCAGCAGCGCGCCGCCGGTCAGGTTCAGCACTGCTTCGTTCAACGGCGCCAGCAGCAGTAACACGCCTAATGCCACCACCGCGCCCGGCATCGCGTAGCCCAGGGTTGCCGTGCGCGCCAGCAAGCGCGCTCTGGCCCTGGCGGCCGACGGCGGCCCGTAGGCGCGCGTGGCATAGGCCATGACCAGCGCCACGGCGCTCACCAGGCAGGCCGCGCCCGCCGACAGGCCAATTGTGTTGAGGAGATATGGTCCAAAAACTGCGTCGAGCGTACCGGGTTCGGCCACGGCCACTTCGGCGATGGCCCAGCTCACTAACTGGATCATCGGCAGGCCGAAGGCCAACATCAGCAGCGCCAGGGGCAGGGCGCTCGCTGCAATCGCCCGCCAGCCGCTCAAACGCACGCGGGCGATCGGCCGCGATTGACTGCCGAGCTGGTAGTAGCGCGCGCGGCGCCGCAGATAACGCTCGACCAACACAACGCTCAGGGCGATGAACATGAGCAGGGATGATAGCTGCACGGCGGCGTCGCGATCCATTTGCCCGATCCATAGCCGTACTACGCCCTCGCTCAGCGTGACCGTGTTGAAGTAACGCACCACGGCGAAGTCGGTCAGCGTCTCCATCAGTACCAGCGCTGTTCCTGCTGCCAGGGAGGGGCGCGCCAGTGGCAATGCCAGCTTGAAGAACGCGCCCCACCGGCCGTAGCCATGCACGCGCGCGGCGTCGCGCTGGGCTGCCGACTGTTCGCGGAATCCGGTCCGCGCCAGCAGATAGACGTATGGATACAGGCTCAAACTGAGCACCAGCACTGCTCCCGGCAGCGAGCGGAACTCCGGCAGCTCGAATGGTGGGCCGAACCAGGCGCGCAGTTGCGTTTGAAAGGGGCCGGCGTAGTCGAACAGCGCCATGAACACGTAGCCCAGGATGTAACCGGGAATGGCCATGGGCAAGACTAACAGCCACTCGATTGTGCGCACGCCGGGGAAGTCGTAGGTTGTGACCAGCCAGGCAAGCGATGAACCCATCACCAGCGTGACAGTGCCGACGCCGAGCATCAGCAGCGCCGTGTTCAGCAGCATCTCGGGCAAGAGCGTGTTCCACAGATGCAGCCATGCCCCGCCCTCCAGGCGCAGCCAGGCCAGTGTCAAGCCGAGCGTGGGCAGCAGAACCAGGATGGCAGGTAGCATCGCCGCCAGCAGGTTGGCATCCAGCGCCAGCCGCCTGGATCGTCGCGTAGCAGCCGGTGCTGCATAGCGCAGCGGCGAGGAACGACCGGTCCTTTCCAAACGATCTCCTTGTCGCGATTGCGTCGGTGTGGCACGGTCAGGCGATGTGCCTGACCGTGGGAATGAGGAGGTTGTAGTGGCGCTGCGTGCCGATTACTTGTAGCCGGCGCGCTCGAGCAGCTTGATGGCCTGCGCCTGCAACGGCCCGTATTGCGGCAGCGATGCCAGGTCGGCTTTGAACGGCCCGAAGCCCTTGATGATCTCGGTCGGCTGAGCCGACGGGTTAACCGGGAATTCGTTGTTGCCGCCGGCCAGTCCGGCTTCGCCGGGATCCTGCCCGCGCGTGGCCAGCCACTCCAGTAGCTTGATGGCGTTCTCGCGATTGAGAGCGTTGGCGGTCACGCCTGCGCCGGAGATGTTGACTTGCACCCCGCGATCATTCTGGTTGGCCCAGAACACCTTGACGGGGAAGTTGGGATCCTTGCGCAGCGCGTTGCCGACGTAGTAGTGATTGGTGATGGCCACGTCGCACTTGCCCGCCGCGATCGTCTCCAGGATGCGCGAGTCGCTGTCAATGAAGGTCGGACGATTAGCTACCCAACCGCGCACCACTTGCTCGGTCTTCTGCTCCCCCAAGTTGGCGATCATGCTGGCGACGAGCGAGATGGTGTAAATGTGCGTGGCAGGCCGCATGCACAGCCGCCCTCGCCATTTGCGGTCGGCCAGGGCTTCGTAGGTCGAAAGCTCGCTCGGCTTGACTTTGTTGGGGTTGTAAACGATGGTGCGCAGGCGCTGCGACAGCCCGAACCAGCGATTCTTTGGATCGCGCAATTCCGCCGGGATCGCCGTCTTCAACACGTTCGATTCGATGGGTTGCAACAAGCCCTCCTCGGCAGCGATCTGTAGCGTTCCTGCGTCAATCACAAAGAACACATCGGCAGGGGTTTGCTTGCCCTCGGCGCGCAGGCGCTCCAGCAGCGCTTGCGAAGAAGCGTTGGACAGGCGCACCTGAATGCCGGTCTCGCGCGAGAATTCGGCGAACACCTTCTCCAGGGCGCCGTAGTGGCGCGCCGAATATACGTTGACCACGTTTGATTGCGCAGCAGTGGTCGCGGGCTGCGACAGCCCCAGCGACGCCAGCGCCAGCGCGCCGACCATGGGGTAGATCAGAAATCTGCGTCTGTTCATTGAACTTACTCCAGGCATATGAATCTGTTGTCGGCGGACGCGCACGGCTCCGCCAGCAGCTCGACTTATAACGGCGCCATCGGGTTCGCGGCAACACGAGCGGTCAAGTGCAAGTGTTGCCGGTGTTCATCTGGAGCAGTTAACCTTGCTCAAGCTGTCCTTCGCCAACCCGTCAACATAGCGCACGTCCGTTGGGTACGCGCCCCGGCGCGGCGATCTGCTATACTTAAAATGACAAGTGAATAGCGTCGAGGTGACCCGGCGCCTGTGATCTCCACAGGCTCAAAGGAACGGAAGCCAGGGCATAAAGGTGGAAGCCGGTGAAAGTCCGGCGCTGTGCCGCAACTGTGATCGCGCGCCGAGCGCGAAAGCCAGGATGCCTGCCTCGATATGCAGCCGTAAAACCCTTCTCGTGACCAAGGAGGTACACATGGCACACGCATCGTAAAAGCAGCGTGGTCGCTTCGAGCGGCCGGCTCTTTTAGCCATATCTACCCCGCCGAGAAGGCGGGGTTTTTCGTTTTTGTTGTTTCATCGTCCGTGGCACGCTTCATTGGGAAGATGAGCGTGCGTTTTGAGTTTGCCAACGAACTGAATCAACCATGTCGAACAAAGTCATTGCCATTTCCAGGCGAACGCTTGTCTTGAGCTTCACCGTCATCGCTTTGGCGGCCTGCGCACTGCCGGCCGCAGCCCCAGCCGCGCCCACCACGGCGCCCGCTGAGCCGACTGCTGCACCCACTGCAGCGCCTACCATGGCCCCTGAGCCAACCGCCGCGCCCACAGCCACGCCGGCGCCGGCCGTCGTCGCCCCCACGGCCAACCTTACCGATGGCTGCGTCGAAAACTACGACGCTGCCGTGGACTACTTCCCGGAGAAAGTCTCCATCGAAGACGCCACCGGCTTTGCCGTGGAATACTTCAACAACTACAAAGTCGTCACTGTGCTGAACCCCTGGCGCGGGGCGCAGGAGCAGTTCAAATACGTCATCGTGCAGTGCGGCACGCCAGCCCCCACCGGCATCGAAAACGCATTGGTGATCGAGGCGCCGGCCAGGGACGTCATCGCCATGAGCACCACCCAGCTACCCCATTTGGAGAAGTTGGATTTGCTCGATCGCCTGCTTGGCCTGGACAGCTTCCTCTACGTCAATAATCCCAGGGTGCGGACGCTGATTCAGGCAGGTGCACTGGTGGAGATCGGCGGCGGCGCCGAGGTCAACATCGAAAAGACCATCGAGGCCCAACCTGACTTGGTGATGACCTACGGCGTGGGCGATCCGCAGTACGATGCCCACCCCAAGCTGCTGGAGGCCAAGATTCCCACCGTCATCAACGCCGAGTACATGGAAGGCACGCCGCTGGGCCGCTCGGAGTGGATCAAGTTCACGGCGCTGTTCTTCAACAAGGAGGGCAAGGCCCAGGAAGAGTATGCCGCGATGAAGCAGCGCTACCTGGCCGTTGCCGAGAAGGTCAAGAATGCGTCGAACAAGCCCACCGTCGTCTCCAACATGGCCAGCAAGGATAAGTGGCGTGTGCCCGGCGGCGGCAGCTACGCGGCTCGCCTGATCCTGGACGCCGGTGGCGCCTACCTGTGGGCCGAAGACAGCAGCGCCGGCAGCATGCAGCTCGCCTTCGAGGAGGTCTATGACAAGGCCATCAACGCCGACGTGTGGCTGTTGACCGCTTTCCAACGCTACGACAGCATTAAGGCCATCCTGGAGGATGAGCCGCGCTACGCCGGGCTGGCTGCCGTCAAGAGCGGCAACGTGTGGAACTACGACAAGCGCGTGAACGAGAACGGCGGCAACGACTACTGGGAGACTGGCGTCGGCAACCCGGACATCTTGCTGGCCGACCTGGCCAGGATCTTCCATCCTGAGCTGATGGCCGACCACGAGCTGGTGTTCTGGCGACAAATCCCGGCACAACCATGAACCTGTCTCTACCGCAGGCTGGTCAGGCGAGCGATCGCCTGGCCAGCCCGTTCCCTGCCCTGGGTATGCGCCGTCCGATGTGGTTGGCGCTGATCGCGTTGGTCGCGGCTGCCTTTGTGGCGTCGCTGGCGCTGGGCGCGGTGCGCATCCCGTTGGATGAGGTGCTGCGCACCCTGGCAGGCGGCCAAGCCAGCAAGGATACCTGGCAGACCATCGTCCTCACCTTTCGCCTGCCCAAGGCGATCACGGCGCTGCTGGCAGGCGCGGCCTTGGGCGTCGCCGGCTTGCAGATGCAGACGCTCTTTCGCAATCCCCTGGCCGACCCGTTCGTGCTCGGCATCAGCAGCGGGGCCAGCCTGGGCGTGGCGCTGATGGTGCTGGGCGGGGCGGCGGTGAGTGCCAGCGTCTTTGGCCGCACGGCTTTCCTGGGGGAATTCGGCCTGGTGACGGCGGCGGCGCTGGGCGCGGCGGCGATCTTCGTCGTTGTACTGACCATCGCCCGCCAGGTGCAAAGCGTGGTCACCCTGCTGGTGCTCGGCCTGATGATCGGCTATCTCACCGGCGCGGTGGTCAGCCTGCTCATCTACTTCAGCATTCCGGAGCAGGTGGCGGCCTACGTCAACTGGACCTTCGGCAGCTTCGGCGGCGTGACCTGGCAGCAGATGCGCGTCTTCGCGCCAGCGTTGCTCATCGGCCTGGCTGCGGCGCTGGCCGGCGTGAAGCCGTTGAATGCGCTGCTGCTGGGAGAGAACTATGCGCGCAGCATGGGCGTGAACGTGCGCGCCGCACGCTGGTGGGTGACGGCCAGCGCCTCGTTGCTGACCGGCGCGGTGACGGCTTTCTGCGGCCCCATCGCCTTCCTGGGCGTGGCCGTGCCGCATCTGTGTCGGGCGCTGTTTGCCACCAACGACCATCGCGTGCTGATGCCGGCCGTCATCCTGCTGGGTGGCGCGCTGGCCCTGGTCTTCGATCTGATCGCACAGATGCCGGGCGCGCGCTTCACGCTGCCCATCAACGTCGTCACCGCCGCGCTTGGCGCGCCCATCGTGTTGTGGGTGATCCTGCGACGACAGAGTTTTGCTCGCGTATGAACATGTTTTGGTCACGCCATAGCCACCGGCCCGAACATGCCCGCCCCTCAGGCGCTGCCCTCGACCAGGCTGCGGGTTCATCATCCGTGCCAGCCGCGCTGAAAGCGCGCGATCTGACCGTCGGCTACCGGCAGGGCACGCGCACCCGCGTGGTAAATCGCGGCCTGAACCTGTGCCTGCGCCGTGGCACGCTTGCGGCCTTGCTTGGCCCCAACGGCGCCGGCAAGAGCACGCTGATGCGCACGCTGGCCGGTCTGCAGCCGCCTCTGGCCGGCGAAGTGTGGCTGGATGGCCGGCCGATGCGCGCGCTCTCCGCCAACGAGCTGGCGCGCAACCTGGCCGTGGTGCTCACCGACCGCGTGGACGCGGGCTACATGTCGGCCTATGCGCTGGCTGCCCTGGGCCGCTACCCCTACACCTCCTGGGATGGCCGGCTCTCGGCGGAAGACGAAGCCATCATTCAGGAGGCCATGCGCGCCGCCCGCTGCGAGAGCCTGGCCGCGCGCATGGCCTCCGAGCTGAGCGACGGCGAACGCCAACGGGTGATGCTGGCCCGCGCCCTGGCTCAACAGACGCCCATCATCCTGCTCGATGAGCCGACTGCCTTTCTCGACCTGCCCCGCCGCATCGAGATCATGCACCTGCTGCGCGACCTGGCGCACAATACCGGCAGAGCGTTCCTGATCAGCACCCACGATCTGGAGCTGGCCTTGCGCTTTGCCGACGAGTTGTGGTTGATGGCCGCCGACGGCGCCTTTTCGGTTGGCGCGCCGGATGAGGTGAGCGCGCGCGGCGACTTGCTTCGCGCTTTCGCCGCTGAGGGCGACGAGGTGCAACGCTACCTGCAGGGAATCCATCGCTGAAATGGCCGATTCGAGCACGCTTTCACCAATGGCGCCTTATGCGCGCCACATCTTCATTTGCACGGGTCGCTTTTGCGACCCCGCCGGCAAGGCCGCCGAGCTGTATCGCGCGTTGCCGGCATTATTGGGGAATCTAGGACGCTACGACAACCCTTGCCGCGTGAAACGCGGCGTCACACCCTGCCTGGGTGTGTGCGCGGGTGGCCCGCTCGCTGTGGTCTATCCCGATGGCATCTGGTATCGCGTGCCCGACGAGGCTGCGCTGCAGCGCATCGTCGAGGAACACCTGCGCGGCAATCAGCCGGTCGAGTCGCTGATCTTTCATCGCCTGCCTGCCCTCGCTCCAGCGTCGCCGTGCGACCAGGAGAAACGCCCGTGACCGATCAGACCTCTGCCCGATATCCCGTTAGGGTTCTGTTTCATGGTTGACCACTTCCTGCCGCCGCGCCTGATCCTGGCGGCGCCGCACAGCGGCAGCGGCAAGACCACCATCGCCGCCGGCCTGATCGCCGCCCTGGCGGCGCGTGGGCTGCGCGTGGCGCCCTTCAAGGTGGGGCCGGACTATATTGACCCCTCGTTTCACGCCCAGGCTGCTGGCCAGCCCTGCCACAACCTGGATGCCTGGATGCTCGGCGAGGATGCGCTGCGCGAGCTGTTCCTGCGGCGCACGCGCGATGCCGACATCGCGGTCATCGAGGGGGTGATGGGCCTGTTCGACGGCGTTGCCGGCCATGATGAGACCGGTAGCACGGCCCACATCGCCCGGCTGTTGAGCGCGCCGGTCGTCCTGGTGCTCGATGCGCAGGCGATGGCGCGCACGGCTGCGGCCGTCGTCAAGGGCCTGTGCGAGTTCGACGCGCGCGTGAACGTGGCCGGCGTGATTT
>JAIMBB010000087.1 GCA_023511655.1 Anaerolineae bacterium
CTACATCTCCATCCAGTCAGGTTTTCAACTGAGCAATCCAGAGTCCTCAGTTGTGCAAATGACCCCTACGACTCTCCAGATTAACTCTATCCGATTTCATATGAACAAAGCTGGTTTCAAGAATGTGAACAAAGGCACTCACAATTGATATACCCCGATCAGCTCATCCAGCATCTGGTTGTGCGCTTCGTCAATCGTGCGGCGCGACGGATCGGCCATGAACCAGGCGATGCTGCGGCGCACTCCTTCGGCCCACGTCACGGTGCAGGCGAAGTCCGGCACGAAACGCTTGATCTTGGTGTTATCGAAGACCGCGCTGTGCGCTTTGTCGCCCAGCAGCGTGCCCTCGAACTGTGGCTGCCGCGCCACCAGCCAGTCCGAGGCGATGTGCACGATCTTCGGCTCGACGCCCACGGCATGGCCTGCCTCGCGGTAGATCTGATCCCACGTCAGCGCTTCATCGCTGGTGATGTGAAAGGCGTGACCGGCCAGTTGTTCGCGCCCCAGCAGGCCGATCAGCCCTTTGGCGAAATCGCTGTTCCACGTCACCGTCCATAGCGATGTGCCGTCGCCGGGCACGATGACCGGCTTGCCGCGCAGCATGCGATCCATCATCGTCCACGGGTGCCGCCAACTGCCGAGCACCAGCGGGATTTGCGATGGGCCGTAGGTGAGCGACGGACGAACGATGGTGACAGGGAAGCCACGCTCGCGGAACGCCTGCATCAGGTGCGCTTCACAGGCGATTTTGTCGCGCGAATACTGCCAGTGCGGATTGGCCAGAGGGGTGTCCTCGGTGATCAGGTAGTGCGCGGGAGGCTTCTGGTAGGCGCTGGCCGAGCTGATGAATATGAACTGGCGCGTCCGGCCATTGAACAGATGGATGTCCTGTTCGATATGTTCAGGTGTTAACGCCACCCAGTCCACGACTGCGTCGAAGCGGTGACCTTCGATCAGCCGGGCGATGCCGTCGGGGTCGGATCGGATGTCGCCGTGCAGCGCGACGGCGCCAGTCGGTATGTCGAATGTGCGGGACTGGCCGCGGGTGAGCAGGAAGAGCTCGTGGTTGCGTTCGATGGCGAGTTGAGCGCACGCGGAGCTGATGATGCCGGTGCCGCCGATGAAGAGCACTTTCATAGGCCGACATTGTGTGACAGGATGTCGAAGTTGTCATCCGTCCTGCATGGCGCGGTGCGTTCACTGCGCTTAACTGGGGCGCAAACAGCGCTGATCATTTGACATTGGCGCAGGTTTGACTATTATCCCCTTGCGTCTGATAGTTTATAAAACTAATATTTAAGCGGTGCAATGAAGGCGAAAGTGAACGGCCCGGTCACCGTCACCGACTACGTGACGCGCAGCATCCGCGAGCGCATCCTGAGCGGCACCTATCCGCCAGGCACCAAGCTCGATCAGCACATGCTGGTGGAGGAGTTCGGTGCCAGCCTGATCCCCGTGCGCGAAAGCCTGCGTCAACTGGAGGCTCAGGGGTTCGTCCGCCTGTATCCGCACAAAGGCGCCTACGTGGCCGAGCTATCACTGGCAGAGGTCAAGGAAATCTACTTCGTGCGTGAGTTGTTGGAAGCGGCGGCTGCGCGGCTGGCCGTGCCGCGGCTCTCGACGGAGGACAAAGAGCGGCTGGCGCACTGCCTGGCGCGCATGGAGAGCGCCACGGCCTCCGGCGACTATGCCCGGTTGCTCGAACTGAATCGCGACTTTCACTTCATCATCTACGAGGCCAGCGGAAATCAGCTTCTGGTTGAGTTGATTCGCAGCCTGTGGGATCGCTCCAGCCGCTACCGGCACCTCTACACTTATCTGCCCGATCGTGCCCCGCGCGCACTGGCCGAGCACAAACGCATCTACAGGCTCTGCCTGTCCGGAGATGCCGAGGCTGCCGGGCGAGCGGTGGGCAACAACGTGCGACAGACCGTGCGCGGGCTGATCCCAGTGCTGCGCGCCCGGTTGGTCGGAGCTGACGCTGTGCAATCCTCTTGAACGACGCCAAAAGGAGGCCCTGTGACGCGAGCCCTCGTCCCCGATTACAAACCTAAACTCCCGCCCAAAACCGATTACGGCATCGGCATCGTCGGCTGCGGCGGCATCGTCAACTATGCACACCTGGTTGCCTACAAGACAACGGCCTCAACGTCGTCGCCTGCTACGACGTGAACCCCGAAGCCGCGAGAAAGACGGCTGCGACGCACGGCATCCCCAGAGTCTACGACGCGCTGGATGACTTGCTCGCCGATCCGGACATCGCGATCGTGGATATCGCCGTGCAGCCCTGGCATCAGCGTGCGATTGCGGAGCAGGCGCTGGCGGCGGGCAAGCATCTACTGTGCCAGAAGCCGCTGTCCGACAAGTTCGAGGACGCTAAGGCCATTGTCGAGGCGGGACGGCGCGCCAACCGCAAAGTTGCCGTGAACCAGCAGATGCGCTGGGACGCCGGCATTGCTGCGGCTCATGACTTGATCACCCGAGGGGTGATCGGCCAGCCCACCGATGCCCAGATTCAGGTGACCACCAACACGCCATGGCACATGTGGCCGTGGTTGGCCGAATCCCCGCGGCTGGAAGTGCTTTATCACAGCATCCACTATCTGGATGCTATGCGCTTCCTCTTCGGCGATCCTGAATGGGTGACCAGCCGGCATGCGCGCTATCCCAGGCAGGGCGCCAGGGCAGAGACGAAGACCATCACTGTGCTCGATTACTCCGATGGGCTGCAAGCGCTGGTGGCGGTGAATCATCACGACGAAAGTCCCGATGGCTATGCCGTCTTTCGCTTCCTGGGCACCGAGGGGCTGATCAAAGGCACCATCGGCCTGATGTACAACTACCCGCACGGTCGCCCCGATACCTTCGAGGTTCACCTGCACGCCGACAAGCCCGAGGATTGGCACGTGATCCCTCTGGAGGGCATGTGGATTCCCGATGCTTTCATCGGCCCGATGGCCTCGCTCATGGAGGCGATCCAGACGGATGGCGTGCCGGCCACCAACGCTGCGGACAACTTGAACACGTTGCGCGTCGTCGAAGCGGCATATCGCTCGGCAAGCGAGCATCGTTCGGTGCGCCCCACGGAGATCTGAGCGCATCCTCACGGTGGTGAAGATGGAGAAGCGATTGAAGGACAAAGTAGCCATCGTCACCGGCGCGGGGCGCGGCATCGGCAAGGGGGTGGCACTTCGGCTGGCGCGCGAAGGCGCTCACATCGTCATAGCCGAGTATGACCCCGAAACCGCGCAGCAGACTGCTCACGAGGTGCAGTCCCTGGGCGTCTCCGCATTGCCGTATCGAATTGACCTGGCCGATGTGGCGCAGATTCAACCGATGGTCGAGGCGGTGGTGAAGGCGTTTGGTCGGATTGACATCCTCGTCAACAACGCTGGGCGGGTGCAAACCAAGCCAATGCTGGACCTCACCGAGCAGGACTGGGATCGCATCGTCAGCGTCAACCAGCGCGGGTTATTCTTTTGTCTGCAGGCGGTTGCCCGGCAAATGATCGCTCAAATCCCCGAAGCGATTCGTGCCAGTGATCGCGCGCCGCACAGCTTCGGCAAGATCGTCAACTTCTCGTCGGTGGCCGGGCGCAGCGGCCGACCCAATTCCACCCACTATGCGGCGACGAAATCCGCCGTCATCAGCATCACGCGTTCAGCAGCCTTGGCGCTGGCCCGCTACAACATCAACGTCAACGCCGTATGTCCTGGCATGGTGCTCACCGCCATGTGGCAGGAAATTGATCAGGCTAATCAGCTTATGCGCGGCCTGGAGCCGGGCGAATGGATTCGACGCTCGATCGAGACCGTGCCACTCAAGCGCGCCGCCGAGCCAGAGGACATCGCGGCTGCGGTGGCCTTTCTGTGCTCGTCCGATGCGGATTACATCACCGGTCAGGCGCTGAATGTGGATGGTGGACTGGAGATGGACTGAGGTAATACGTTCAACAGACCATGCTCACCTACACCGATCTCCCCCTTCTCCCCACCCAGCTCGTCGGCAGCGCCGGCGTGCCGAGCTGGATTTGGGTTTTCCGCGATGCGATCGCCGAAGGCAAAGTCGGCCCGGAGGACATTCGCGAGACGCTGATGGACGCGGTGAACATCGCCATTCAAGATGCCACCGAAGCCGGCGTGGATATCATCTCCGACGGCGAGTTCTTCCGCGCCGATTTCACCTGGAACTTCCACGAGCGCATCAGGGGCCTGGAGAAGATCCCGTTCGAGCGACGACTGGGCTATCCAGGCCCTGACCAACTGGATGCCTTTCGCGCCGTGGAGCCGCTCACCGTGCCGGAGGGCTATGGCCTGGCCGAGGAAGTGCGCTACATCAAGACGCGCACGACCAAACCGTTCATCACGGCGCTGCAAAGCCCACTCACTCAGGCTTTTCGGATTGAGCCCGGCAAGGTTTACAAGGACAAAGGCGAAGTGGCCTGGGCGCTCGTGCCCTTCATCAACAAGGAGCTGAAAGATGCCGTTGCGGCCGGCGCGCGCCACATTCAGTTCGACGAGCCAGCCTTCTGGACGATGCCCGGCGGCCTGCCCGAATTCGTGAAGATGTACAACGCCTGCGTGGAGGGCGTGAACGCCACGATCGGCGTGCATCTGTGCTTTGGCAACTTCCGCGGCCGCCCGGCCACTTCCGACCGCACTTACAAGCACATCGCCCCCTATCTCGAACAGATGAACGTGGATGTGGTGCACATGGAGTTCGCCAATCGTTGCATGTGGGAAGCAGAGCTGTGGGCACACTACGGCGGCGACAAGGTTTTGTGCGCCGGCGTGATTGACGTGAAGGGTCGTTCTTTGGAGTCGCCGCAACTGGTGGCCGAGCGCATCCGCCTGTTGTTGCGCTACGTCAAGCCGGAGAAGCTGTGGATCTCTTCGGACTGTGGCTTCAGCCAGACCGCGCGCTGGCTGGCCGTCGAAAAGATGAAGGCGATGGTGAAAGGCGCCGCTATCGTGCGCAAGGAGCTGATGGGGTGACCGGCGAACCATGTTGAAACTGGAATACAACGCCAACCTGGGGCGGGTAATACGGATGGACGACATTGACACCATCGGCCGCTCGACATACGCGATGCTCGAAGACGCCATCGCTGCTGGCCGGATGCAGGAGGCGCTGGCGCTCTCCGAGTATCACCTGCGCGAGCTACGCATCATGCACGACATTTTGATGACCTGGGCGCAGGACATCATCCGCTTCATGATCGTTCGAGATGCGGCGGCTGGCCAACCCGTGGCCCAGGCCCTGTCCGGCGCCATCTGCAAGGCCTGGCGCGACTTCGAGTTCGGCGCCGCCCCGCTGCGCACCCTTCAGGCAGCCATCGAGGCTGCCGAGCCGCAACGTGCCGCACATGCGCTCGAACGCCTGTGGCTGGAATTCAAGATCCCCCACGATGTGCTGGTGGCATGGATCAATGAGATGCTCAACTATCTTTCGAAGGCTGGCGAGCAGCATGTGCTCGACTCGATCCTGGAAACGCACCAGAGCATCTGGGGCGACCGATATGCCACCTGGGATCGCATGACGCCCTGGGAGAAGGTGGCGCTCACCGTGGAAGGCATGCGCGGCCACCTGAGCGGCGCATCGCGCAAGGGAGATGTGCTGGTGCGCGAGGAGGAGGATCGCTTCGTCATCGCTTTTGATCCGTGCGGCACCGGCGGTGTGTTGCGGCGCGGCGACCCGGAGAGCGGCCGGCCGGCTTATCGAACCGACGGCGTGAACCGCGAGCCGCACGACTGGACGTGGGGCAAGGTGGGGGTGCACTGGTACTGCAGCCATTGCGCCATCGCCATGGAATGGCTGCCCGGTCGCCGGCGCGGTCATCCCCTGCGTCCGCTCGATCACACCTTGGATCACCAGGCACCATGCGTCTGGTATGTCTACAAAGATGAAACACAGACGCGCGCCTATCACTATCCGCGCACGGGGCTGGTCAAACCGTGAGGCTGACCTGCCGAGTCGGTCACAATCTTGGAAGGAGCTAGAACACCCATGAGAGTAGATACGCACCAACACTTCTGGAATCTGGCTAAGGTCGAGTATGCGTGGCTGGTGCCGGCATACGGCCCGATCTACGCCAATTTCTCGCCCCAGGACCTGGAGCCGCAACTGAAAGCGGCAGGGATTGACCGGACAGTGCTCGTGCAGAGCGCCAATAACAACGAAGACACTGTATCCATGCTCACCCAGGCCGAATGCTACGAGTGGATCGGCGCTGTGGTCGGCTGGGTGCCGCTCTACGACCATGCCGAAGCGACCAAGTTGCTGGATCGTTACGGCAAGCATCCCAAATGGCGCGGCGTTCGGCATCTCAATCACGAGGAGCCGGACCCTGACTGGCTGATCCGCCCTGAGGTGTTGCGCGGCTTGAAGTTGCTCGAGGAGCGCGGCATGACCTTCGACGTGGTGGCCATCTTTCCTAAGCATATCGGCCATGTGCCCACGTTGGCCGAACACGCTCCCGAACTCAAAATCATCATAGACCATCTGGCCAAACCCCCGATCAAAGAGAAGAAGATCGAAGAGTGGCGGGCGGCCATGGCGCGCTGCGCGCAATATCCCAACGTCTATGCCAAGGTGTCGGGCCTGAACACGGCTGCCGACTGGGACCACTGGTCGGCCGCCGATCTGAAGCCCTACATTGACGCGGCGATTGAGCTATTCGGTGCAGACCGCTGCATGTTCGGCAGCGATTGGCCGGTGGCGATTCTGGCCGGCGACTACGCCAAAGTCTGGCGCGAGACGAACGAGGCGCTGAAAGGCCGCAGCCAGGCCGAGATTGATGCAGTGCTGGGCGGCACGGCACAGAGGGTCTATCGCATCGGATGATGATGGAAAGGAGAACCATGAAACGCTTCGGACAAATCATCGGCATCAAGCCGGACCGCATCGAGGTATACAAGCAATTGCACGCGGCCGTGTGGCCGGCAGTGCTCGACAAGATCAAGGAATGCAACATCCGCAACTACTCGATTTACCTATATGACAACCTGTTGTTCGCCTACTTCGAGTATGTGGGTGATGACTTCGAGGCCGACATGGCCAAGATGGCTGCCGACCCGATAACACAGGAATGGTGGGCCATCTGCACGCCGATGCAGGTGCCGGTGGAAGGCCGCAAGCCTGGTGAGCACTGGCACACCATGGAAGAGGTGTTCCACGCTGACTGAACGTCATGTGACTTTGAAGTGGTGCTGTGCATGTGCGAAGGATGCGCACGCATGTATTTTGCAAGACCAGGAGGTTTCAGACATGTCAAAGCATAGATTGTTCGTTCCACTGATCGCTGCCGGCGTGGTGGTCGCTGCCTGCGCTGCGCCGCCGGCTCCCCAAGCGCCGCAGCAGCCGGCGGCTGCGCCGACTGAAGCCGCGCCGGCACCCGCCGCTCAGCCGGCCGGCGATGGCCCCCAGGTCGGCGGCGTGGATCGCCGATTCGACGGCGTGACGCTGCGCGCGGCTTTCATCGGCGGCGGCCAATACGAAAAGATGTATGAGTCCATTACAAAGGCGATGGCTTCGAAATTGACAAGAAGCTGAAGACCGACTTCGCTGCCGGCACCGGCGACTATGATGTGGTGTGGGATCACACCTCGTTCTTCTCGCAGTACATCCCATTCCTCGAACCGCTCGAGAAGTACTTCACACCAGAGGAACTGAAGGACTTCTCGCAGGCCATCCTCAAGAGCGCGACGCGCGATGGGCACCTGTGGCTCATCCCTCGCCATGCTGACATCAGCGTCGTCCACTACCGAACCGATCTCTACGGCAACGAGCAATACAAGGCCGAGTTCAAGGCCAAGTATGGCTATGACCTTGCTCCCCCGGAGACGTGGAAGCAGTTCTTCGATCATGCCGAGTTCTTCACCGGCAAAGAGCCCGGTCTGCTCGGCACCAATTTCGCGGGCAAGGAGGAAGCGCTCAGCGGGCGCTTTTACGAGATCCTGGTGGCGAACGGCGGCAAGATGCTCGACGAGAACTTCAAACCGGCCTTCAACAGCGAAGCCGGCGTGAAGACGGCTCAATTCTTCCGCGATTTGTACGAGCGCAAGCTGGTGCCGGCGGACATGACCAGCCTGTTGTGGGATGGCGTGGCCAATAACTTCTGCCAGGGCAACATCGCCGTGCACAACGAATGGTTCGGCTGGTATGCTTACTTCCAGGATCCTAAAAATTGCAAGGTCGCCGGCAAGTTCGACCTGATCCGCCAACCCGTCGGCGAAGGCGGTATTCGCAGTGGTTGGGCCGGCGCACATGCCTTCAGCATCCCGGCCAGCAGCAAGAACAAAGAGGCCGCCGCGGCGTTGATCAAATTCCTCACCTCGGAGAAGATCATGTACGAGGAGGCCAAGCTGGGCTTCTTGCCGGTGCGCGACAGCGTTTGGGCGCGCCTCATCGCCGATGCTGCCAAGAGCGACAACCCGCTGGATAAGAAGCGCCTGGAGATCGCTCAGACCGCCATTGCCAACGACTTCTTCGCGCCTCCGCTCATTGCTGAGTGGATTCCGTTGACCAACATCCTGACGCCAAAGCTGCAGGCGATCATGCTGGGAGACATTGACGCCAAGCAAGGACTGGACGAAGCTGCTGCGGAAGTAGAGAAGATGCTTGAAGAGGCCGGTTACTACAACAAGTAATCGCCCGACAGGATGAGCAGGCCCTCCCTCGTCAAAGACGAGGGAGGGCAACGTTGGCTATGGCACAACTCACCCAGGCGTCGGCTCTCGAAGGACGCTTCTCGCCGGCCCGGCGCGCGAAGGCATCGCGATTCGTCGTCGCGATGCTGGCGCCATCTGTGGTCGTCATCATCTTTGTCGTCGCTTTCCCCCTCATCTACTCGTTCTACCTCTCCTTCACTTCCTTCACGCTGCTCAGGCCGGTGACGGCGTGGAATGACTTTGCCAACTACCGGCGGCTGTTGCAAGACCCTATCTTCGGGCAGGCCTTCATCAACACGCTGCTGTTCATGTTCGTTACCATCAACGCGGCGTTTTTGATGGGCCTGTTTCTTTCGCAGGCCATCGCGCGCACGATCCGTGGCCAATCTTTGCTGCGCACCATGCTGATGGTGCCCATGATGTTTGCGCCAGTCATGATCGGCTTTCAGTTTCGCTGGTTCTTCAACGACCAGGTGGGGCTGGTGAACAACGTGCTGACCTCGCTGGGACTGCTGAACGGCTCGATCCCCTGGCTGGTGGATCGTTGGCTGGCCATGTTCTCCATCGGCGTGGCGACGGTGTGGATGAATACGCCGGTGGTCGCGATCATCTTGCTGGCCGGCACTCTGTCCATCTCGCCTGAGCTATACGAAGCGGCCGACGTGGATGGCGCCAATGGCTGGCAGAAGTTCCGCTCGATCACCTATCCGTTGCTGGGCCCATTCATCACCATTGCGCTGACCATTCTTTCGCTGGACGTGGCCCGCGGCTTCGACATCGTCTCGATCATGACCGGCGGCGGTCCGGCGCATCGCACCGAGCTGCTGTGGACGTATGTGCCGCGCGTGGCGATACAAGATTCCAAGTTCGCCCTCGGCGCTGCCATGTCGTTCGTCACCGTCATCGTCACCATCGCGTTCACGCTCTATCTCTTCCGACAATTGCTGAAGTCGAGGATTCTGTAGATGCGTCCATCGTCTCGTCGTCGTTTGCAGAGCACGCTGGTTGATCTGCTCGTGTGGGTTATCCTGATCGCCATGCTTGTGCCGGCGCTGTGGTTGGTGTTCACGTCGGTGCGCAACCCGGTGGAAGTCAACGCCAAGCCGCCGGTGTGGATTCCTCGCGAATTGACGCTCGACGGGTTCAAACCGCTCTTCGGACAATCCACCGGTGCTACGGGCGCGATCCCCTTCGATCGCTACTTTCTAAACTCCGTCGTGGTTGCGCTTTCGAGCACGTGCGTCGCGGTCGCCCTGGGCACGATGGCCGGCTACGTGTTCGCCCGCTACCGGTTTCGCGGCAAAAACGCGCTCTTTTTGGGGATCATGCTCTCCCGCGCTGTGCCGGGCATCTCTTTGAGCCTGCCGCTGTTTCTGTTGTTTGCGCGCCTCAGCCAGTCCGGACCGATCAAGCTCATTGATAGTCCGCTCGGGTTGATCATCGTATACGTTGCCGTCAATGTGCCTTTCACCATCTGGCTGATGGACGGGTTCTTTCGCGAGATCCCGGCCGAGTTGAGCGAGGCGGCTCAGCTCGACGGCTGTTCAGAATGGCAGACGTTCACGCGCATCAACCTGCCGCTGGCGTTGCCGGGCCTGGCCGCCAGCGCCATCTTTGCCTTCCTCGCCGCGTGGAATGAGTTTCAAATCGCCACTGTGCTCACCCGCACGGTCAATTCGAAGACGGCACCCGTCGGCTTGTTCGATTTCACCGGCCAGTTCACCATTGATTGGCGGGGCATGGCAGCCATGGCCACGGTGATGATGATCCCGGCGATCGCCTTCGTGCTGATCGTGCAACGCAACCTGGTGCGCGGATTGACGTTTGGCGCCGTGAAGTAAACTCATCCCAATCTTCATCCCCGCCGCTATGGCCTCACACGTCACCGATTCCCTCTTCTTCAAAGACCTGTACGGCACCGAGGAGATGCGCGCCGTTTTCAGCGACGAGGCGCTCTTGCAACGCTGGCTCGATGTCGAAGTGGCTCTGGCGCAAGCCGAGGCGGAGATCGGGGTGATTCCGCGCCAGGCCGCCGAGGAGATCGCCCGTAAAGGCCGGGCGGAGCTGATTGATACGGCGTGGATGAAGAGCGAGATTGACTATACGTTGCATCCCATCGTGCCGCTCATCCGCGCCTTCAAAGCGATCTGCGATGGCGACGCCGGCGAATACATCCACTGGGGCGCCACCACCCAGGACATCATGGACACCGCCCTGGTGCTGCAACTGAAAGATGCCGTCGCCATCCTGGAGCGGCGTCTGTCGGCATTGAGCCAAGTGCTCTCCGGTCTGGCGCGGCGCCATCGCGACACCCTCATGCCCGGCCGCACTCACGGACAACATGCCCTGCCGATCACGTTTGGCTTCAAGGTCGCGATCTGGCTGGACGAGTTTCGCCGTCACACGGCGCGTTTGCGCGAATGCAAAAGCCGCCTGTTGGTGGGGCAGTTCGGCGGCGCGGTGGGCACGTTGGCCGGCGTCGCCGATCACGGCTTCGAGATTCGTCGGCGCATGATGGACCGTCTCGGCCTGGGCGTGCCGGTGATCAGTTGGCACGTGGCCCACGATAGCTTTGCCGAGTTCGCCGGCGTGGTCGCCATGATGGCCGGCACCTGCGGCAAGATTTCCCGCGAGGTGATCGCACTGCAGAAAAGCGAGGTGATGGAGCTGGAGGAGCCGTGGGCCGAAGGCAAAGTCGGCAGCAGCACCATGCCGCATAAGCGCAACCCCATGCTGTGCGAGGCAATTGCTGCCTTGGCCCGGTTGTGCTTCAACCACGCTCGCGCTGCGCTCGACGGCCTGATTCAAGAGCACGAACGCGACTGGACGATCAATCACATGGAGTGGGCCTATTTGCCGGAGTTGTGCGTCATGGCCGACGGGGCGCTGGCCTTGACGCTTCGGGTGCTAAGCGATCTGCGCGTCTATCCGGAACGCATGCGCGCCAACCTTGATGCGCTGGATGGCCTGATGATGTCGGAGGCCGTGATGTTTGCCCTCGGACAAACCGTAGGACGCCAGACCGCGCATGATGTGGTCTACGAGTGCGCCATGCAAGCAGTGGCATCGCGGCGCGCCTTTCGAGATGTGTTGGCGGAACATCCGGTCGTGCGCCAACATCTCTCATCCGAGGATCTGTCGCGCTTGCTTGATCCGACCCTCTACATCGGTCTCGCGCGCGAGATGGTTGATCAGGTGTGCCGTTCAGCGGATGCCTAGCGATGGCCTTTCCGGCACATCATGGATGACCTTGCGCACCTCGCGCGCAACCACATCGGCGGGTGTGCTCATCGCATACGCCAATCGCCAGCGACCGCCTGCGTCCAGGACAAACGTGTCTGCCGTGTGATCTACGGTGTAGCGTTCTTGACCGGCGACTCGGTTGGCGCGAAAGTGCGCCCCATACTCCAGGGCCACCAGGCGCACTTGACTCTCCGGGCCGGTCAGGCCGATGAACTCCGGATCGAAGATGCGCAGATAGCGTCGCAGCTTCTCGGGCGTATCGCGCGCCCCGTCTACGCTGACGAACACGAATGCCACGCGTTCGGCGTCCTTGCCCAGCGCCGCCTTGACCTTGCGCATTTCGCTCAGCGAGAGCGGACAGACATCCGGACAGTGGGTATAGCCAAAGAAAAGCAGAACCACCTTGCCGCGCAGGTCGCTCAGGCGGGTGACACCGCCGGCGGCGTTGGTCAGGGCGAAGTCCGGCATCGGGCGCGGCGGGGTGAGATAGGCGATCGCCGGCGGGGATTGAACGGCCGCGCGGTTGGCCTCGCCGAAGAGATAGCCAACGCCGGCCGCGACCGGCGCGCTCAGCAGCACGGCCACGGCGACGCCCATGCGCAGCCGCGTCGCCGGTCGCAGCAACAGCCCGCTCGCCGCCATCAGGCCGATCACGCCGGCGAGCAAGATGAGCGGCGCAGCCATTCCGTCGGCCAGCGGCTGGCCGCAGATGAACGCCCAGAATGCCCCAGGCGCCTCGGCCAGCAAGCGCACATCTTGCAGATAGGTCGCGCCCAGGAAGGTCATCACCGCGCCGAAGCCGATGAGCACCGACGCGATTGTGAGCGACGCGACCGAAGCGGCTGTGCTGGGGCGATCGTTGCCAGGGCGTGGAGTAATGCTGATGGAGGTCATTGCACGTCTCCCACCGATGCAGCCATCGTGCGTGATGGCTGCATCGGCAAGTCACCGCGAGCGCTCAGGGCATTGGCGCGTTGCTGGTCGGTATGAAGCGCATGATGTTCCAGCCTTCCTGAAAGTCCAGCACCTCGGCCACTACCGGCCCGTAGGCGATCAGCAACAGCACGCCAATCACACCGAGCCAGATGCCCCAGCGCTCCAGCCAGAGCGGCGAGCTGCGATCGCCGCTCACCGTCTCAATGGGTACCTCACCCTCGGGCATCGGTTGGCGCGAGAAGAAGAGCGTGCCGATGACGTTGACGAACAACAGGATCGAGCTGATCAACAGGATGACGCCCGAAATGGCAGTGACGTCCATCCAAAACGCGCCGGCTGGCGTCAGGTACGGGGCCTGGCTGGTGAGCGCCCGGCGCGGGACGCCTTGCAAGCCAGCTTCGCCCATCGCCAGGCCGAACAACGTCATGCCGATCAGCCAGGTGAATACTTGCGCCAGGGCGGCCCGTTTGCTGAACAGGGCGCGTCCGCGGATGGCAGGCAGCAACCAGTACAGGATGCCAATGTAGGTCAGCATCACCGCGCCGCCCAGGGTCTGATGGAAGTGCGCCGGCACCCACGACGTGTTGTGAATCGTCGCGTTGAGCTGGGCCGAAGCGTTGATCAAGCCGCTGAAGCCGCCAGCGACGAACAACAGCATGCCCGCCAATTGCGCCGCCACCACCGGATCATTCCATTTCTGCTTGAACGGCCAGTCGAACAGCGTCTTGGCGCCGCGATTGCGAGCCGCGTTCTCCAGCGCTGCGCCGACGTTGAAAGCAGTCATGAAGCTGGGGATGCTGACCACCAGCGTGAGCAGCGTTTGCACGCCCTTCGACGAGGCGCTGATGCCAGGGTCGCTGAATTGGTGATGCACGCCGACCGGCACCGCGAACAGCAAAAACATCACGAAAGCCACGCGCGCCAGCGGTTCGCTGAACAGCTTGCCGCCAGCCTGGCGCGGTAACATGGTGTACCACGACACGTAGGCCGGAAGCAGCCAGAAATACACCAGCGGATGGCCGAAGAACCAGAACAGCGTGCGGGCCAACTGCGGGTCGGTGACTTTGAGGATCCCCAGCGACGCCGGCAGCAGCATGAACACGATCTCGAGCGCCACGCCGACGGTGGCGACGCACCATACGATGAAGTTCACCAGAATGGCGAACACGGCCAACGGCACGCGCTCGTTGCGATGTTCGCGCTTCCAGTCGCGGTAGGTCAGGAAGATGTTGGCCGAGGCCAGCCATGACCCCAGCGCCAGGAGCACCAGCCCGATGTAGAACAAGGCCGGCGCGATCATCGGTGGGTAGAACGTGTAGAGCACAGCCGATTGCTGCGGCGACGTGAGGATCGTGAACAGCATCAACACCAGGCCGAGCGCCATGGAGGCGAAGGCTGCCCAGCCCATCGGCACCGACTTGATCGGCCGTTGCAACGAACGCTCCGTCACGAAGTAACAGAAGCCGACGATGAAGAACGTGGTGAAGAACAACGCGTTCATCACCCCATGCACCGTTACCGCCTGATAGTAGAAGGTGAAGACCGGGATGGTGGGGAAGTACTGCACGAACGTCGGCGAGCGATGAAAGGTCTGGAACGGCCCCATGAAGATGCCGAACAGCAGTGCGATGAGCGCCGTGATGATGTGCGCGCCGATCATTGCCCGTTCGCGTTGCACCAGCTTCAACGTGCCCGGCGTTGCAGGGGCCTCAGCGGATTGTGGATAAGTAATGCTTGCCATGAATGCCTCACGCGCGAGTTACTCCACGACGATGGTGCCGTACATCACTTGATGTCCGGCGCCGCAGTAGTGATTACAGACGATGTGATACGTGCCCGGACGATTGAAGTTGGCCGTGGCGCGTGCAACCTGGCCGGGCACCAGCTCCAGGTTGAGCGTGTGCTTCTCGATCTGGAAGCCGTGCATTACGTCCTTGCTGGTCACATAGAAGGTGACTTGCGAGCCGCGCGGAAAGCGCAGCACGGCCGGATTGCCGGCCTCCGGCCCGGCGTCGAACGCCCACGATCTGGCGACGATGACGGCTTCGTAGCGGTTGTCGGCGATCTTGCGCACCCCGGGGTTGGCGAAGATGGTCTGGTCGAGCCGCTGTGGATCTATCCGCTCCACCGGTGCTGGCAAACGGATGCCGAACACGGTGACAGCCACGATCGTTGCTGCTACGAACGCACCCAGGGTGATCCCCACGGCCATCAGCCAGTATCGCTCGAGCTTGTTGATCTCCATGTCCAGATGCTCCCTGGTTAGCTGCCTGCGCCGCGCTCAAGCACGGTGATGAACCACAGATACGCCCAATACAGCCCGTATCCGAGCAACATGAGAAAGACGAAGAGGACAATCCCGCGTGGTTGGAAGTCGGAATGTTCGCCGTCCGGCTCAGGCGGGGGAGAAACGTTCACCGTTTTTTCTTCCATAGCGTCAACATCCCACAAGGTTTGATGTAGCTTGCCGCTGCGACGTTTCGTCACGTCGCAGTGCGGCTATGCGGTAGCAGTGTAGAGAGAGGCAGGCCGGATCGCACTCCGCAAGCGGACGGTCGGCGAGCTGGCCAATCGGCCAGTCGCGCAGGGTGCGTTCACGCACGGGGGCATTTTTTATAGGGGCAGGCCTGTGCACCTGCCTGCGTTTGGTGTGTATGGGCGGGCGGCCACGCAGGGCCGCCCCTACATTACCCACCGCTGCCCATTGTAGGGGCGACCCTATGTGGTCGCCCGCGCAACTTCCCGCAGGTCTGGGCTAGACTCAAGCAAGCAGCCTGCAGGAGGTTCTTTCCCCTATTCGTGAACGCACCTGTCACGCACCCTGGATTACGGCTGGTTGCAGAGCGATCCTGAAAGGACAGGGACTCCGTTTCGCGCCGTTCGCTATAGCGCGCGCGCTTCGCCATCAACGACGGCGATGATCGGCTGGGCCGCGCGCGGCGCGAGAGTGACGGCTCGATCGAAGCCGCGACGGGCTAGCTCAGCCATGATCCACGGCGCGTCGGGGTGTGCGATGTACTCCCCATGTTGGGTGAGCACGGCAATTTTGCGCGCGCCAATCGGAATGCCCTTCAAGCCACCCTCTCTGTGCGTCATCAATTCGACGATCAGGGGCGCGGCGATGATGCTGCCCGGCATCGTGCGCGTCAGTCGCGCCACGCGATCCACCCGGTGGGCGATGCATTCGTCGAGCGGGCGGCCAATCGCGTCAAGGCTGGCCAATACGCATACCACATCGGCGCAAGGCGGGATGACCGGCTCGCCATCGCCCGGCGCTTTGATGCGCAGGCCGCGCCCGCCATCGGCCTCTACGAAAATTGAGAATTGAGAATCGAGAATTGAGAATCTAAAGCTGCAAATCTCGTTCGGGGTGAAGCCGGTGAGCTTGGTCTGCACGGTGGGCATACCTGCGCCGTTGACGGGGCTGGAGTTGATGGGACCCTCAACCGAGGCGGCCAGGCAGGCCGTGTGCCAGTCCGTCGAGAGGATAGCCATCTTCACAATGTCCGTCATCTCCCCGATCCGCACCACGTCGAACGTCCCATCGGCCGGCTGCCAGATCTTCGTCGTGGTCGTGAAGATAGCGCGCTTGCCCTGAGCTGCGACTTCCTGCACCAGCCGCCAGCACAACGTGGTCTTGCCGCCGGCGCCGACGACGGCGATGCAATCACCAGGCCGAATGTGCAGCGTTTCGATCAGGCCCATTGGTCAGTCGCTTGTTCTGGCTTAAGCTTCGCCAGGGAAGACCTCCTCTTCGTCGTCTCGGTCGTCGGTGATGGTCATGTCGTGGGACTTGACGATGGCTCGGGCGAAGATGAGGTAGCCGGTGTGAGCGATCATGCGATCTTGGGGGCGCAGCCGATCGGCTACCGGCTTGTAGCGCCGGGTGAGGATCTCTTCGACGTCCTTCCAGAAGCCTTTGCTCTCGTGAAAGAAGTGACCAGAAGGCTGTGCGGGAAGAAATGGGAAGTAACTGGGCATATGTGGGAATGGAACATGATCCCCTTTGACGTTCAGCTCCTCGGAGGGATCGTTCTTTTTCAGGGTAAGATTGCAGAAATGAAAACAGGTGAAGGTAAAACCCTCGTTGCAACTCTTGCTGCCTATTTAAATGCCTTAGAAGGCAAGGGTGTACATATTGTAACTGTAAATGATTATCTTGCCAGAAGAGATGTTCAATGGATGGGAGCAATATACAATTTTCTTGGATTAAGTGTTGGTGTAATTCAGCCGGATGCTTCATTTCTTTATGATCCTAATTACAGATTACCTGATAGACGTTTTGATAGACTTCGTCCTTGCAGTAAAAAAGAAGCTTATCTTGCAGATATAACTTATGGAACGAATAATGAATTTGGATTTGACTATCTCAGAGATAATATGCGATACAGCATAGATGAACTATGTCAGAGAGAACTTAATTATGCAATTGTTGATGAGGTTGACAGCATTCTTATAGATGAAGCAAGGACACCCCTTATTATCTCAGGTCCATCAGAAGAATCAACAGATATTTAT
>JAIMBB010000009.1 GCA_023511655.1 Anaerolineae bacterium
GCTCATCCAAGTCGTGACAGCCAGCAAAAACCTGCGGGAGGTTGTCACTGCCCCCGGCCGTGAACGCACCCGCGTCTACTTGCATGGTGCACCTGGCCAACGTGACCAACTCTTCCGGTCGCGCGGGCAGGCCGAGGCCCGGCATCGAGCACAACCTGCACCGGACACTCGCTGCCGCGTTTGCCGAAGATCAAAGCCGAGCCCGCTCGGCCGTGCGGCTGAGGACTTCACCGTCTTGCACCATTGCTCGCGCCTGCACAAGAAGATCGCTCCGATCGGCGGGCGGGCTAATGCTGGGCGATGTGGCCTTGAGCGCGTCGGCGCCCAGCATCGGCATCGGCCAGGGAGCGCTGGTGGATAACCGGGTGAGCGTGGCGCGAGTGCGGACCGAATCGGGCGAGGCGTTCGCGCTCGTCTTCGACGGCACGCTCGACGCCGGCGCCGGCCCCAAACCCGTGCGCGTCATCCTGAACGCCGGGCAGCAGATCGCCGTCGGCGGCGACAGCGGTCTGCGCTTCCGCGTGGGCGACGTGAGCTTCACCCTGCTCTCGCGGTGAACGACGACAGGATCAACCCGTGGTCGGGTCGAGCGCGTCGCGCAAGCCATCGCCGAGCAGATTGAAGCCGAGCACGGCGATGGCGATGGCGATGCCGGCGAACACGGCCGGCCATGGGTTGGTCTGGATGAATCCGTAGGTCGAGGCCAGGATGTTGCCCCACGACGGCGCCGGTGGCTGGATGCCGAGGCCAAGATAGCTCAGCGACGCTTCGATCAGGATAGCCGCGGCGATGGTGAGCGACGTTTGCACGATCAGGGGCGCGGCGATGTTGGGCAGGATGTGCCGCCACAAGATCATGACCTGTGGAACACCCAGCCCGCGGGCTGCTTCCACGTAGAGCAGCTCGCGCGTGGCCAGCGTCGAGCCGCGCGCCAGCCGGGCGAAGGTGGGCAGGTTGACGATGGCGATGGCGAGGATGACGTTGCTCAACGCCGTCCCCAGCACAGCCAGGATGGCGATAGCCAGCAGCACGGCAGGAAAGGCCAGCAACACATCCATCAAGCTCATCAACAGCGTGTCCAGCCAACCGCCGCGGTAGCCCGCGATCAGGCCGATGACCACCCCGATGATGAGCGAGCCGGCCACCGATAGCACGCTCACCTGCAGCGACGGCATCGCGCCATGCAGGATGCGGCTGAGCACGTCGCGCCCGAAGTCGTCCGTGCCCAGCGCATATTCGGCGCTGGGGGGCTTCAGCCGCTGGCTCATCTTCTGCGCCGTCGGGCTGTAGGGCGCCAATGCCGGGCCGAGCAGGGCGGCCAGCACGAACAACGACACCAGGGTCAGGCCAATGATGAGCTGCGGGCTGCGAACGGCGCGATAGAGTGCACGACGAAGCGGAGAGTTCATCGCGAAGTCAGCCGGACTCGTGGATCAATCACGCTGTACAACACATCTACCAGAAGGTTGATCAAGATGAAGACCACGGTGAAGGCCAGGACCGTCCCTTGCACAATGGGGTAGTCGCGCGTAGAGATGCCGTCGAAGACCAGGCGGCCCAGGCCGGGCAGGGCGAAGATCTGCTCGATGATCACCGCTCCGCCGAGCAGCCGCCCAACCTGGATGCCGATGACGGTGATCACGGGAATGAGCGCATTGCGCACGGCGTGTTTGAGGACCGTCCTGAGGTAGGTCAGTCCCTTGGCGCGCGCCGTGCGGATGTAATCCTGGCCGAACACTTCCAGCAGCGATGAACGCATGAAGCGCATGATCGTCGCGCCCAGCGGCAAGGCCAGGCCAATCGCTGGCAACAGCAGATGGCGCAGGTTGCCAGCCACGCTCTCGTGCAACGGCACATAGCCAATGGATGGCAACAGGCGCAGATGCAGCGAGAAAAGCAGCATCAGCAGGATGGCCAGCCAGAAGCCGGGCACGCTGATGCCCAGCAACGAGATCACGCCGATTGCTGCGTCTACGCTCCTGCCGCGGTTGGTCGCCGCCAGGATGGCCAACGGCACGCCTATGAGCAGACCGAGCAACAGCGACAGCGCGGTCAACTCGATCGTCACGGGCAGGCGCTGGAGGATGGACTGGCCGACCGGCATACGCGTGCGGATGGACTGGCCCAGGTCGCCCCGCAGAACGCCGGTCAGCCATTCGACGTATTGCACTGGCCAGGGGCGATCCAGCCCGTATAGCCGCCGAATGCCCTCAACGTCGGCGCCGATGGCATCCGGGCCGAGCATCACCAGGATCGGGTCGCCCGGAATCCAGCGCACCAATCCGAAGGTGAACAGGCTGACGCCCAGCAGTACCGGGAGGGCGACGAGCAAGCGATGGAAGAGGTAGCGTGCCAAGGCTATAGGTGGAGGGAGCGATTACGTGGCTCCTGCGTGCGCCGACTGTCTGCATGGGGCTGTGCACGCGCGACGCGAGGCGAACGTCGCTCCGGACGCCAATCGCGCGACCGGCGTCCGGAGCAGCTAACCGCCGGTCACTTGTCGAGCCACACGTTGCGGAACGAAACGTGCGAGCCGTTCAGGTAGTGTTCGTAGCCCTTGACGTAGCTCTGCATGGCCTCATATTCGTTGGCCGCATACAGGAACACCATCGGCGAATCTTCGAGTAGGATGCGCTGCGCCTCTTGATAGATCTCGGCGCGTTTCGCCAGGTCGGTCTCCTGAGCGCCCCTGGCGACCAGCTCGTCGAACTTCGGGTTGCTGTAGCTCATGAAGTTGTTCTGGCGACCGGTGACGTAGGTGCAATCCAGCGGGGGGTGCGGGTCGGCAAAGCCGCTGTAACCACTCACGACCGCTTCGAAGTTTTTGCCGAGGTAATCCTTCAGGAACACGCTCCACTCCAGCGACTCGATTTCGAGGTTGATGCCGACTTCCTTGAGCTGCTCTTGGACGGCGATACCGGCGTTGCCCAGGAAGCTGTAGGTCGGCGTGTTCTTGAGCTTGGCGGTGAACCCATCCGGATAGCCCGCCTCCGCCAACAACTGCCTGGCCTTGTCCAGGTCGCGGGTGAAGACCGGCTCCTTCAAGCCCGGCCAGAACGAGGACAGGAACGGCCCGGCGTATAGCGGCGTGCCGGCCCCGTTCATGGCGGCTTGCAGCACGGCTTCGCGATCTACCGCCCAGGCGATGGCCTGACGCACCTTGGGGTTATCGAAAGGCTTCACCGTGGTGTTAAAGGCCAGGAAGCGCACATTATTATTGCCTTCGCCGGTGATGACGATGTTGCTGTCGCCGCGCAGCAATTCGAGGTCCTTCGGTGGGGCGTATTCGATGAAGTCCACGGCGCCGGTGCGCACGGCTGTGCTGCGCGCCGTGTCGTCAGGGATGGGCTGATAGATCACTTCATCGAGCAATGGCTGGCCGGGGATGAAGTAATCGGGGTTCTTCTCCAGCACTGTGCGCGTGTTGGGCACCCACTCCTTGAACTTGAACGGGCCGGTGCCGTCGGCGACATTGTCGAGCTTGCCGCCGTTGGCCTCGATGAAGTCCTTGTTGACAATGGCCATGGTGCGGTCGGCCAGTACGGCGAGCAGCGGCGCAAACGGCTTCTCAGTCTTGATGATGACCGTGTAGTCGTCCGGCGTCTCGATGGCGGTGATGGCGGCCAGTTGCGAGCTGCGCGGCGACTTGACCTCCGGATCCTTGATGCGTTCGAGCGAGTATTTCACATCGGCCGAGGTTAGCGGTTTACCGCTGTGAAACTTCACGCCCCGGCGCAGCTTGAACTCCCAGGTAGTCGGGTCAATCGCCCGGTAGCTTTCGGCCAGATCGCCTTCGATTTCCAGATTGGGCTTGAAGCGCAGCAGTTGGCTGTAGACGTTTTCGAGGATGCGGTACGACGCAGTGGCGTTGGTCAGGTGCGGATCGAAGCCAATGGGGTCCTGGTTGGTGCCCACGCGCAGCGTGCCGCCTGGTCTGGGCTGGCCCGGGGCAGGCGCGGCCGGCTGAGCTGGAGCGGTTTGTTCGGTGGGTGGCTGGGCCGGCGGCGCGGCAGCCTGGGGCGGTGCAGCGCACGCAGCCAGCACCAACGCGATGGTTAGACCCAAGGCCACCGTCAATCGAAAAGGATATGTCGAGCAGGACTGATTACTCATGGATATGTCTCCTCAAGCCGGGTGTGTCGTGATCGGCGCGCCATGTGCAGCCGGGATCGTTTCGGCGAGGCCCGGCTGCCGGCGTACCCCGAATGCGCACCATTTTGTCGCATCCCCGCTGTGTGTCAACTATCGCGTCATCCGGCGATGTTTTCAGGCAGGGATGGTCAGGCTTGCCAGGTCACGTGGGTAATAGGTGACGACCTCGTAGCCCTCGTCGGTGATGACAACCGTGTCCGAGTGTCGGAAACCGCCCAAGTGTGCAGCATATAACCCCGGTTCCACGGTGAACACCATGCCCGGTTTGATCTCGGTGTCGTCGCCCACGTCGAGGAAGGGAGCTTCGTGGTAGCGCAGGCCGATGGCATGGCCGCTGTGATGCTTCCAGTATGGCATCAGGTCATGTTGTTCGAAGTAGGCGCGCACGGCGCGATCCACATCGGAACACCTTGCGCCGGGCTGCAAGGACCGGATGGCCAGATCCTGGAGTGCGACCATGTGGTCAAACAGGCGCTTTTGCTCGTCGGTCAAGTTGCCGATGGCCATGGTGCGTTCCAGCTCGGAGTGATAGCCCCACATTGGTGCACCGGCGCCGGTGACCAGCACATCGCCAGGCTGAAAGGTGATGTTGTTTGCCAGCGCATGGGGGATGGCGGCATTGCGGCCAATTTGTCCGCGATAGCCGGCCGATGCGCCGTCGCCGTGGAGGCTGTGCGAGGCGTATAACGGGCCGAGCGTCTCCAGCATGGCGAGTGTCGCCTCGTGGCTGGCGCGCAGGCTGACTTCGGTCTCTGTAGCTCCCACGCGCGTGTAGCGCTGCAACAGGCGATGCGCCAGGTTACCCCACTTGGCGCTTTCTTTGATCAGGGCAATCTCGGCCGGGCTCTTGATCATCATCATGTCCTCGATGAAGGCGGCCGAGCGCACGACGGTCGCGCCGGTCACCTCGCTCAACGCCGGGCCGCGATAGCCGAAGATCCACGGATAGCCGTCGCCATCAGCACCGATGCGCTGCGCGATGCCCATCTCGGCCAGCAGTCGGGCCAGGACGTGCATCGGGTGTGGGGTGTAGGGGTACTCCACGTAATGCGCCACTCGCTCGAAGCCGGTCTGCATGCGCGCATGTTCCAGTTCCAGCCGCGGCACGAACATGGCGCATTCGCCCTGCGCGTTCATCACAAACGCGATCGGCCGTTCGGTGGGGATGAACGCGAAGCCGGAGAAGTAGTGTATGTAGGCGTTATCGAACAACACCACGCCGTTCAGCTTGTGGGCCTGGAGATGTTCGCGCAGGCGTTCGGCGCGCTGACGAAATTCGGCGCGGGTGATGTTGAGTGAAGTTTGCATGGGAACGAGTCTCCAGAAAGGGTCGATGCGTGACCATCAGTTGTGAACCGCGCCGATGTCGGCCAGGAGTTTGACGAGCTGCAAGGTCAGGCTCTTGCCCGTCGCTTGTGGGCCGACGAAGATGGTCAGCGCCCCGAAGACGATGTCCCCGGACTTGACCGGGCCGAAATTACGCAGACGCAGGTGGCCGGGAAGCATGTAGGAATTGAGTATAGCCCTAACCCTGGCCCGCCGCCCTGGCCCAGGCGTCCTTTAACGTCACGGCGCGATTGAACACCAGCCGCGCCGGCGTCGAATCGGGATCGGTGACGAAGTAACCCAGCCGCTCGAACTGGTAGTGTTTGCCGATGGGTGAGTCGGCCACGCTTGGCTCGGCAAAGCCTTCCACGACTTCCAACGACTTCGGGTTGAGCGCGCCAAGAAAGCTCTCACCTTCCTCGACGTCGTCCGGGTCGGGGCGGGTAAACAGATGGTCGTATAGCCGCGCTTCCACAGGCAGGGCGTGCACCGCGCTCACCCAGTGGATGGTCGCTTTCACCTTGCGGCCATCAGGCGCGCTGCCGCCGCGCGTATCCGGGTCGTAGGTACAGCGCAGCTCGACTACATTGCCTGCGGTGTCCTTCACCACGTCGGTGCAACGGATGAAGTAGCCGTAACGCAGGCGCACCTCGCGGCCGGGCGCCAGGCGATAGAACTTGGGCGGGGGATCCTCCATGAAGTCATCCTGCTCGATGTAGAGCACGCGGCCAAAGGGCACCTGGCGCGTGCCGGCGGCTGGGTCTTCCGGATTGTTCACTGCCTCCAGCATTTCGGTCTGCCCGGCAGGATAGTTTTCGAGCACCACACGCAGAGGGCGCAGCACGGCCATCACGCGCGGGGCGGTCTTGTTCAGCTCGTCGCGCAGGCTGTGTTCCAGCATGGCGATGTCCACCACGCTATCAGCCTTGGCCACGCCGATTCGGGCGCAGAAGTCGCGGATGGCAGAAGGGGTGTAGCCGCGCCGGCGCAGCCCGCGCAGGGTGGGCATGCGCGGATCGTCCCAGCCGCGCACATAGCCCTCTTTCACCAGCTTCAGCAGCTTGCGCTTGCTCAGCACCGTGTAGCTCAGGTTCAGGCGCGCAAACTCGATCTGGCGGGGGGCGAAGATTTCCAGCTCGCGCAGGAACCACTCGTAGAGCGGACGATGGTCTTCGTATTCCAGCGAGCACAGCGAATGGGTGATGCCCTCAATGCTGTCGCACTGGCCGTGGGCGAAGTCGTAGGTCGGGTAGATGCACCAGGCGTCGCCGGTGCGGTGATGGCTGGCGCGGATGATGCGATACATGACCGGGTCGCGCAGGTTGATGTTGCCGGCGGCCATGTCAATCTTGGCGCGCAGGGTGCGGCTGCCCTCAGGGAACTCGCCGGCGCGCATGCGCGCGAACAGATCGAGGTTCTCCTCCACGCTGCGGTTGCGCCAGGGACTTTCGCGGCCAGGCTGAGTGAGCGTGCCACGATATTCGCGCAGCTCGTCCGGCGAAAGGTCGCACACATAGGCCTTGCCCTTCCTGATCAGCTTCACCGCAAATTCGTAGAGTTGCTCGAAGTAGTCGCTGGCGAAGTACAGGCCGTCCCAGCGATAGCCCAGCCAGCGCACATCCTCCATGATGGCGTCCACGTATTCCTGCTCCTCCTTCACCGGGTTGGTGTCGTCGAAGCGCAGGTTGCAGGTGCCGCCGAATTCGCGGGCGATCTCGAAATCCACCGCCATGGCTTTGGCATGGCCGATGTGCAGATAGCCGTTCGGCTCCGGCGGAAAGCGCGTGCGGACGCAGGTGAAACGGCCGGAGGCCAGGTCTTCGCGAACCGCGGTGCGGATGAAGTCAGACGTATGAACCGTTGGGCCGGCAGTTAAGGACATATGCGTGTGTTCTTCTCCGGTACAGGCTTGATCCACACAGTATAAGGGCGCGCTTCAGCGCTCTGCTTCGGCCGAGTCTACGCAGGCTTGCAGGTCGGCGCGGGCGATCTTGCCGGTGGGCGTCATCGGCATTTGGGCCAGAATTTCCACCTCTCGAAGGGTGTTTTGCGCGCCCAGCAGGTCCTGGCAATGCGCCAGCAGTTCATCCGGTGTGGCGCTGGCGCCCGGAAGTAGCTCGACAAAGGCCCTGGGCACCCGGCCGGACTGTGGGTGAGGCGCGCCAACCACACAGACGTAGCGCACGGCGGGATGGCGCAGCAGGGCTTCTTCCAGCGGGCGTGGGAAGACGGCTCGGCCGTTCATCACGATCCGCTCGCTCAAGCGGCCCAGTAAAGTGATGTAACCATCGGCGTCCATGATGCCGACATCGCCGGTGTGCAACCAGCCATTGCGCAGCACCTCGCGGGTCTTCTCCGGCAGATTGTGATAGCCCAACATCACGCCGCCGCGGATGAGAATCTCGCCGGGCAGGCCTACGGCCACCGGCCGATCGTCTTGATCGGCAATGCGCACCTCGCGATCGGGCAGTTCCGGGCCGATGGCGGAGAGGTGAGCATCGTCTTCCAGCCGAGGGTAGCCCATGGCCACAAAGCCGCCCAGCTCGGATTGGCCGTAGGCCTCAACCAACGGGATGCCCAGCTCGTCGCGGTAGGCTCTTTTCAGCTCGAGTGGCGCCGATGCCCCGCCGCACATCACGAAGCGCAGCGTGGCCGGCCGGCTGCCGGTTTGACGGATGTGATTTAGCAGGTCGGCAAGCAACAGCGGGTTAGCGGCGATGAAGGTGACGCCGCGCTCAGCAATCTCGGCCACCACCGCGGCGGCATCCCACTGCTTGCGCACGCCGACCTGTGCGCAGCGATGCATGGCCGGCAGGAGATTGGCGACTAGGTGATACGAGCTGGCCAGCGACGTAGGTCCCAACGAGACGTCGGCAGGCGATAACTGAAGGCGCTCGGCGATGCAGTGCGTCGCACGCGCCGTGTAGCCATGAGCCAATACCGCGCCCTTGGGTTTGCCAGATGAACCCGACGTGTATGACAGATGCGCCGCATCGTCTGCCGAGAGGATGACGGCTGGCGGCTTGAGGTCGGTGGCCAGCAGCGCATTCCAGTCGTGGGCAGAGGGGCGCGCGCCATCAAAGCAGATCAGATGTTCTAGCGAGGGCATGTGCGGCAGGTGATGCATCACCGCATCGTGCAGGTCGCCGGTGTAAATCAGGATGCGCGGGCCGGCGTCGTTCACGAACCAGGCCAGGTTGTGCACCTGCTGAACGTTGATGTGAGCCGATACGGCGCCCAGCTTCCAGATGCCGAACATGGCCAGCACGTAGTCCAGGCCGTTGTGAGCAAGGATGGCCACGCGATCGCCTTTCCGCACGCCCAGCTCGGCCAGGCCGCCGGCAACCGCATCGCTCACTCGTTCACCGTCGCTGTAAGTGATGCTGCGCCGCCGGTCGCTCCAGTAGATGAAGGTCTGATCAGGCCTGCGCCAGGCTGCGCGGCGCAACACGTCGGGAAAGGTCAGGTAATCCATAGCACAAATTGAGCGTCGGGCTAGAATCTTAATCTACTTTAGCATTCATCGGACAACAACGACCATGAAGCCGATCTCGAGAGTCCTTGCCGTTGTGCTGATCCTCGTTCTTCTCCTCGCGCTCCTGGCAGGTGGAGTGTTTGTTTACGCTTCTCGCCGCCCCTTTCCGCAAACTCAAGGGACGATCAAGCTGGCCGACCTGACCGGCGACGTGGAAGTGATCCGCGATGCTTTCGGCGTGCCGCACATCTACGCCGACACCCCCGAAGACCTCTTCCGCGCGCAGGGCTTCGTCCACGCCCAGGATCGTTTCTTTCAGATGGAGTTCTGGCGGCGCATCGGTCAGGGGCGGCTGGCCGAGTTGTTCGGCGCCGGGGCGTTGGAGCAGGATAAGTTCATCCGCACGTTGGGCTGGCATCGCGTGGCCGAAGAAGAGGCGCGCCGGCTGGACGCCGAAACATTGCGCGTTTTGCAAAGCTACGCCGAAGGCGTGAACGCCTATATTTTGCCAAACGCCGACCGCTTGGGCTTCGAGTTCAGCGTGCTGGGGCTGATCGGCCGCCGATGGTCGCCGGAGCCCTGGACGCCGGTGAACACGCTCACCTGGGGCAAGGCGATGAGCTTCAACCTCGGCCACAACCTGGATCACGAGCTGGTGCGCATGGCGCTGATCGCGCGCGGCGGCGAAGCGCTGGCCGAAGCCGTCCTCCCGCCCTATCCCGACGATATGCCGGTGATCGTGAGACCGCTGGCTGCTGACGGGCCGGCGCTGCAGGCTGGAGCGGCCAAACGCGCTTCCTCGTCGCTCGCCCCGGGACAGCCTCTACTGGTCGATGCGCTTGCTCTGCGTGCGCTCAACGCTGGCGTGCAACGCGCCATCGGCCTGGCCAACGATCCGGCGATCGGCAGCAACAACTGGGTGGTGGCCGCCGGCCGCACCACGACCGGCCGGCCACTGCTGGCCAACGATCCCCACCTGGGCATCCAGATGCCCTCGATCTGGTATATCAACGGACTGCACTGCCGCACGGTGAGTGCGGCATGCCCCTACGATGTGGTAGGGGTGACCTTCCCTGGTGTGCCGGGTGTGGTGCTGGGGCACAACCAGCGCATCGCCTGGGGCGTCACCAACGTTGGCCCCGACACGCAAGACCTTTTCATCGAGCGGCCCAGTTCCAGCGACCCGGATGCGTTTGAGTTCGAGGGACGGTTCGAGCCGGCGCGCATCCGCGAGGAGCGCATCGTCGTCGCCGGCCAGGCCGAGCCGGTCGTCCTGCGCGTGCGCGAGACTCGCCACGGGCCGATCCTCAACGACGTGCTCGACGAGCTGGAGGGTCGCGAGCCGATGGCGTTGCAGTGGGCGGCCCTGGAGCCGGGTCAACTGCTCAGGGCAGTCTTGATGCTGAACAAGGCCCAAAACTGGGAGCAATTCCGCGAGGCTCTGCGCTACTGGGACACTCCCTCGCAGAACTTTGTGTATGCCGACGTGGACGGCAACATCGGCTATCAGATGCCGGGCAACATCCCCATCCGCAAAAGCGGCGACGGCCTCGCACCTGTGCCCGGTTGGACCGGTGAGCACGAGTGGATCGGCAGCATTCCGTTCGAGGCTCTACCCTCTGCTTTTAACCCCCCGGAGGGCTACATCGTCACCGCCAACAACGCGGTGGTAGATGTGCGGCGCTATCCATACCTGATCGGCCTGGACTGGGACCACGGCTATCGCGCCAGGCGCATCGAGCAACTGATCGCCGAACGTGAGAAGCTGAGCGTGGAGGACATGCGCATGATGCACTTCGACGCGCGTTCCATCTTTGCCGACGAGCTGCTGGCATCTCTCGACCAGATGACGTTGCAGGTGGCCGATGCGTCGCCCGCGGGCCAGGCGCTGGCGCGCATGAAGGACTGGGATCGCATCTACGACGTGGACTCGGTCGGCGCAGCGATCTTCGACGTGTTCTGGCGCGAGCTTTCCCGTTCGGCCTTCGCGGATGAAGTCGGCGAAGACCTGACCGATGATGTATTGGGCGATGGCTCCCACGCGCAGATCGCCCTGCGCAATATTCTGAGCCAACCAGGCGCGCCGTGGTGGGACGATGCTACGACGCCGGAGCGCGAAAGCCGCGAGCAGATCATCGCGCGGGCGCTCGAAGATACCCTCCGCTTCTTGCGGGCGCGGCTGGGCGACAACGCAGACCAGTGGCGCTGGGGGCGGCTGCATACCGTCACCTTCGCCAATCAGACCCTGGGCCGCAGCGGCATCGCGCCGATCGAAGGCATCTTCAATCGCGGCCCATTCCCGGCGCCCGGCAACATGGGGCTGGTTAACGCCGTCAGCGGCGATCCGCGCACATTCGCTGTGCGCTCCGGGCCGTCCTGGCGCGCCATTTACGACCTGAGCGACTGGGACAACTCGCTCGGCATTCACACCACCGGCCAGAGCGGCCACGCCTACCACCCCAATTACGACGACATGATCCCGCTCTGGCTGAAGGGCGAGAACATCCCGCTGGCCTGGACGCGCGCCAAAGTGGAGCAGCAGGCGCGCGACAGGCTGCTCCTGGCGCCATGAGCGAAGGGCGTTCGTGGTCAGAGTGCCTGATGAACTAACGGCTCGCGCATCAGCCGCAGGCGAGCCGAGCGCAACAAGGCGAAGCCTGTCGGCTGGAAGAGCGTGAACAGCAGTTCCGCGAGCGGGAGGCCCACCACCTGCAGCGCAAGGCGGCCCGCCTCGGCTTCGCGCTCACACCGACCGCAGCTGTTTCTTAGCAAGCGCAGGTTAGGCACAAATGGCCGACTTGGCAAAGAGCGGCGCTCATTCAGGCCGCATTTCTGGCGGCAACAACGAAACTACAAACTCGTACAACCCTTCTGCCGCAGACAGCGCTTGCTCAACCTGCTCAAAGTTCGGTTCCGTTGCAGATCCAGGGTAACGGTAGAGGCGAGCATACGGCGTCAATTCTATTCCTGCGTCAATCCAGTTGACAAATTCTTGAGCATACAGTGCAGCAGTCCGAATCAACAACTCAACGTCATGAGTGCGTTCAAACTCTTGGTCGCAGAAAACCAGATAGCCTTTGACGGCTTTCTCTGCTGCTTGCTGGCAGTGATAAATCGCCGTGTCGAGCAAAGGCGGGTCACTCGCTGCCAGAACGCGCGCTGAAGCCAGGTCATGTTGCGCTTTGCTGAGCCAGCTTCGTACGAGTTGCGCTTTGGCGTCGGTCATACAGGATCTTTCCTTGACGGGCGATTTTGTGCTCCAAAGAGGCTCGCACGTCTCGTAAGAAATCGAACTCGGCTCGGGTCTTCACGATAACGTCTTTGGCAATATCAAGTCCACTCAAGCAGCGGTGCGCCAGCACAGCGCGTTGGTAGTCTGACAAGTTGCTCTCTGTGACAATCACCATCACATCTACGTCACTACCCGCCGTTGGTGTTCACCAGGCATATGACCCAAAAAGGATGACTTGCTCTGGGTGAAAAAGTTCAACCAATCGTTGTGTGATCTCTTGGAGCAAATCTTCGTCTACTGTTCTCATGTGTTTACCCCATCGCTCTCAAATCAAGGAAGGAGCGCGATTGCCAGGGCACATTTTGGCACAAATGACGCGCGAGGGCATCACGTTCGTGACGCGCGCCAAAGACAATCTGGCCTGTGAGGTGGCGGAGGTGATCATGCGCAGTGTGGCGGTGCATGATCGGGTGGTGTGGATCGGTAATGTGCGGGCAGGCACGGATCAGCAGGTGCGTTTGGTCGAGGTGCTGTATCGCGGCAGGATGTCGCGCGGTCTGATGGGCACGTGCATCCGGCACTAAGTTTAGCCAAGGGCCAACCGGCTGCAAGTCAGCGGGGGTCGTTAGGTCGGCAGGTCGGCAGGTCAGAAGGTCGGCAGGTCGGCAAAGCAGTATAATTTCGATCGCACGCGGGTATAGCTGAGTTGGCACAGCGTCTGCCTTCCAAGCAGAAGATCACGGGTTCGAGTCCCGTTGCCCGCTTGAGCCACACGCGCTAAACTCCCGATGTCTCCATCGCACATCGGGAGTTTTGCTTCCCATTCCATGCGAGGGGCACGGGAAGTCAGGGAGGAATCCATGAAAGCGACCGTCATCGCCAGTCTACTCAACGTTCGCCTCAAGCCAAGCCTGGAAGGCATGATCGTCGGGATGCTACCCAGGGGGACGAAGGTGGATGTGCTGTCGGTGCGGGACGGCTGGGCGGCCGTTCCGCTGCAGGTCAGCGGCGCCAACCTGCGCTTCGGGCCGAACGAGAGCGATCAGCCCGTGGGCGTCTTCGTGTCTACCACGTGGCTGGAGTTCGAAGGCGAGCCGCCGCCCGACACCGGCTCCGACGTGAGCAGGCCCGTGCGCACCTTCAGGCTTGGCATCCATGCCATGACCAACAGCGAGGTCGCCTTTGAGGAAGCCCGCCACGGCTGCAAATTCTTCTTGTGCATGAACAACTTTGCCGGCGCCAGCCAGCTCAAACGCGCCCACCCCGACGCCGTGGTCATGGTGCGGCGATTCTTCGAGCACGGCGTGGTGCCCAGCGTCGAACAGATCATCAACGGCCTGGAAGGGGCGACCGACAAGAACCTGGTCTACACCGGCCTGAACGAAGCCGACCAGCTCGGACAAGACGGCGATGACCTGCGGCGACGCGCTCAAATTGACCTGGAGGTGGCTCGCCGGATCAAGCAAGGCAGCGGCGCCACCTACGCCGCCGGCACCTTCTCGATGGGAACCCCCGACTTCACCAATCCGGAGACGTGCCAGATCATCCGCGAGTTGTATGCGCCGGCCTACAACAACGGCCTGATCGCCTTCGACATGCACCTGTATTCGCCCGACCCGCACCACATTGACAAACCGAACGAGTGGAAGTGGTTCGAGCGGCGCTGGGAGTTCCTGTTCACGCGCTGTGGCTTCGACCCGAAAGTGCGCGCGATCTACTGTTCGGAGTGCGGCCTGGATCAAGGCGGCGTCGGCGGCTTCAAGGCCCATGCCACCAGCCAGGAGAAATTCCGCGATTGGTGTGACAAATACATTCGGCTGCAAAGCGCGCCGGTGGTGATTGACGGCAAGTCATACCCATCGCCCATCATCGGCGGGGCGATCTTTCAGGCAAGCGATCGCGGGCGCTGGGAAGGCTACGACATCACCGACTACCTGCCATCCCTGCGTCGGTTCTACTCGGGCTTGCCCATGCGCGTCGCTCCAGAGGAGAAATCTTTGCGGCGCGCTGCGGCCAAGAAGCGCGCGCCGCGCAAAACCGCCGAGGCGCCGCAACGACCGGCGTGATACAGTGACGCCGTGCAGGCCTATCGCTGCGAAGCCGACGTCATCGCCGGGCTGGAGCCGTTCGCGCGCGAGGAGATCGCGCGGCTGGGTGGACGCGATGTGCGCATCGTTCGGCCCGGCATGCTCCAGTTCACCGCTGCCGATCTACGTTCGCTGCTCCAATCGAAAACCGCCCTGGCCATCTATCTCCTCGAACGCTTCGACGTCCCGCGCCCCAGAGCCCTTCTCGGCGATCGGCACCTGCGCGCCGTGCTTGTGCAAACCGACGCCGTCCTGGCGTTGATGCCGCGCGGCACCTACCGCACCTTCATGCTCGGTGCGGCCGGCTCCGGCTCGACGGTGATGGCACGGTTGAAAGCGGAGCTGGCTCGCCATACCGGCCTGCGCGAGGTAGACGAAGAGGGCAAGCTGTTGATCCGCGTGCGCCCCTCGCCGCACTGCCCATCGCCCGTCGCCTGCTCCAGGCTGCTTGCTCCCGAAGCTCAGCACCAGTCGGAAGCCGGGAGTCGCGAGGAGCCGCAAGTCGGTAGCCGGAAGCGCACGGGCTGGGATGTGCTCGTGCGCATTTCGCCGCGACCACTGGCCACGCGCGACTGGCGCGTCTGCGACGTCGAAGGGACGCTGCAGGCGACGGTTGCGCATGTCATGGCGTTGCTGACGCGCCCGGCGGCGGATGACGTCTATCTCAACCTGGGCTGCGGCTCCGGCACGCTGTTGATCGAACGTGCGTCGGCTGCCCCGGCACGCCGCCTGATCGGCTGCGACATCGCCCCCCGCGCCATCGCCTGCGCCCAGGCGAACATCGCCGCTTACCTGAAAGGCGGGCGTGGAGCGTTCGAACTGTATGACTGGGACGCACGACGCTTGCCAATGGCGGACGCGAGCGTGGATGCCATCACAGCCGATCTGCCCTTCGGCCACCTGGTCGGGTCGCATGACGAGAACGTCGCGCTCTATCCGCAACTGATGGACGAGGCCGCTCGCGTGGCCCGGCCAGGCACGCGCTGCGTGCTGATCACGGCCGAAGTGCGACTGATGGAGCGCGTGCTCGCCCAGATGCGAGCGAGCTGGCAAAACCAACAGACATTCCGCGTAAACTTGGGTGGGCTGCGGCCCGCCATTTTCGTTTTGAGGAGAGTATGACATGAGAGGCCGACCTCGCTTGCGGATTGCCCTTGCCCTCTGCCTGGCGGCTCTGTGCGCCTGCGCCGTGCCTCCAGCTCCGCCAACGGCGGCACCGGCAGCAGAAGCCATACCCACGTCTGTTACGCCCGCGCCCTCTCCCCAACCCACCGGGCTGCCAACCGCCACACCGCGCCCGGCGGCGACGCCCGATCGTCGGCCGATCATCGCGTCGCCGGCCTGGTTCAACGACGCCACGCTGTATCAAATCTTCCCGCGCAGCTTCTACGATTCCGACGGCGACGGCATCGGCGATCTGGAAGGATTGCGGCAGAAACTGGACTACCTCCAATCACTCGGCGTCAACACGATCTGGATGAACCCGCACTATCCGTCGTTGACCTACCACGGCTACGACGTCGCGGATTACAAAGCGGTCAACCCACAGCTCGGCACGCTCGACGATTTCAAAGCCCTGGTGGCCGAACTCAAGAGGCGTAACATGCGCCTGATCGTGGATTTCGTCGCCAATCACACCTCCAGGGGCCATCCTTTCTTCCAGGACGCTTACGGCAATCCAAAGTCACCCTATACCGATTGGTTCCTGTTCAAGGACGCGAACAACCTTTCCTACCAGTCTTTCTACGGCATCGCCGATCTGCCGGAATGGAATCACAGCAATCCGGCAGTGAACGAATATCTGATCGGCGCAGCGCAGTTCTGGCTCGACCTCGGCGCCGACGGGCTGCGCGCCGACTACGCGCGTGGCGTCGAGCATTGGTTTTGGAGCGACTTGCGGAAAACCATGAAGGCCAGTCACCCCGACGCGGTGCTGCTGGGCGAGGTGTGGGATGGCGAGCCATCTACCTTGCAGCGTTACTTCGACGAAGGCTTCGACGCGCTGTTCGACTTTCCATGGTATCTGCGCCTCTCCGGCGGAGAGAATGCGGTGGGCAAGGGGGTGCTCAACGGCGCAGTGGATCCATTGTTGTTGCAGCCAGCCTATCGCGCCATGCTCAATCTATACCCGCGCGGCGCGCAGGTAGTGCGCTTTCCGTCGAACCACGACACCAACCGCATCGCCTCGGCCGTCCAGAACGACCCGGCCCGCATGCGGCTGGCCGCTGCGGTGGCCATCCTCACGCCCGGCATCCCGATCATCTACTATGGCGAAGAAATCGGCATGCGCGGTGTGAAGGGCCCTGGGCCGATCTACGACGAGTTTCGCCGCGAGCCAATGGACTGGTATGCCGACGAAGAGGGTCCGGGCATGACCACGTGGTTCAAACCCGCCAACCGCAACAACCGGCCAAACGACGGCGTCTCGGTTGAGGAGCAAGATGGCGACGCGGATTCGCTGCTGAATTACTACCGCCGCCTGATTCGGTTGCGCAACGAACGGCCGGCCCTGCGCAGCGCCGACTTCCGCATGATGGACACGGTGACCAGTTGTCGAAGCTGCATGGGCCTGTGGCGCTGGGCCGGCGATGAGGTGATCGGCATGGTCTTCAACTTCGGCGATCAGGCCCAGTCCTTCGTGCTCGATGTCGCGTCCTCGCCCGTTCCACCGGGTGAACGTGCTACATTTCTCTTGGGTGAAGCGCAACCTCTGGACAACCTGACGATTGCGCCTTGGGGAACGCTTGTGATAAGCTGGCGGTGAACGATGCTTGAACTCCTTCGGCTCATCCCTGAATATCATTACCGGGTATGGGGCGGCCAGCGATTGAAGCCGGATGCCGACCAGCCGATTGGCGAGGCGTGGATCGTGTATGAGAACAATCGAATCGCCGACGGCCGCTATGCCGGCCAGACGCTGGCAGGGCTGGCTGCCGAACTCGGCGCCGGGCTGCTCGGCGAAGCAGTTGTCGCCCGCACCGGGACACGCTTTCCCCTGCTCATCAAACTGCTCGACTGTAACGACTGGCTCTCGATTCAGGTGCACCCCAATGATGCGCAGGCGGTCGCCCTGGAAGGGCCGGGGCACTTCGGCAAGACCGAAGCCTGGCACGTGCTAGAGGCCAGCCCGGGGGCCCGCCTGATCGCAGGCGTGAGGCCGGGCACCAAGCCCGACGATCTGGCACGGGCCATTCGCGAAGGCAGCGTGCTTGAGCTGGTGCAGCACCGATCGGTGCGGGCTGGTGACACCGTCTTCACGCCGGCCGGCACGCTCCATGCACTGGGGCCAGGCCTGTTGATCTATGAGGTGCAGCAAACTTCCGACATCACCTACCGGGTGTGGGACTGGAACCGTCCGGCCAGCGCCGGGCGCGCCTTACACATCGAGCAAGCGCTGGCGGTGACCGATCCCGAAGCCAACGGCCAGGTCCATCCTCTGCGCCCCATGCTAGATGCAGATGCCCAACGGCTGGTCGCCTGTCCCTACTTCACCCTCGACTTGCTGGCATCGAACGCCGACACGCTCGCCCTGGACACGGATGGACAGAGTTTCCACGCCCTCACTGTCATTCAGGGAAGAGCCATCGTCGAGAGCAATGACCACGCTGCACCACTCGGCCGGTTCGAGACAGTTGTCGTGCCGGCTGCCTGTCGCGCATATCAGATTCGACCGCTTGAGCCAATCCGTGTGTTGAAGGCCAGCGCATCGTAACTTGTTGATTTCTCGATCTCCCGATAAACTTCCGTGTTATGAACCGCAGGTCGTTCCTAGCCGGCCTGGTCGCAGGTAGCATCGGCGCGTTGATCGCTCCCACCTATACAGCATTGGCAGCTCAGGGCACGCCCGGCGATAAGATCATCAGGGGTCGGGGGCGCGAGATCTTCGTCAGCATTAGCCGTCAGCGCCTGTGGGCCTATGAAGACGGCGAGGTAGTCATGACCTTTCTGATCAGCAGCGGCGAGCCGAAGCGCGGCACGCGCCAGGGCAACTTCCGCGTGCAAAGCAAAATCCCCGAGGCCTGGTCATCTGTGTGGCAGCTACGCATGCCCTACTGGATGGGCATCTATAACGTCGGGCCCATCGAAAACGGCATCCACGCCATGCCGATGCGCAAGAACGGCGCATTGGTGCGCTGGCCAGTTGGTTACCCTGCTTCGTTCGGATGTGTGGTGGCCAACACCGCTGACGCCGCCGCGCTATACCGCTGGGCCTCTCTTGGCACACCGGTGTATATTCGTCGCTGATGAGAAGTCGGGAGCCATCCGTCGCCATCCATCGGCATGGTTTGCCGATCATGCCGTCGCTTCTGCGACGAACATCTGGCACGTTGATTGTGCTGCTGATTGTCTGGAGCATCTGTCCGGCGGCGTTTGTCCCTTCGCCGGCTACGGCCAGCGCGCGTGCAGGAATCGGCAATGTCGTGACCTATACCTTCGAAAAGGGGGACAGCCTGCCGGCGATCGCCGAGCAATTCGGCGTCAGCCTGCGGGCATTGCGCCGCGCCAACGGCCTGGTGAATAATCGCGTCATTCCCGGCACCGTGCTCACCATCCCCACCACGCCCGATGCCATCTCCCCGTGGATCGCACCGAAGATTGATCCCCAGCCGACCGACGGCAAGGTGATCTACGTCAGCCTGAGTAAGCAGCGCCTGTGGGCATATGACGGCGACCAACTGGTCTTCGATTTCCTCGTCAGCACGGGCTTGCCAACTGAAGAGTATCCCAATCGCGACACCAAACCAGGCGTCTTTCGCATCAAGACCAAACTCCCCGAAGCGCGCGCCAACCTGTGGAACCTGGACATGCCCTACTGGATGGGCATCTACGACGCCGGCAACATCGAGAACGGCATCCACGCCATGCCGTCGCGCAATGGCCGGTTGGTGAATTGGCGCGTCGGCTCGCGCGGCTCTTTCGGCTGCGTCGTCCTCAACATTCCCGACGCGGCCAAGCTGTACCGCTGGGCACCGTTGGGCACGCTGGTCGTCATCCGCCCCTGACCAATCGTCCCTCACGTCCTGCAGTCGGCTGCCGTGATCTTATTCGTCTCGCCACACCTGGATGACGTCGCCCTGTCGTGCGGCGGCCTGGTCTATCGCCTGACGTCTGAGGGACGGCCGGTCACCATCGCCAGCGTCTGCACGGCGGATCGTCCGGCGGATCGGCCGCTATCGGAAGCCGCTCAGCGCGAGCATCGGCAATGGCAACTGGGGGATCGGCCCTATGAACGCCGCCGCGCCGAGGATGAACAAGCCTGCCAGGTGCTGGGAGCGACCGCGGTCCACCTCGGCCTGCTCGACGCCGTTTATCGCTGCGACGAACGAGGGGCGCCGCTCTACACCGATGACTTCATCGGGGGCGCCGTGCATCCGCTCGACTGGCAATGTCATCTCCCCCAGGTGCGGTCGGCGCTGGCGCCGCTCGTCCGTTCGGCGACGCAGGTATATTGCCCGCTGGCCATCGGCGGTCATGTAGATCATGTCATCGTCCGCAGCGCCGTCGAATCGCTGGCCCGTCCCTCCGTCCTGCGCTACTACGAGGACTTTCCCTATGCTGACCTGGTGGATCAGTTCAGGCCGCCGGCGGGCCTGGCATACGAACGCGTGGCGCTGACGACGCACGAACTGGATGCGCGCATCCGCGCCATTGCGTGTTATCCGTCGCAGTGGTCGGTCATGTTCGGCTCTGCCGAAGCAATGTCGCAACGCGTTCAAGCCTACGTTGCACGAACGGGCGGTGAACGGTACTGGTTCGTGGTTGACAAGACTCGCCCAGATGCTTAGCATAGTAAACCGATGCTCATCTCACGCAGAAAGCTCCTCAGGATGACCGGCAGCGTGGCTGCCGCTATGGCGGCCCTGCCGCTCACGAACCTCACTCATTTATTCGCTCATAAGATTGACCTGGAGATCGAGGTCGAACCGGGGCCGGAGGCGCCTCCTGCACCGCTCGGCCGCGTGGCGAACTGGCAGGTTCAAATTCGCGCAGCGCCGAAAGTGAGCGCCAAGGTCGTCCGCGTCGCCAAGCGCGACGAAGTGTTGCGGCTCTACGAACAGGTGGCCGGCGATGCCGAGATGGCTCACAACAACATCTGGTACATGACCGACGACGGCTATGCCTACTCGTCATGGATTCAGCCGGTGAACGCCATCAAGAATCCACCGGAGCCGGATCGCGCCGCGGAGAAGTTCTGGGGCGAGATCACCGTGCCTTTCAGCGATGCCCGCGTATCGCCTGATCCGCAGGCGCGGCGACTAATGCGTTTGTATTACACCGGCGTCTTTCGCGTCATCGGAGCAGCTCAGGATGCCAACGGCGAGTGGTGGTATCGCCTTCAGGACGGCGTGACGTTCAGCCCGGGTCCATATGTGCCCGCGGCACACGTGCGCCGCTTCGATCCATCTGAGCTGACGCCGCTTTCGCCAGGCGTTGAAAACAAGCGCATCGTGATTGACCTGGCCAGGCAGATGATGACGGCCTATGAGGGCGACACGCCGCTGGTCACCTCGCGCACGGCCACCGGCTACGGCCCATTCCAAACCCCCAAAGGGTCGTATCGCATCATCCGTAAGCGCACCACGTCACGGATGATCGGCGGCGCCGGCGCGGATGCTTACGATTTGCCCGGCGTGCCTTTCCCCAGTTACTTCACCGCCAGCGCCATTGCGATTCACGGGGCATATTGGCACAACGACTTCGGCCGTCGGCGCAGCCACGGTTGCGTCAACGTGCCGGCGCCAGTGGCGTTGTGGGTATGGCGCTGGACGACGCCGGAGTTGCCGTATGAGGCAGTCGAGGTGCGCACGCAAGATTCATCGGCGACGCCGGTGATTGTGATGTGACGCCTGTCGTCGCTTTGGATACCGACCACCCAGGTGCCGCGTTGAGAATAAGCTCAAGCGCCTCGCCCACGAATGGGCGAGGCGCTTGCGATCTGGAAGGGTGCCCAGACGGTCTCGAACCCTCAACCTCCTGAGCCACAGTCAGGCGCTCTGCCATTGAGCTATGGGCACCACGCTGCGCCGGGATTCTAACATATCCCCAACGCACTTCACATCCTCCCAATCGAGGCCCACACCGCGAAGCGCGGCCACACGTGAGCCAACAGACGGCGCGGAACGGATTCGTGATCCGAAGGATTGATTCGTCCTACTCCAGCACCAGCCGGCCGTCGCGCGCATCTACGCGCACTGTGTCGCCCTCGCGATAGCGGCCCTCCAGGATGGCCAGTGACAGCGAGTCTTGCAATTCGTGTTGGATGGCCCGCTTGAGCGGTCGTGCCCCAAAGGCTGGGTCATAGCCCACCTGCGCCAGATGGCGTTTAGCTTGCTCGGTCAGCTCCAGTGTCAGCTTGCGGTCGCCCAACAGCTTGCGCAGCCGGCCGAGCTGGATATCCACGATCTGCTCGATGTGCCGCTCGTCCAGCGGATGGAAGATCACGATCTCGTCAATGCGGTTCAAGAACTCCGGCCGGAAGAAGCGCTGCAGCTCGCGCACGATCTGGTCGCGCGTCATCAGCTCCAGCGACTGGCCGGCCAGCAGGTTGCTGGTCATGATCACCACCGTGTTGCGAAAGTCCACCGTGCGTCCCTGGCCATCGGTGAGCCGGCCGTCGTCCAGCAATTGCAGCAGCACGTTAAAGACCTCGGGGTGGGCTTTTTCGATTTCGTCGAAGAGCACCACCGAATAGGGCCGGCGGCGCACGGCTTCGGTGAGCTGACCACCCTCCTCATAACCCACGTAGCCGGGCGGCGCGCCGATCAGCCGGCTGACGGTGTGCTTCTCCTGATACTCGCTCATGTCAATGCGCACCATCGCTCGTTCGTCGTCGAAGAGGAACTCAGCCAGCGCCTTGGCCGTCTCGGTCTTGCCAACGCCGGTAGGGCCAAGGAAGATGAACGAGCCGATCGGTCGGTTGGGGTCTTGCAAGCCGGCGCGCGCCCGGCGCACGGCGTTGCTCACCGCGCGCAGCCCATCATCCTGGCCCACCACGCGCTGCCGGAGCCGCTCTTCCATGTGCACCAGCTTTTGCATCTCCCCTTCCAGCAGACGCGAGACCGGGATGCCCGTCCAGCGCGAGACCACCGCGGCCACCTCATCGGGGCCAACCTCCTCTTTGAGCAACGGATTGCCCTTTTGCAGCTCGGCCAGGCGCGCTTGAGCTTGCTTGAGCCGGGCCTCCAGCTCGCGCAGACGGCCGTAGCGCAGCTCGGCCGCCTTGGCCAGGTCGGCGTCGCGTTCGGCCTGCTCGATCTGCACGTTGGTTTGCTCGATCTGCTCGCGCACCGCGCGCACCTCCTGGATGGCAGCCTTCTCCTGCTCCCACTGCGCGCGCAGGGCGTTGCTCTTCTCCTTCTCGCTGGCGATCTCCGCCTCCAGCTTGGCCAGGCGCTCTTTGCTGGCGTCGTCGGTTTCCTTCTTCAGCGCCTCGCGCTCGATCTCCAGTTGCAAGATGCGGCGATCAATTTCGTCCAGCGCGGTGGGTTTGGAGTCAATTTCCATCTTCACCCGGCTGGCCGCCTCGTCAATCAGGTCAATGGCTTTGTCGGGCAGTTGGCGGTCGCTGATGTAGCGGGCGCTGAGCGTCGCCGCAGCGATCACCGCAGCATCCTGAATGCGCACGCCGTGGTGGATCTCGTAGCGCTCCTTCAGGCCGCGCAAGATGCTGATGGTGTCCTCGACGCTGGGTTCATCCACAAACACCGGCTGGAAGCGCCGTTCCAGCGCGGCGTCCTTTTCGATGTGCTTGCGGTATTCGTCGAGCGTGGTAGCCCCTATGCAGTGCAGCTCGCCGCGCGCCAGCATTGGCTTGAGCAGGTTGCCGGCATCCATCGCGCCCTCGGCCTTGCCTGCGCCCACCACCGTGTGCAGCTCATCAATGAACAAGATGATCTTGCCGTTGGACGAGGTGACCTCCTTCAGCACTGCCTTCAGGCGCTCCTCGAACTCGCCGCGATACTTGGCGCCGGCGATCAGCGCGCCCATGTCCAGGGCGATGATGCGCTTGTCCTTCAACCCCTCCGGCACATCGCGCCGGACGATGCGCTGGGCCAACCCCTCGGCAATCGCCGTCTTGCCCACGCCGGGTTCGCCGATTAGCACCGGATTGTTCTTGGTGCGCCGGCTGAGGATCTGGATGACGCGCCGGATCTCCTCATCGCGCCCGATCACCGGGTCCAACTTGCCCTGCTGGGCCAGTTGGGTGAGGTCGCGGCCGTACTTCTCCAGCGCCTGATACGTGGCTTCGGGGTTCTGCGAGGTGACACGCTGGCTGCCGCGCACCTGGACGAGCGCGCGCAGCACCGCATCGCGGGTGATGCCGTTGGCGTTCAGGATTTGCGTCGCTGCCGGCGTCCGTCCCGTGCGCACGGCCGATGGATCGGCTAGCGCCAGCAGCAAATGTTCGGTGCTGACGAACTCGTCGCGCATTTGCCGGGCCTCGGCCTCGGCCCGGTCGGTGAGCGCGCTGACTTCGCGCGAGAGCCGAACCTCGCCCGCTGCGCCGCTCACCTTGGGCTTGTTGCCGATGTCACGTCGGACCAACTCAGCGATGCGCGCCGGGTTGGCCCCGGCCGCCTGAATAATGGGCGGCACAATACCTCCATCTTGTTGCAATAGGGCGAGAAGCAGGTGCTCCGGTTCGATGTTCTGCTGGCCGTATTCCTGAGCCAACGATTGCGCGCTGAGCAACGCTTCCTGGGCTTTCTCGGTGTATTGATTCAGGTTCATGATTCCATTCCTTCCAACAAACCGGCGGGCATGTGTGCATCCCCGCCTCGATCATCGGACAATGCTTTCGTCATCATAAATCCGCGCGTCAGAGTAACGTTGGAACAGTGCTAGTGATTCGTGGCAACCGCGCCGGGGCATTTGCACACGGCCATCTGTTTGCATACGCGCGATCATGCGGGCGACCACATCGGGTCACATCTACAAACGGGCGGCGGTGTGACGTAGGGGTAGCCTTGCCTGGTCACCCCTGTTCGTCCGGCGTGTTTGCAATGATCAGGACGCGCCTTACAATCGCCTAATGTCCGGTTACTGGAAGAAAGACATGAAATTGCACTTGCCGTGCCTCAGCGCTGGGCCAAATTCAGGCAAAGTCCGTTCTGTGAACTCGGATGCGGGTCGAATTCGAAACGCGCCGCCGGCGCCCGGAATGCTCAGAGCGGCTAACCGACGGGCGACGCGCCTGGTTCGGCTGGTGGGGCTGGCATCGTTGATCCTCTCGGCGTGCGCATCGAACGGGAACGCCGGTCAGGTAAACCAGACGGCCGAGAGGATCTTGACTGCAGCCGCCGAGCGACCGACCGCCACGCTCACGACGACAGCTCCCTCCGCCACAACGCCGCTGCCCACGCTGGCCGAGCCAACGGCGACGCCGCAACCGACCGCGACGCTACAGCCGCCCATGGTCTTCGCGCGCTGCATCATACGCGCCGAGCTATCTATGCGCACACAGCCGGGCGAATCCGCACAGGCGGCCGCGCCGCTTCGGCCGAGCGACATCGTCACGGCTTACGGGCGCACGGCAGACAGTCGGTGGATCCTGGCCTGGAACCGAGAGATCACTTTCGGCTGGATTCCATCCAGCGCGCTGGGTTGCACGGCGCCGTTCGAGGACTTGCGCCCGACCGATCCGGACATTCTGCTCACGCCACAACCGACGGCGGAGCGTGCGATGCCCACCACCCCGATCGCCGGCACGGCGACGGCCACGGCTGTAAGCGTCGCCGCGATAACGACCGCGACGGTTTCAGCGACTGTTACCGAAACGCCAGCACCGACGGCAATGGCTACAGCGACCGCTACCGAGACACCGGCGCTGACAGTGACGGCTACAGCGACCGCTACTGAGACACCGGCACCGACGGCGACAGCTATGGCAACTGCTACCGAGGTGCCGCCGACGGCGACGGCTACGCCCGTCATGCAACCCACAGCCACCATCACGGCGACGGCCGAGCCCGTGCCCCCGGCTGCCACGCCGACCACTGCGATGCAAGAGACACCGGTGCCATCGGAGGCGTTGGCATGCGTCGTCGCATCAACCATGAATTTGAATTTGCGCAGTGGGCCGGCGCGCACCGCCCGTTTGATCGGCAGGCTGCGCCCGGGCGCAAAGTTCTCCGCCACGGGGCGCAACGCCGAGAGCACCTGGCTATACGGGGCTACCGAGCGCGGCGCCTTCGGCTGGGTAATCGCTTCAGCTACTCGCTGCGAAGGCGATGTCCGCGCGCTACCGATTGTGGCAGATGGCGGATAGCGGCTGATGACCGGCTGCCGATTACCGATCACCACCCAACACTCGCCGATTACAATGCGGGTCAGATGAGCGACGCTCCAGCGGAAACAATCGTGCGCGCAGAGAACATCGAGCGCGTGTATGGCAGCGGCGAGAACAAGGTGTATGCCCTGCGCGGCGTCAGCTTCGACGTGCCCAGCGGGATGTTCGTCGCGCTCAAGGGCCGCAGCGGCAGCGGCAAGACCACGTTGATCAACTGCATCGGCGGACTGGATAAACCCACCAGCGGCCGCGTGATTTTGTTCGGCCATCCGATCAACGACTACAGCGAGGCGCAGATGACCGAGTTGCGTCGGCACAAGATCGGCTTCGTCTTCCAGTCATTTTCGCTGGTGCCCACGTTCACCGCGTTCGAGAATGTGGAGTTATCGCTGCGGTTGGCGGGCGCGCCGGCAAAGGAGCGCAGCCGCCGCGCCCAGGAGTGCCTGGACCTGGTCGGCGTGGGGAAATGGGCCAGGCACATGCCGTTTGAGTTGAGCGGCGGCCAGCAACAACGCGTCGCCATCGCCCGCGCGCTGGCCAATTCGCCCCGGCTCATCCTGGCCGACGAGCCGACCGGTGAGCTGGACAGCCACACCGCCCGCCAGGTACTCGGCCTGCTGCGCGATCTGGCGCATCAACAAGACGTCGCCATCCTCATGGCCACCCATGACCCGCTCAGCCTGGAATACGCCGATCAGGTCTTCGAGTTGAAGGATGGCAAGCTGGATGCGGTGCACGCGCGTCAGCATGTGGTGCACTAGACGAGTCGGCCATCCTGCATATGTATCGTGCGATCGGCCAAGCCGGCGATGGCGACGTCATGCGTCACCATCGATTCAACCGCTGCAAGAGGCGCAGCGTCTCTGCGCCGCTGTGCGAATCGAGGTTGCCGGTCGGTTCGTCGGCCAGGATCAATTCAGGGCCATTGATCAGTGCCCTTGCAATGGCGACTCGCTGCTGTTCACCACCCGAAAGCTGTCCCGGCAGATGTTGCAGCCGGCTGGCTAACCCCACTTCTGACAAGAGTTCGCGCGCCCGCGCCTGCAGGTTGAACTTCAGCCGGCGCTGATAGGGCAGCAGCGGCAGCATCACGTTCTCCAGCGCAGTGAGCGTGGCGACCAGGTTGAACATCTGGAACACGAAGCCGATGTGCGCGCGGCGAAAGTCCGCCAGCGCGTCTCCAGTCAGCCTTGTGACATCGGTGCCGCTGACGATCACCCGCCCAGACGTCGGTTGATCGAGCGTGCCGATCAGGTTGAGCAGGGTAGTCTTACCCGACCCCGACCGCCCTTGAACGGCGACGAACTCCTCGCGCGCAATCGTGAGCGAAACGCCGTCCAGGGCGCGAACGGAGGCGCCGTTCGCGTAGCTTTTGACTACCGCTTCGATCTGGACGATCGGGCTTGCCAGGCTACTCATAGCGCATCACCTCAGCGGGCGGCACGCGCGCCCCAATGCGGGCGGGGTAGATGGATGACAGAACGCCGACCACGCTCGGCACGGCAATTCCGACTAAGGCAATGCCTGCTACGAATGTGGGCAGGCTGCCGTAGAACGAGAAGAAGAGCAGGCCGCCCAGCACCGTTCCGATCACACCGCCCAGTGCACCCAGCAGGGCGCCTTCACTCAGGAACAGTTGCGCCGCTGTCCTGGTGCGCCAGCCGACAGCCCTGAGAAGGCCGATCTCCCGCTGCCGCTCGATCAGGCCGCTCAACTGCGCGTTCGCCGCGGCAAGGGCAGCCAACGCCAGGCCAATGCCCACCAGCACGTAATGGAACCGCTCGATGCGGATCAGGAGAAATTCGCCCAGCAGCGTCCCGCTTAGCAGACCCTGGCGCGCCAGGGTGACGCTCAGCGATAGCACGAGCAGCGCCGAGGCGAGCGCGGCCGCCAACGCGGTGAGCGCCGTCCGGCTGGGCCGCCGCAGCAGGCTGCGCCAGGCATATGACCCCATGCCGCCGCCCGCCATCATGCCCAATCTTGCGCCAGCGCTCCGCACCTCGCCGTGCTGGAGCAGGACGATCGGCGGGACGCGGCTGGCCAGCCAGGCCGGGTAAAAGCTGCCCGCGATGCACAACCCGATCACGGCCAGCGGCACACCGATCAGCAGGGCGATAGGCGGGGTTTGCCATTTCAAGGCTTGGGCGACCACCCAGGCTGCGAGCGCTCCGAGGGCGCTGGCAACGGCGCCGACGATCAGCACCTGCCCGAGCAGTTGCGCGAACACCGTGCGCGAGCGCCAGCCCAGCGCCTTCTGCAGGGCGATGGTGCGGTAGCGCGCCGTCACATCGGCCCAGGCCACATCCAGGGTAAAGATCCCACCGATACCGAGCAAGGTAGCCAGCAGCAGCCAGTGCCCGCTCTGCAAGCCCTGAGCGTAAGAGACGTTCACTCCCTTTTGAATCCAGCCTTCCTCGACGTAGCCGATCTCCGGAACCCGCACCAGGACGCGGCGGGGTGAAGAGCCGATCATCACGTCCACGGTCAGGCCGGTGTGGCGGGCGATCTCGCTGGCGATCGTCTCGATCTTGCGCTGGGCGGCCGGCGTTAACTGGTCAATGCCGCCTACACGCACTCGCACCGCGCTGATGCTGTCCTCGCCGGCCAGCGTGTGGGCGGCTTCGAGCGTGGTGAGGATCATGGGCGGGCTTTGGATGTAGCCGGCCACGTTGAGCGTCGGGCGCTGTCAGCATGGACGGCCAACGAGATCGGCGCACAGGGGGAGCGCTCGCGGGCCAGTCTCGGATTGCGCCGAAGCAGCCCCGTTGACCGGCCGAATTTCGCCAACCACCGCCTGGAGATGACAAGTGCACGACGCCCGCTCTTGTTGAGACCTACGGCGTTAGCTCGAAGGGGATTCTGAGGGGATCAGCCTGGTTCGAAGTGATATCGCGAGCAACGCGGTGAGCATAAGCTTTGGCCTGGTCGTACGGCAGCCTGCCCCCCTGGTTTTTCAATGCCTCGAAGCGCTCCTCGCCCAACCTCTCTCGCGATTTCGCCAGAGCCTGCTCATATCCCACGCGAAACTGCGGCTCCAGCACCACGCCGGAGGTGGCGCACAAGGCTTCGACGATTCCCTGCAACTGCGCGAAGGCCTCGGCGAATCCGAGTAACCCGGACACACAGGCGATGCCATCCATGGCGTATGCAGTTGCGTAGGCGCTGTCGGCCTGCTCGGCATAGCTCAACGCCTGGTCGAACAGCAAGAGGGCCTGCCCCCAGTCGCCTTTCAACTGAATAGCGCGGGCGATGTTCTCCAGACAAATGGACGCCCCGCCTATGAAGTGGAGCTCCTTGGCCATCTTGAACGCGCGCAGGCAATGGTCAATCCCTTGATCCAACTGGCCGGCCAGCCAACACGATATGCCGATTAGCGCCAGGGTCTGCACCATATACGTTGGCTGACCGCTGCGTTCTGCCAGGATGAACAATCGGTCATGCAGCAGGTGTCCTTTGTGATGCCGTCCGCGGCGGGTGTGGATCAGCAAAAGGCTATGCACCAGGTACCATGTGCCGTTCACGTCGCTCTCCGGATCGGTCGCGGCAAGCTGCTGGTTCAGCAAGTGTTCGATTTCATCCAGGATTTCCGGCTGGGTGGAAACGAATGCCAGCTCGTAGCTGAGCGTGGTCAGGATCGAGATGCGTTCGGCCGCGGTGGACACCGATGGGGACACGTTCACCTGGCGCAGAATGCTGTATAGCCAGTGCTGGGCTTCGCTCCACAGGCCCCGCGATATCCAGTAATTGGACATCGCCTTTGCCAATTTCGCCGCCAGGGGAATGTCTTGCCTCTCGTCCATCGCCCAATGTAACGCCGCATGAAAATCGGCCCGGTAACGATCCATGATCTTGATCCGCTCCACATACGGCAAGCCATCCGAGCTGGCAGCTTGCCCGAACCGTTGAGCCAGTTCAAGCATGTAACGAGCGTGTCGCTCCATGAAGCGATCGCGCTCGCCGCTGGCGCGTAATTCTTCCAGCCCAAATTCGCGCAGGACCTTGAGCATGCCGAAGCAGACTTCATCATCCGCGGTGAACTGGCGCAAGGCCAGGCCCTTCTCCACGAGCGTTTGCAGCAACGTGGTCACCAATGGACGCCCCCAACCCAGCGTGTGCGGAACTTCCGGAACGGGCCTGGCATGCTCCAATTGGTCATGGGCCCGATCGGCGGGCGCAACAGATGGAAGAACCGAAGGCGTATCGGCCAGGATCGCAGCGACGGCATCCACATCCACCCAATCGGCGAACACGCTCAGCGCTTTGAACACAAGCCGATGCTCGAAGGAGAGCTGCTCATAGCTCCACGCGATCATCTCGCGGAGGCTATCAAAGCGCTGCGAATCGTCACGTTGGCCATAGCCTAGCTTGACGAGGTGCAGGCCCAATTGCGCGCGAAGCTTTCGAACCGGGATCAGGTTTATACAGGATGCCGCCATCTCGATGGCAAGAGGCAGCCCATCGAGCTCGCTGCATATCTGCACCACATCGTGTGCATTGCTCTCATTCAATCGGAAGGAAGGAACGATCGCCATCGCACGCTGCTCGAACAACTCGACGGCCGGGAAGGAGCGCAGCACCTCAAGGTTCACCTCATCGCGTTGTGACAGGGTCGGATAACGCAACGGCCGGACTTCGAAGCGCTGCTCGCCGTATACGTGCAAAGGCTCGCGGCTGGTCACCAACACCCTCAAGCCAGGTGCGAGGCCGAGCAGACGAACCACAATGGGCGTAGCATCGCGCAGATGTTCGAAGTTGTCTAACACCAACAATAGCTTGCGCGAGTGCAGATAGGAGACCAGATCGTTCGGGATGTCGTCGGCATTACCTCGCTCATCCAGGAGGGCGGAGGAAGCCGGACGGAGGTTCAACGCCAAGCGGATCGCTGAAATAACCTGATTGGGATGATTCAGTGGGGCAAGCGGCACGAACACCACTCCATCCGCAAACAAATCGCCCGGCTCATCCTCCGTCATGCACGCCAGCGCCACTTCAACGGCCAGCCGCGTTTTACCCACACCTGGCGGGCCAATCAGGCTCACCAGACGTGCTTTCGTGCGTTTCAGCAACGCGATCGCTTCGGCCAGTTCTTCCTGGCGCCCGATCAAAGGATTAAGAGGCGCGGGGGGTGGGTTGACCGGCCTGGGCTCTTCTATCGGCTGTTGAAGTGGCCTGCTCTCCTCCGGCACGAATGCTCGTAACAGATCCGCATCGCATGTGCCACGTCGCGCAAAGCCAACGAAGGCATCCAACTTATCCGGCGGCACGCCTAGCGCCTTCCCTAACATTAGAGACATGGTCTCAGAAGGCCGACGCTCGTTCGCCTCGACCTTCTTGATAGCGACGGGTGAATAGTTGATGCGACGCGCCAACGCTTCGCGCGTCAAGCCCAGGTTGCGCCGCCGCTGCTTGAGCCAGTCTCCAAACGTTGTAGAAACCAATTTATGCATAAGTTTAATTTAAAACGGTCAAATCGAATATTAATACATCGCACGCGATTTGCAAACACCATAACCGGGATATTTACCATAAAAAGCAACGGACACTTGTATCCTGGTTAGGAATAGAGCGCACCGGGCAGCGCAAGTTTGGAGCTGCTCACTAGACGACCAAGTGCATTCCACCGACCAAACGGCACGGTGCGCCTTATCCATGCGAGGCGTGCAGCGCGTCGCTTCGGGCACGGAACAGAACCCGTGCCCTGTGACGAGCTCCGAAAGCAGATCCGACTTGCTCCAATCACTCTGCGCTAAAGCTGTGCGTCATCCGAGCGAAGTCTCGCGATCCTGGCCGGTTCGGCAAGCCGGAGCTGGGCCCTTCGAAGGGCGAGTCCGGTATTTCCCCTCACCAGGTAAGACGTTCAAAGGCTTCTTCGGAAACTGCCACCACGCAGCAATTGACGCGCTACTTCAAGATTCGCGGGCGTGAACAGAAGAGCGACGCCGTGCGTATCCCCGGCTGTATCCGACCGATGCGGCTGGATTGCTGCCGCATGCAGTTTATCCAAGTGAAAGGCAATGCATTGCGCTTCGCAGATCGCGAGGGCAAGGCCTTTGGCCAGAGGGAGGGATGCAAACAAAATGCGAGCGATAACAATGAAAGACGAACGCGCGGTTGTCACAGAACATCGGTCATTGCGCGAGGGGAAGCACCGAACACAACCGCAGCCCAGGTTCTGGCATTGCAGCACATGCGGAGAGGCCTGGATCGGTCACAGCGAGATTTGCCCCGTTTGCGGGTGCGGGTCCGTCAACGAGGTCAGCGTCTCACCCAACAGGCGGTCGGGGGACTACCTGGATGCTCTCCTTGCCGATCAAGAAATGCTGTTCGCCCTCTCATGAGGAGGCTCGTGCCACATCACAGTTGCGCGGCAGTCCGATGGGCCTCCCGGAGGATGCGACGATTCGAAGCACACCGCGATGCATTTCGTTGCTCTTGTGATAAAGCAAGAGCGACCAACTGGGGTTACAGACCGATGCTTACCAACGTTGACTTCAAAGATTCAAGCCCAATCAGCTCACACCACTTCGCGCCGCATGCGTTGTCTTGGGACGCTGTGGGGCAAACCACATATCCGCGCAAGCCGGCGATTCCAGCAAACAGCAGCCGGAGCAAGCGCAGCCAGGACACGCAATGGTCCAAGATCGTTCACCGCGTTGACTATCTCTGGCTGGAGGGCGCCAGAGACGCCCGCCGCTTCGCCAGGTTTGCACCTGAAACGGATGCGCGCTGCGCCTCGTGCGGCCAGCGCTGGGAAGATCCTCTCATCGAACGCTGCCTGGTCGCATCGGGCAGGCAAGCGGTCACCCTGAGCGAGTCCTGTCGAAAGCACGTCGTACAAGCTCTGCTGGCGCATACCGCGTCCGCTTCGCAGCGGATCGAATCATGAATCCGCACACCATGAGGCAATACTAACGATGTTCGACACTTATTCCTTTCACCTGCTCATGCGACGCCGAATTCGCCTTGCCATAGTGGCACTGACGCTCATGCTGTCGGTGATGGTGGGAATGTTGACCACCCACAACCGGCTGGACTTACCATCTCCTGCGGATAGCGTCGAAGTTAACATCGCCGTGCGGGTGTTGGGCCACACCGGGGGGCGACAATCCCAGTGAGCCAATCAACTTCGCGGCCTGCCATCCGTCTCTGAGGCGACTTTGCACCCCGAAGCTGCGACATTGTTCTGCAAGCGAAAATCACACCAGAATAATGTCGCAGCTCAGACAATACCTCCTGCAAACACTGTGCACAAGCACAAGCGAGTCATCCATCCAACCCAACAAAGCTGTTTTGTTATTGTCAGTCGCAAAAACCTTCTTCGCCGTCAACTTCTCTGAACACTTCAAGAATATTGTCACACCGGACAGACCGAAAAGAAATTTTGTTGCGTTCATGTTGTGTGAGTGATATGGCGGGAGCACCGCCAGATCGCACAACTTTATGGAGGCAACAAAATGATACGCAACATTCTAAATCACCGAAAGAGCATCGCAGCTTTACTTATGACTATCATCTTAGGGACATCATTCTTCCTTCCGGTGGCAAACGCCCATGCAGGCGGCAGTTATAGAACTGACTGCTGCATCGCGCGACCGCCTGGGCCCGATTAGACATGACGTAACGATTGCCTCGGCGCTGCTTCGGTGGGCAGCGCATTGCGAAACGGTGCAACGGTGCTCCCCCTCACTGTTGCACCGTTCAATGAACGAATCCCGCTCCGCTCGCGTTTTAGTAGCGGAATCGGCGCTGTCCACCGGTTATCGTCATCGTTTCAATCGGTGATTCGCCCGTCTGGGCACTGACAGAACGAGGGGGAATAACAAGGATGGGGGATCAAGGCCTCAATTGCCGCTAGGTGAATTCGGCACAGGGCGTTCGTCCTGCATCAGCATCGAGCTCATTGCAACCCAGATGGGTCGTCAGTGCGCTTCGTTGTTCAGCGTCCGACTCTCAATATGATGCCACGGCTTGCGAGCTGACTCGATGATCAGCCCGGCTTAGCCCATGAGGGATTATGGTTGCCGTATGATTGCTCAATGCGAAGCGCTACCCCGCCCCCATCCTGGTAATTCTCCTCTCCAAGGCGCCGACTTATGAATGACACACAAATCCGTTCATCCGCAGCCTCGAAGGTGGATGGCATGCCGTCCCATCCATCTGCTGCGGCGCAGAGTGCTGTAGCGCAGAGTGAGAAGATCCAGGCCCTCCAACGCAGCGCCAACGATACGAGCATAGATGATCTGCGAAGCTATCTGAGCGAATCGCCAGGACAAGAGCACATTCGCTTTCACCGCATACTAGCGAGCGCCCAAGCCACACGCGACCTTGCGCTGATACGGCGCTTGTTGTCCATCGTCGAGCCATTGCTGCCTGACCATCCGGTTCTCAGGCAATGGTATGTCCACACACTGGGTTACCTGGCGCTGGAAGCCGATAATCAGATCGAGCAAGCAGCCACCTATCAGCAATCGCTGCTCGCCGAGGGCGCCGCGCTAGATCCCGATTTGCAAGGTCGCGTGCTGATCGAACTGGGCGCGATCTACGAACGATTAGACCGCTGGGATAAGGCGCTGCGCTGTTACGAAGATTGTTTAATCCTCTACGAAGCACGAGGCAACCAGGCCGCCCTAGCCGTCACCTTGTGCAATATGGCCATTCTCCACTACAAGGCGCAGAACTACGCGGCTGCGGTCGAGCGCGCCCGGCGAAGCATCGAACTGCTGGAGCAAAGTCAGGACAGCCCCTCGAAGCGCCAGGCGCTGTGCGCGGTGTGGAGTCAACTCGGCGAAACGTACCTGCGGCAAGGGAAACTAAGCGAAGCGGAGGCAGCGCTCAACAATTCGGTGGCTATCTGCGAGCGATCCAATCGTCACTTTTGTCAGGGTGTGCCCTATGACAACCTCGGCCACGTATACAGGTTGATGGGCCAATTCGACAAGGCCGAGCGGTACTATCAATTGGCTCGCACGGTCTCCAACGAACTCGGCAACATCCGGGACGCTGCCGAAGCCACCTACGGACTTGGGTTACTCAAGATGCAATCGGGCGAGGCAGCGTGGGATGCCCTCGCCCTCTTCGATCAGGCGCTGGAGGCTGCCAACGCGAGCGACAACTACGAGCTGGCCATTCAGGTTCACCTGAGACGAGCCGATCTGTACGAGCGTGCCGGGCAAATGGAGAGCGCGCTGAGCGAGACCGAACGCGCCGTGACCATGGTCGAATCGCTGCGTGCCAATATCGCGCTGCCCGAGGATCGCCTGCGCATGACCGCTGCACGAGCGGAAGCATACGAACAGGCGGTAGGAAGGCTCTACCGAGCCTACCGAGAAGCAGCGAATTACAACAAACGAACGCCCGAACTCGCGCGCGCCTTTCGTTATGCGGAGATGTCCAAATCCCGCGCGCTGATCGAAATGCTCACCGGTCGGCCGGTGCGGCCGCCCACAAACGTGCCGCAGGCGTGGTTGGATCAGCAGGCCGAACTCCGACAGGCCCTGCACGGGCTCTACCGAAATTCACGGGCCAACGCCGCGCAAATTGAGAAGCTGGAAGCGCAACTCAATCGGTTACGCGAACGCATTCGCCTGCGAGCCGCCGAATTCGAATCATTCAACACCGTAGACCCGCTGGCTTTGGAGGACGCGCAGGCGCGCATGCCGGATGACGCCGTGTTGTTGGAATACTTCGCATCGGGCGACGACCTGTTGACGTTCGTGGTCACGTCGCGCGACGCCCAAATCGTGCCCGCAGCGCTGAAGCCGAGGGAACTCCAACGCGCCTTCACTCAGCTGGACGATCGGTTCGGACCTGTGCACGGCGTGATGCCGGATGTGCATCGGCGCCTGAGCCAGCCATGGATGTTGAACAAGCTATACCAGCGACTGATCGAACCGCTGGGTTCGACGGTGACTGAAGCGCGGACGTTGTGCATCGTGCCACACGGCATGCTGCACTACATTCCCTTCCACGCTTTGTATCGCCGGCCGACCACCTCGAACGCACCAGCCCAATTTTTGGCCTTTCATGATGGCGATCGCGGGGAACCTCGCGAAATTATCTATGCCCCCAGCGCGACGGTGTTGTTCGACTATTGCCAAAGCAAACCGATCTCGACGCAGAAAGGCTGTTTGACGCTGGGCTACAACGGCGCGACGCTCATCCACGCCGAAGCGGAAGCGCGGGCGGTTGCCGATGTCGTCGGCGGCACATGTAAGGTAGGACTGGAAGCCACGCGCAGCGCCCTGTTCAACGAAGGACCCCGCTATCGCTATCTCCATTTGTCTTGTCACGGCTGGTTCAATTCGGTCTGGTCCACCGCCTCGGCGCTCGCGATGGCAGATGGCGAGCTCGACGTCGCCGATGTGCTGCAGCACCTGCGGCTGGATGCCGAACTGGTGAGCCTGAGTGCGTGCGAGACCGGACGGAGTCAGGTGTTGCGCGGGGACGAATTAATCGGCATGACGAGGGCTTTCCTGTATGCCGGCTCTCCGTCGGTGATCGTCAGCCAGTGGTTGATAGACGACTTGTCGTCGTGCATGTTCATGAGGCATTTTTACCAGAAGCTGATGCACAGCAGCGATCGACTGAAAGCAAGGGCGGTCGGCCAGGCGCAGTATTTCATCAAGAACCTGAGCCTGGATGCGCTTCATGAGATGATGATCGAACGAGGCATCGAACGGCGCGACGTTGACTGGCAACTCAAGGCACTCGCCTATGCAGCAGGCTTCGACGACCTCAAACAGTTGCGCGGTCATGAACGCCTGTTCGACCATCCTTACTACTGGGCCGCTTTCTTCATTATCGGAGACCGCTTATAGGGAGGTTTGTCATGGACGCAGGAAATATAGTCTTACTCGTTGCTATCGTTCTGATCGTCGCGCTCATCACCTATGTGGTGTGGCGCAATCACAAGGTGAAGACATCGCTGGGATTGGGTCCGATCAACATCAACCTCGACACGGAGCGTGCGATCGAACGTCCAACACACAAGCCATCCGCCACGTCGAAGACGGCGTCGCCAAGCGCATACCCGGCCGCGCGTTTGTTGGTGGGCAACGTTCAACTCTCCAAGGTGACCAACGAAGGCGCCGGGGGTGATGCGGAGATCAAGGCGGGCGACGTGACACGTTCCACGATCATCAATACAGCCGGCATCGCAACGGGCAGGACGAGGATTGGAAAGCCGGACGTGTGACCGGCACATCAGGTATGGATTTAACGGCCTTACTAGCGTGTATGGGATTCCTCGCGTTGGTCTTCGGCGGAATATTCTTTTCTCGCCAGCGCAGAACGCGTCTCGCGTCCACCAAGCCGCAACCGCTGGCGCCCTTGCGTTCCGGATCATCTCAGTTCAGCGCACAAGACATCCTCAACTCGAGCGTTTGCAACATCGCGGGCAACTACACCGAGGTAGAAGTCAAGAACCTTTTCTATCCTGCGCCGGCGACGCCTCAGATCAAAGCCACCCACCGAACCAATTTGCCACTGCGCAGACAATTCGTGGGCCGCGAAGACTTGCTGGTCGTGATCGAGAGTCGCCTGCAGCGCGCCGACGGCACCGACGTGACCAACCTGACCGGCATCGCGGGTGTGGGCAAGAGTGCGCTGGCACTCGAGGCTGCCTATCGCTTTAGTCATCTCTTCCCGGACGGTTGCTATTGGATAGATCTGCGCAGCGGCGATGCAGCAAAAGCACTGCGCGATCTACTGAGCGTTTTGGGCGTTGCCAACATCGAACAACTGCACGACGATGCATTGACCCTGGCCGAGATGGCGCGCGGACAGTTGGTCGGCAAACGCGTGCTGTTGATTCTGGACAACGCAGAGGGCATCGTGCGGCGCCACCGGCGACAACTGTTTGCCATGTGCTTGCCGGCGCCGGCGAAGACTATCATCACCAGCCGCACCATGATTGACACGGACGATATACGCGTGGATGTTCTAAACGACGATGACGCCCTCGGGTTGCTCGCCGCAAAAGGAATCGACATCGCGTCACAGCGCGAGGACGCCCTCAAGTTGGTCAGGCGACTGGGCAACCTTGCACTGGCCATCGAGATCATCGCGCGACGCATGTGCATCACCAAGCCTGCACAATCGTGCGCCGACAGCTTGCGCGAGATCGAAGAAAGCGCCAACCTCGTGGACGCGCTCAAATTGCCACTCGGCAACATGCCCGACGACTGCGTTGCAGCGGCGTTTGCGCTCTCGTATGACTTGCTTGACAAGCAACTGAGGACGACCTTCCACGCACTTGGCCTATGCGCGCCTTCCGGGGCTCCTGTGCAAGGCATCGCACGCATGTGCAACGTAACAGAAGCGGTCGCGCGAGACTCGCTGCGTGCACTCGCCATGTTGTCCCTGGTTGACTTCGACGGCACTCGCGCGCAGCTTCATCCCCTGCTCAGGGACTATGCGCGCGCCCGTGCACATGCGAACCCGAGCGAGCGAAATGCGCTCATCGTACGGCATGCGGCATACTTCGGCGGTGAGATCGGCAGCTACTATCAGCAGGCATTGAACGACGAGGTGGATTCGCTCCCAGCACTGGCAAAAATAGACAGGGAGCAAGCCAACGTGCAGCTCGCCCAGGAGCGCGTGCTGATGCCAGGATTTCCAATACCGGAACTGGCTGTTGAAATTACCGATTACCTCACGCTTTACTGGCGTCATCGGCATACCAACACTCAACAGCTTCTCAACTGGCTCACGCAAGCTTGCCAACTGGCCGAGCGGACCAACCAGCAGAACAGTCGCGCGAATCTATTGCAGGCAATTGGGGACATCCAGGCGTTCTGCGACCAGCGTGACCAGGCACTACGTTCGTACGAACGCGCGCTCGAACTCTTCACCGCCATCGGCGACCGGCTGGGCCAGGCCAACACGCTCAAAGCCATCGGCGACATCCAGGCGTTCCGCAAGGAGAACGACGCGGCGTTGCGCTCATATGAACGCGCGCTCGAACTCTTCACCGCCATCGGCGACCGGCTGGGCCAGGCCAATACACACAAAGTCATCGGCGATATCTACGCATTCCACAAAGAGAACGATGCGGCGTTGCGCTCATATGAACGCGCGCTCGAGCTCTTCACCGCCATCGGCGACCGGCTGGGCCAGGCCAACACGCTCAAAGCTATCGGCGACATCCAGGCGTTTCGTGACCAGCACGCGCAGGCGCTGGATTCGTACGAACGCGCACTCGCGCTGTTTACCGCTGCGGCGGATCGGCTGGGACAAGCCAATACGCTACAAGCCATCGGCGATCTGCAAGCGGCTTGCGATCAGCGTGATGCGGCGTTGCGCTCATATGAACGCGCACTCGAGCTCTTCGCCGCCATCGGCGACCGGCTGGGCCAGGCCAATACCCTCAAAGCCATTGGCGACATCCAGGCTTTCTACAAGCAGCGCGAGGAGGCGCTTGAGTCGTATAACCAGGCGCTCACGTTGTTCGCCGCTGCCGAATCGAAGCTAGGCCAGGCCAACACGCTCAAAGCCATCGGCGACGTCCAGGCATTTCATGACCAACACGCGCAGGCGCTGGATTCGTACGAACGCGCACTCGCGCTGTTCATCACCATCGAATCGAAGCTAGGCCAGGCCAACACCCTCAAAGCCATCGGCGACATCCAGACGTTTCATGATCAACACGGGCAAGCATTGAAAAAATACGAGCATGCGCTCGAATTGTTTACCGCAGTAGGGGACAGATTGGGGCAAGCCAACACGCTCAAAGCGATCGGCGACGTGCAAGCGTTGCATGAAAAATATGAAGCTGCGCTGCACTCATACGACCGGGCACTCGAGTTATACAACGCAGCCGAATCGAAGCTGGGACAAGCCTACACGCTACAAGCCATCGGAGACGTGCATGCGCTCTGCAACCATTACGACCAAGCCCTAAGCTGCTACGAGCAAGCGCTGGCACTATTCACCCTCGTTGGATCCACGCTTGGACAGGCCAATGTATATGTGTCTCTAGGGCATTTAAAGGGAGAAAGCTCTTGCTTCGACAAAGCCATTGGCCTCTACGCGAGCATTCACGACGCCTATAGCCTCGCCAGAGGGAAGTTCTACTACGCGCTGAGCCTGCTAGATCGAGATGGCCAGACTGCCAAAGAACTACTGCTGGATGCTCGAACGGTCTGGGAACAAATCAACTTCCAGGAAGGAATAGAGGCCGTTGACCACCTGCTCGATCATGTCTAGAGTTGCGGGGATAGCGCACCTTACGCAGCCACCCGGCCTGTCATCCCAGGCTGTGCTTTGAGCGACGGAGAATGTCCACTTCGGCAAATCGGTGCTGGCGCCGCTCCATCGGGCTGGATTAGATCAGGCGGCAGGAGTAATCTTTCTGCGACACAATGCCCCGGATAAAAAACGGGTCACCTTTTTGCAAAGGTGACCCGTTTCCGAGGGTGGGCGTTTCAGAGGCCACGAAACGCGATGTAATCGCCCACCAGGGCATAGGTGCGGTGTAGATCGCTCGAGTGAGCAGTCTTACGCACCGGCTCGGCAGAACGCGTGGATGGCGCACGGAAGATGAAGAAGCCGAAAGCGATCTGCAGACACACAGCTAAGGCAATTCCAAACACGACCACACGACGACGCTTCGACGAAGTGCGTTGCTCTGGATGCGACGAATGACGTTGATTAGTAGACAGGTTTGACATCTGATCCTCCTTAAAATTTCCAAGTGGACTGGTTCATGCGGAATCCACATCTCCCCTCATCAAGTTAGACAGTTGCTCCAACATTCGTTGCAGGGTTCCTGCTTTACTGCGCGTAGCCGCCTGCCGGCCTGATTCCACTAAGGCTCGCCCGAGGCTGTTATCGCTTTTTGGCAGAAGGTTGCTTGTCGAAAGGCGAAGGCCGCCTCTTGACGATCGTTCGCTGTTAGGCTTTTTTTCCAAGGGACCGCACTCCAAGCACCTCTCCTCTCCGCATCCCATTTGCTTGTCTGCTCGTTCTTCATCTTGATCGTTCGAGCGACAGGGCTGCCGCTTGCAACAGGAGTGAATCCCACCGATCGCAGTCGTACCGCACCGCTAAACGGGCTTGCACTCCGCATCCGCCTGACCTTACGCGTTTTCACCTGATTCACTTTTGTTCGTATACATTTGCTGATGCTTTCAAGTGCATCTACTACATGAGACGGAACTCCTCTTGCAGGGAAACGGCTTGAGCACAATCGGTGCTTCAGTGCAGCAGACATCGTTGCGAACAAGCGTGCACGTCCGAGGAAAGACATTTGACCGTGCCGTGCGTTTTCGCTAGACTTCCCCCCAGTGGAAGTCGCACTCTCTGCTCCCACACGACCCATCCGCCGCGTGCCACCTACCCTTGCTGTTATCCTGGTCATTGCGGCATTGGCCGTAACATGGGAATTGATCAAGCTGGTTTTCAACCTCGACAAGCGCACGCTGCCCCACCTGTGGGAAATCGCTGATGCGTTCGTTCAGCCCTCGCGCCGTAACGGCCCGCCGCTGATCAGCGTGTTGCTGGAAGCGGCCCTCTATACGCTGCGCGGCGCACTGCTGGGGTTCTTCATCGGGGCGGCGCTGGGGTTCGTGTTGGGGACGATCTTTGCGCACTTTCCACTGCTTGAACGCAGCCTGGTGCCCTACGTGGTAGCCTCGCAGACGGTGCCCATCCTGGCGATTGCGCCCATGGTGGTGATCTGGCTGAGGGGATCGTGGTGGTCGGTGCCGGTCATCGCTGCCTATCTGACGTTCTTCCCGGTGACGATCAACACGCTGCGCGGCATGCGCTCGCCCGATCCACGCGCCGTTGAGCTTATGCACTCGTACGCCGCCTCGACCTGGCAGACGCTGTGGAAGCTGCGCTTTCCCTCAGCACTACCGGCCATCTTCACCGCGCTTAAAATCGCAGCCACGGCCAGCGTGGTGGGCGCCATCATCGCTGAGCTGCCATCCGGCATCCAGCAAGGTTTGGGCGGTGCGATCTTGAACTTCAACCAGTACTACATCACCGGGCCGGAGCGGTTGTGGGCAGCGATCTTCATGGCGGCCCTGGTCGGCATCCTGCTGTTCGTGGCCGTGTCCCTGATCGAACGCATCGTGTTGAGGAATATCGTGCGCGCTGCATAGCGCGTAGTCCATAACCGACCGCCGGCTATTGCTACTATGCCACCCGTCGTCTCGCTCAAGAATGTCAACAAAATCTTCGGTCCGGCCGAGCGGCCAACGACCATCGCCCTCAAAGACATCAACCTGGAGATTCAACCGCGCGAGTTCATTTCGCTGATCGGGCCATCCGGCTGCGGCAAATCCACGCTATTGCGCACCATCGGCGACCTGATCGAAGCCTCGAGCGGCGAAGTGATGGTGAACGGCAAACCGGCGCGCCAGGCGCGCATCAACCGCGAATACGGCATGGTGTTTCAAGCGCCGGTGTTGTTCGAGTGGCGCACCGTGCTGAAGAACGTCGAGCTGCCGCTGGAAGTGATGGGCGTGCCCAAAGCCGAGCGGACGCGCCGGGGTCGCGAGATGCTCAGGCTGGTGGAGCTGCAAAATTTCGAGCGCCACTATCCGTGGCAGTTGTCGGGCGGCATGCAACAGCGCGTGGCCATCGCCCGCGCGCTCGCCTTCCGGCCGGAGCTATTGCTGATGGATGAGCCGTTTGGCGCGCTGGACGAGATCACCCGCGAGCGCATGAACGCCGAATTGCTGCGCATCTGGCACGAGACGCAAACCACGGTGGTCTTCGTCACTCACTCAATCCCGGAGGCGGTCTTTTTGTCCACCCGCGTAGCGGTGATGAGCGCCCGTCCAGGCCGCATCAGCGACATCATCACGATTGACCTGCCCTACCCGCGCAACGTCGAAACGCGCGAGCATCCACGCTTCTTCGAGCTGGTCACTATGGTGCGCGAAGCGCTGCGCAAAGGGGAGGAGATGAAAGAGTAACCGGCACGCTATGACCCACCCTTCACGATTTCAGCGCTACGCCCCACCCGTCGTCGTCTTCTTCGCGGTGATCATATTGTGGGAAGTGCTGGTGGACGTGTTGAACATCCAGCGGTTCCTGCTGCCGGCGCCCAGCGTGATCGCAGAAGCGTTCTTCAGGACGTTTTCGGTGATCATGAACAGCGCGGCCTACACCATTCGCAGCGCGGTGATCGGCTTCTTAGTCGGCGCCGGCGCCGGCATGCTGGTCGCCCTGGCCACAGCGCGCTGGACGACCATGCGCGAAGGGCTGATGCCGTTCGCCATCGCGCTAAACTCGGTGCCGATCATTGCCTTCGCACCGATCATGAACAACTGGTTCGGCAGCACCAACCCGATGTCGAAGATCATGATCGTGGCGATCATCACCTTCTTCCCGATGATGATCAACATGGTGCGGGGACTGACGCTGGTCGAGCCGGCCAAGATCGAGCTGATGCGCTCGTACGCCACCACGCCGCTGGAGGTGCTGACCAAGGTGCGCATCCCGAACTCGCTGCCCTACCTGTTCAACGCGCTGAAGGTGTGCAGCACGCTGGCCTTGATCGGCGCCATCGTGGGGGAATATTTCGGCGGCCCACGCGAGTCGCTGGGAGTTTACATCCTTCAGGAAGCACAACTGTTCCGCTTTGACAATGCGTGGGCGGCGATTATTATCAGTGCACTGCTGGGCATCGCGTTTTACCTCATCATCCTCGCCGCCGAGAGGATCGCGATCCCGTGGCATGCTTCGGTTGACAGGCGATGATTCTAAAGAGGAGAGAAGAACACATGAAACCGACGATCAAAGCATTCTCGTTTGCGACGCTAACCACGCTGATCCTGGCGGCATGCGCCATGCCGGCCGCCCCTGCGGCTCCTGCTGCGCCGGCCGCCACCCAGCCACCCGCCGCGCCGGCCGCTACCGAGGCACCCGCGCCGGCAGCCTTGACGCCCGTCCGTGTGGTCTTGCAGTGGGTGCCGCAATCGCAGTTCGCCGGCTACTACGCGGCCAAGGACAAAGGCTTCTATGCCGAAGAAGGCCTGGACGTGACCATTATCCCCGGCGGCCCGGACATCGCCCCCGCCCAGGTGGTCGCTTCGGACGGCGCGGAATTCGGCGTGGCCTGGCTGCCCGGCCGCATGTTGGCCGCGCGCGAAGCTGGCGCTGACCTCGTCAACATCGCCCAGATCTTCCAGCGCAGCGGCACGCTGATGGTCTCGTTTAAGGACAAGAACATCACCTCGGTTGAGGACTTCAAGGGCAAGAACGTCGGCTCCTGGCTGTTGGGCAACGAGCCAGAACTGTTCGCTGCCATGCGCAAGGCCGGGCTCGATCCGGAGAAGGACGCCAAGATCATCAAGCAGAACTTCGACATGAGCCAGCTGCTCAACGGCGAGGTGGATGTCGCCCAGGCCATGATCTACAACGAGTATGCCCAGGTGCTGGAGACCAAGAACCCGGCCACCGGCGAGCTCTACAAGCCCGAAGAGTTGAACGTGATTAACTTCAACGACGTCGGCACAGCCATGCTGCAAGACGGCGTGATGGCCCGCGAGTCGTGGCTCAAGCAGCCCGGCAACGAAGAGCTGGCCGTCAAGTTCCTGCGCGCCACGTTCAAGGGCTGGATCTTCTGCCGCGATAACTTCGATGAGTGCGTGCAGATCGTACTGAACAACGGGACAGCGCTCGGCGAGAGCCACATGCGCTGGCAGCTCAACGAGATCAACGCGCTGATTTGGCCCTCGCCCAAAGGCATCGGCCAGATGGACGAGGCGCTCTACAAGCAGACAGTGGAGATCGCCAAGACTTACGGCATCCTCAAGGCTGATCCGGACGCCGGCGCTTATCGCACCGACCTGGCCCAGAAAGCGCTGGAGGGTTTGGAGGGCGACATCAAAGGCGAAGGCTTCACCAAGATCACCGTCGAGCTGAAAGAGGGCGGCAACTAGTCAGCAGGGCGCGCAGGCCAGGTAGCCTCGCGCCCTCTCTGTTAGGTAACTGCCATGACAAAGATGGATTTCGGCATCACCTTCAAGAGCGACATGGATGTTCGCCGCGAGGTGAAGATCGCTATGCAGGCGGAGGCGGCCGGCTTCGGCTACGTGTGGAGCTTCGACTCGCACGTGCTGTGGCAGTCGGTGTTTCCGCGCTTCGCGCTGTGGGCGTGGAACACCAAGAAGGTGCACATCGGCACGCTGGTCACCAACCCAGTCGTGCGCGACGTGACCGTGTGCGCCAGCGACTTCGCCACGTTGCAACGCATCAGCAAAGGCCGGATGGAGATGGGCATCGGGCGCGGCGACAGCTCTCGCCGCCGGCTGGGCAAGAAGCCCACCACCATGGCCAACCTGGAAGAGTTCGTGGAGCAATTCCGCAAGCTCACCGCCGGCGAACACATTGACTACGACGGCGTGGACACGTATCTAAGCTGGGCCGACGGCGGGGTGCCGCCGGTGTGGGTGGCCGGCTATGGCCCCATTGCGCTGCGCTCGGCCGGCCGCATCGCCGACGGCGTAGTCTTGCAGTTCGCCGACCCTTACCTGATCAAGTGGTGCCTGCAATTCGTCAAAGAAGGCGCCGAGGAAGCGGGGCGCGATTACTCGCAGATCAAGATCATGGCCTGCGCACCGGTGTGGATCTCCGGCGACCTGACCGTGGCCCGCGAACACGTGCGTTGGTTCCCGGCCCTGGTCTCCAACCACGTCGTGGACTTGCTGAAACGCTACCCGAAGGAAAGCCTGCCTGTGGAGCTATACGCCTACGTCGAGGATCGGCCGGGCTACGACTATCTGCACCACGCCGAGGTGGGCAGCAGCAACGCTCAGTTCGTCAGCGATGAGATCACCGACCGCTACTGCGTCGTCGGCTCGATCAAGGATCACATCGCCAAGCTGGAAGAGCTGCAGTCGCTCGGCGTGCATCAATTCAACATCTACTTGATGTGCGGCGACGAGGAGAAGCAGGTGGCTGCCTACGGCCGCCAGGTGATCCCGCACTTCAACGGCAAGAAGCGCAGCGTCGTAGCCGTGGCGACCCGCAAGAACGGCAAGAAGAGCGCGAAGAAGCCGGCCGCCAGCCGCGCACGCGCCAAATAACCACACAGCGTGAAGGTAGGCAACCCATGTCACTTCTCATCAAAAACGGCACGATCGTCACTGCTGATTGGCAAACCACGGCCGACATCTACTGCGCCGGCGAACAGATCACCCGCATCGGCAAAGACCTCGTTGCACCGCCCGATGCAACGGTGATTGACGCGACCGGCAAATACGTCTTCCCCGGATTCATTGACCCACACGTGCACGTCTACCTGCCGTTCATGGGCACCTTTGCCAAGGATGACTACGTCAGCGCCAGCAAAGCCGCGTTGATCGGCGGCACTACTACGCTGATCGAGATGGTGTGCCAGGCGCGCAACAGCCGACCGCTGGCCGATGGCTTCGAATTCTGGATGAGTCAGGCCGTCGGCAAGAGCGCCTGCGATTTCACCTTTCACCAATCGGTGACGCGCTACGACGCCGAAGCAGAAGCCGAGCTGACGGAGATCGTCAAGGCCGGCGTGTCCAGCTTCAAGATCTTCCTGGCCTACAAAGGCGCCTTCGGCATCACCGACGAAGAGCTGTATCACACCCTGCGCCTGGCCAGGAAACTCGGCGTGATCGTCACCGCCCACTGCGAGAACGCCGACCTGGTGCTGGAGCTGCAAAAGCAACTGCTGAGCGAAGGCAAGACCGGCCCGGAGTATCACTACTGGAGCCGGCCACCACGCGTGGAAGCGGAGGGCGTGCATCACCTGCTCTCGTTTGCCGAGATGACCGGCGCACACACCTACATCGTGCACACCAGTTGCGAAGAAGCGCTGCGCGAGGCGATGGCCGGCAAAGATCGCGGCCTGAACGTATGGGTCGAGACGCTGATCCAATACCTGGTGCTGGACAAGAGCTATGCCGAGCTGCCCAACTTCGAGGGCGCCAAGTACGTCATGTCGCCGCCGCTGCGCGACAAGAAAAACCAGGACGTGTTCTGGAACGCGCTCAAACAGCGCTTCGTCTCGACCGTGGCGACCGACCACGCGCCTTTTGACTTCAAAGGCCAGAAGGAGATGGGCCGCGATGACTTCACCAAGATTCCCAACGGCATCCCTTCGCTGGAAGACCGCATCAACCTGCTTTACACCTACGGCGTGACGACCGGCCGCCTGGACCTGAATACGTTCGTGGACTGCGCCAGCACACAGGCCGCCAAGCTGTTCGGCCTGTTCCCCCGCAAAGGCACAATCGCCGTGGGCAGCGACGCCGACCTGGTAGTGTACGACCCGAACTACCGCGGCACGATCTCTGCCAGGACGCACCACATCAACCTGGATTACAGCGCGTTCGAGGGCTGGGAGATCAAAGGCCGCCCCAGCGTGGTCACCGTGCGCGGCGAGATTGCCGTGCGCGATGGGGAATTCGTCGGGACGATCGGGCGCGGACAGTTCCTGAAGCGCGAGCCGACGCACTTTTAGCGCGCTACACCCCCTGCCCCACGTAGCTCGTAGAGGCACACCGGGGTGCGTTCACGCACGGGGGCACCTTCTTGTAGAGGCAGGCCTATGTGCCCGCCTGCGTTTGGCGCGTGTGGGCGGGCGGCCACGTAGGCCGCCCCACATCACACCCCGCCGCCCATTGTAGGGGCGACCCTATGTGGTCGCCCGAGCAACTGCGCGTCGCAAACGGTCAGCCAAGCAGGGCTGCCCCCTGGCCAGGGGTGCGTTCACGCACGGGGGCAAATGCGCGGCCGGCAGCCGATCATTCACGCGCCAGCACAGGCGTCGGCTGAGGCTTCCATTCCGCACAGCTCCCGCTGGAGCGAAGACCTTCGGACGACCGACTCACGCGCCGGAACACACAAGATTGTTGGCAGAAATCTGCCGGAAGATTGCCCCTCGTTGTGGGGGTTAGCGCAGATTTGTGGGTATCACCACAAAGCACGCTGA
>JAIMBB010000088.1 GCA_023511655.1 Anaerolineae bacterium
TTTTCGCGCCTAACGCGCTCAAAGCGCGTTAGGCGCTAAGCTATGCTCCGATAGGGTAGGTAGTTACGTCAGTTCAAACAAAACCTGCGCTCCTCGCTCAACAACTCGGTCATGGTGAACAATGCGTCCTGCAACAGCTCGCTGAGGGCGGCGAACTCAGCCGGTCGAAAGCGCAACACAGCACCGCTGGCAATCAAAGTGAAGATCTGATGTTGAGCAATGAAGCACACCGTCCCGGCTCGGCAGCGGCGCGTTGCATCGCATGTCTGCCCCGCCATGTCTTGGCATTCACCGATGAGCGCAGTCAGTTTCGGAAACTCGGTCGCCGGCAGCAGACACGCCGCCGGCCCGAAGTCGAGCTGTACCCGTCCATCGGCAAAAGCGAACACGCACCAGCCGCGTGCCAGGTCGCAGGCGAGCAACAGGGGGTTGTCGTGCAAAAAGAATGGGCTCATCGTGAGTAATACTCGATCACGCGCGGCACATCGCAGATCACCGGCACCTCGGCCCGCTTGGGCAACCTGACTAAGCGGAAGCTCAAGTGCTCGCGCGAGGCTTCGATATATGGCACTTGGCATGGCGGAATGGCATCCAGCCTGGTTCCAAAGAGCGCGAGCGTGCGGCTGCGAGGCTTCACCTGGACGACGTCGCCCACGCGCAGCCGGTAGGCCGGCACATTCACCGGATGGCCGTTCACCAAGAAGTGGCCATGCGTGACCAACTGGCGCGCTGCATAGATCGTACTTGCAAATCCGGCGCGCAACACCAATGCATCCAGACGCGTTTCCAACACCTGGATCAAGTTTTCGTCGCTGGCGCCTTTCATCCTGATGGCTTTGGCATAGGCCACAGCCATTTGTCGCTCGTGGATGTTGTATTGGGCGCGCAACTTTTGCTTCTCCAGCAGTTGCATCTTGTAGTCGGAGAGTTTGCGAGTCGCGTGCGCATTCGAGCCATGTTGACCGGGTGGACTTGAACGGCGCTGCATGATGCGCGCCGCTTTGGGGGTCAAAGGCACTCCCAACCTGCGCGACAAACGCACTTTCGGTCCGCTGCGATTCATGAGCGCAGTATGTCGGCTCAACCGCTGCAATTCAAGACACATCGTCATGCCCCCGGTTTGAGATGGTGCAGCGGCTGATATTGACGCCCAACGAATCGCAGGTTGCCTGCGGTTAAGCTGACGTTTTGCCCGCACGGTCTGTCCATCGCCGGACAGATCGAGCACAATCGTCAGCAGCCGGGGACAGGTCGTTGAATATGTGGCATGTCATACAAGGTGGGTTGGCTGTCTTACTGATGTTGGCAGTGCTGGTTTTACTCATCGTCCATCGGCATGCGACCCACACCTTCCGTGCGCCGCACCGTAGGCCATCCTGCAATCACCCCTCAGGCAAGAGCGAGCCAACGCCGGAATGAGATCGGACGAATGCTCGTCGGCGTGCTTGGCTACACGCGTAGACGCCAGTTAGGGGACGCGGCTGTCCACGGCACAGTCATGTTTAGAAGCTGCTTGCAGCGCTTGAAACAGCCTGTTTTGGCTAGGCTATTCGACGTCAAAACATGTTTCATCGTACGGCCAGGACGTTATCGCTCCTCGAACTCAAGACGCTCGCCGGGTATGAATGCTGCCTGGCTTACGAGCGTGCCCGACAGTGCAACGGGCGAATGCCGCCGCCCGCCACGCCTTGCGCGGAATGCCTGGCGGCCTTCGGCCGTCGGCTGAACTGGCGAACCGGAGATGCCGCTGCATTGCAAGCGATGCGCTCGCTCACGGCACAATGGCTCGTCGAGCAGCACATCAGTGCCGACCTGGCCGCCAGGTGGGCACTGTTCTACCTTAACGAAAAGCAGCGCAACCGGCGCAATCCCAGCGCTGCCGGTCGGGCGCGCTTCCTCATCACAGCAGTCGCGCTGCTGCACGAAGCCGGATCAAAGGTAACACATCCACCGGATGGCTAGGCGCGTTATAACTGGCCCATGCGAAAACCCGTTCTGCACATCGGCCGGTTGCTGGCCGTGCTGGCGCTTGTGTTGCTTGGGCTCGGCACCGGCCGCTTGATCTGGGTGACCACGAATGCGCCGCCGCCGGCAGCACAATCAGCAGCCGACCTGGCCGACATCAACGGCCGCTTCGTCACCGTGCGCGGCGTGACGCTCTACACCGTCGAAGCCGGGCCGACCGATGGTGAGCCGATCGTCCTTGTGCACGGCTTGCTGGGTAGCACGCAAGACTTCGCCGAGCTGGTGCCCGCCCTGGCCGCGCAAGGGTACCGGGTCTTGGCCGTGGACCGCCCGCCGTTTGGCTTGTCGGACAAACGCGCCGAAGCCCCCATGACTGCAGCAACGCAAGCCGATTTGCTGGTGGCCTGGCTGGAGGTGCTTGGCATTGCGCAGGCTGCATGGCTCGGCCACAGCGCCGGCGGCGCAGTGGTCGCTCAGGTGGCGCTGCGCCACCCGGCGCGCGCGTCGAAGCTGGTGCTGGTCGCGCCGCAGATCGGCGGTGCCGCTGCCGGCGACGGACGCGGCCGCAGTCCGTTGGCGAATCCGGCTTTGCCCGCGTTGCTGACGATCTTTCTGCACTCGCTCAACCCTATCTCGCCGTGGGCCGAAGCGGAGCTGCGCGCCCATTTCACCGACGCGCGGCTGCGCGACTTTCTTCAAGCGCAGTTGAGCACCGCATCGGTCAGCGATGCGATGGCTGCCGACGAAGCGCGCTTTACGCGCGTGCAGGAGTGGGAAGCCGGCCTGCGCGCCTTTGGGCGCGCCGCGCTCTCTGATCGCGCGCCGCTGCGTGTGGCAGATCTATCCGCGCTGCGCATGCCGGTGCTGATCGCGTGGGGTGAAGACGACGCCTTTGTGCCGATCGCCGCCGGTCGGCAGCTGCGCGACGCCATCCCCGGCAGCGCATGGGTCAGCTACCCACGCGCCGGCCACCAGCCCTGGCGCGATGCACCTCAGGCGTTCATCCGCGACTTGACGGCATTCCTCGCAACGCCTGTGGCCATCACGGCCTTAACACCGGTTAACCTCTCGCGTTGACCCACCGGATGGCCCGTGCCAATGCGCGCGGCGAGAATGCCAAATTAAGCGAAGCGTAATGTGCGCGTTATATGGTAGGCCGGCATGAAACATGTGCGTATTCTGCTCGTCGGTTTGTTCGCTGCTTACATGGGCTTTGCCATGCTCAGCCCGCTGCTGGCGCCGCTGGTGCGCACGCTGGGCCTGGCCGAGGTGCAAGCCGGCCTGATCCAAAGCGTCTCGGCGTTTGCCTGGTTCCTCGCCGGCCCGGTTTGGGGACGCCGCAGCGACCTGCTCGGTCGCAAGCCGGTGTTCGTCACCGGGCTGATCGGCTTGGGCATCGGGCTGGGGATTTTTGCGTTGGTGACGCAAGCCGGCTTGAGCGGCGCGCTGACCGGCGCGGCGCTCTTCGCCTTGTTGTTCGTAGGGCGCATCGTCGCCGGCGCGCTATTCTCGGCATCGCCGGCCGCGGCGCAGGCTTACATCGCCGATGTCACATCGCCTGCGCAGCGCACGCGGGCGATGGCCGGCCTGGGCGCGGCCACCGGCATGGGCTTCGTCATCGGCCCGGCCGTCAGCGCAGCGTTGACCAACTTTGGCCTGATCGTGCCGCTGGTGGTGGCGGCGGCTTTGCCGATCGTGGGTGGGCTGATCGTGGCCTGGCGCTTGCCCAATCCAGATGCAGCGTCAAAGCGTGAGCAGCCGCCGCGCCTGAGTCCGCTCGATGCGCGCATTCGACACTTCCTGGCCATCGGGCTGATCGCCAACGTGGTACTGGTGATGATCCAGATCACGGCCGGCTTCCTGGTGGCCGATCGCCTGGCCCTGCCGCCGCAACAAGTGGCGCAAACGGTGGGCGCGGCGCTGGTTATCTCTGGCTTGACGGTGGTTGCGGTGCAATTAGGCATCGTCCGGCGGGTGAAGCTGCCGCCTGTGATGTTGCTGCGCATCGGCCTGACAGCTTCGTTGTTGAGCTACCTGGTGTTGCTGGCAGCCGACTCGATCGCGCTGTTCGTCCTGGCTTTCATCCTCGTCGCAGTAGGCATCGGGTTCAACGAGCCAGGTTTCACTTCGGCGATGACTCTGGCGGTCGAGACAAACGAGTATGGCGCGGTGAGCGGATTGACGGCATCGGCAGTGGGGCTATCCTCGATGATCGCGCCATTGCTGGGGACCAGCCTGTATCAGGTGAATCAAGTGCTGCCGTATCTGGTCGGTGCGGTTCTGGTGGCGACGGCGCTGGCCTTCGCCTGGTTTAGCCCGCGCATGCGCCTCGCTGCAAGCATGGCCCGTGCGCATTGAGGGGTGCATCCTTGGCGACGAAAGTGAATTCCCCAACCTCAGAAGCGATCAGGCGCGGCGATCGCCTGCTCACCGGCTCGGTGATCTTTGTATCGGTGCGCTGCACGTTGCAGTACATCGTGCTGCCTTTTTTATTGCCGCTGGTGGGGCTGCGCAGCGACATTTCCGCCGGCATCAGCGCGGCTATTGACCTCATCGCGCTGGCGGCCATCGCTTACAACGTGCGACGCTTGTGGAACACTTCGTGGCGCTGGCGCTACATCGGCCTGGCCCTCGTGATGTCGGGCATCATCGCCTTCATGTTGTATCAGGATGCGCGCATCTTGCTGGGCATGGCATCGTGAGGCGCAGCGCAAGGAGGCGCAGCGCAAGGAGAAATTCATGATCACAACAGCCAATCGCATCTTCGTTAATCCGCAGTATGCAGAGACGTTCGAAGAGAACTTCCGTCATCGCGCCCGGTTGGTAGATAGCATGCCCGGCTTCATCCGCAACTTGCTATTGCGACCAGCGAACCCAGGCGATCCATATATCGTGCTGACGTTCTGGGAGAGCCGCGCCCACTTCGAGGCGTGGGTGCGTTCGCCGGAGTTCACCCAGGGACATGCCCGCAGCGGCACGCTGCCCAAAGAAGCCTTCAGCGCGCCCAACCAGCTTGAGCTGCACGAAGTGGTGCTCGATTCCGCTCAGCCTGATCTGCCGGCCGAGCCGCGCGGCGAACCGTTCCGGCCCGGCCACTGAGCGCACTCTCCGGTGCTCCCCATTCAACGCACAATACGCACCACCCATGCGCGCACCGCGCGCCACGTTTTTGCCCTTTTCGTGAATGCGTCCATCCGCTGGGTGCGTTCACGCATGGGGGCATTGTAGGGGCAGGCCTATGTGCCTGCCTGCGTTTGGCGCGCATGGGCGGACGGCCACGCAGGGCCGCCCCTACATCACCCACCGCTGCCCGTTGTAGGAGCGACCCTATGTGGTCGCCCGCGCAACCGGGTCAGCGACAACCTCCCCGCAGGTCTGGGCTAGACTCAAGCAAGCAGCCCGCGGGAGGTTCTTGCCCCTATTCGTGAACGCACCCTATCCGCCGACGCTTAAGATACAATCGGGATACATCTCATCAACATGAACCGCTTCACCACCCTCACCAGCAAGATCGTCCCGCTACCGGCGGAGAACGTGGACACCGACCAAATCATCCCGGCGCGCTTTCTGAAAGTGACCGACAAGGCCGGCCTTGGCGAAAGCCTGTTCTGCGACTGGCGCTACAACGCCGACGGTTCGCCCAGGCCCGACTTCGTGCTGAATCGCCCGGAGATGAAAGGTCGCCAGGTGTTGCTGGTCGGCGACAACTTTGGCTGCGGCTCGTCGCGCGAACACGCTCCCTGGGCTCTGATCGGCTACGGCTTCCGTGCCATCATCAGCACATCGTTCGCCGATATCTTCCGCAACAACGCGCTGAAGAACGGCTTGCTGCCGATCGTGGTGGACAAAGACACCCACGCCCAACTGTTCAGCATCGTCCAGGAAGATCCGGACGCCGCGGTGAGCGTAGACCTGGCGACGCAGACGCTGACCCTGCCAGACGGTCGCACGGTGACCTTCCCGATTGACGCGTTCAGCAAAGCCTGTTTGTTGAACGGCGTGGACGAAATCGGCTACGTGTTGAACATGCGGGAGAGAATCGAGGCGTTCGAATTGGCCCAGCGCAAGTGACGCCCCGATGGCATGACTTTCGGCGCGTCATCAGGTGGATAATGCGAGGCATCTGCACATGACGGACGTCACCGTTCGCCCACCTATCAGCCGCGATCACCTGGTGGCCGCCTTGCACGCGCGTGGCATCTGCTACCTGGCGCCGTCGCCGCAGGGCGACGAGCCGGCCTTGACGGACGACGAGCTGTTGATCGGCCTGGCGTCATCGAACGATGCGCGCGTGCGCTTTGCGCTGGCCGGCCTGCTGCTGGCGTATCCTGAACTGGCCGAGCGCGTCGCGGCAATCGTCGAGGGACGAACGCCGGTAGCCATCTCCGACGCCGTGCGGGCCGAGATGAAGAAGCACTACCTCGCCGCGATGTATTTGCAGCGCATGTGGCGCACGCGCCTGAGTCTGCATTTCGGCCACAGGCCGCTCATCCCGGAGCGTTTTACGGCCGAGCTGGGATTGCCGCCCGCCGACGCCATGTTCGGCGAGCTGGGTCTGCGCGCGCTCACCGAGCGCAGCGTCTACAACGATTGGTCGTCCTACGAACAGGTGGTGAACCTGTTGTGCGACCAGCCCTGTGCAACTCCCGACATCCGATTCTCGACCGCCGACCCGGCGCGCAGCGGAGCAACGGGAGTAGAAAGCGCCGCCTCCGATTGACATGCGACCGCCGATTGACCGCCTGCGCGTCCATTACTTCCTGGTGAAACTTGGCATCGAGTTCAGGCACCCGGCGCGGTTATATCTGGTGGGCGGGACGACGTTGGTGTATGAGGGGCTGCGCGAGCAATCGCTCGACATTGACATTCACTACGAGGTGGCCGACGAACACGAAGCCGAATTCGCGCAAGTGGTGCGCCGCTTAAGGGACGAGTTGCAGATCAACGTCGAACAAGCCTCGCCAGGCGACTTCATCCCCCTGCCGGCCGGCTGGAAGGAGCGCGCAAAGCACGTCGGCCGCTTCGGTCAGGTGGACGTCTTCCACTTCGACCTGTATAGCACTGCGCTCAGCAAAATCGAGCGGGGCCGCGAAGGCGATTTTCAGGACGTCCTGGCGTTGCTGCAGTCGGGTCAGATTGAAATGGGCGAACTGCGTGAAGCCTTCAATAACATCATGCCGCGGGTAGAACGCGAGAGCCTGAAACGCAACCCCGATCGCTTTCGGCGCAACTTCGCCGCGCTGGAGGCCATGTTCGCCGCCAACGGCGCTCGCGACGCAACAAACAGTTGAGGCGAGACGAAGATAGTCATGGTCTTCTTGAGAATCGTCGGCTTGCTGCTTGGCCTGATGGGCATGACCCTGTTGCTGATGGGCATCGTCTTCGGCGAAGGCGCCTTGCGGAACGTGCCGATGGTCTACGCCCTGTTCGCCATCCTGGTCGGCTTGCTGCTGGCGGTGGGCGCCAACGCCGGCGAGCGAATGTCTCAGAAGCAAAAGGAACAGAAAGCCAGGAAGGACAAGAAGCCCGAAAAAGGTTGACAACTTCCCTCAAGCGAATAGACTTCCGGCCTAAATGATGCATTCGATCGCTCGGCAGGCCATCGCCATTATTTCGATTCGCGTTTCGATCATTCGAGGCGCGAATCGCAAACACGGGTCGAGGTGGGCTAGCTGAGCGCGTCGGTCACGTAGATCGCACAGGTTAGTTGCAGAGCCTTCCGTCACCCGGAAGGCTCTGTTCGTTGAATCAAGTGACGATAGAACCCAACCAATCTCTGGAGAGACCGATCCCATGACGACGTTGCTTTACGACACCACACTGCGAGACGGCACGCAGGGCGAAGGGGTCAATTTATCCGTCGAGGACAAATTGCGCATCGCGCAACGGCTGGACGAGTTCGGCATGCACTACATCGAGGGTGGCTGGCCCGGCAGCAACCCGAAGGATGCCGAGTTCTTCGCGCGCGCCAGGGCACTCCGTTTCAAGCATGCCAGGCTGGCGGCGTTCGGCAGCACGCGCAAGGCCAACGTCTGTGTCGAGCACGATCCGCAAATCCGGCTGCTGCTCGACGCGGCCACCCCCGTCGTTACCCTGGTGGCCAAGACCAGCGCCCTGCACGTCCGACATGTGCTGGAGACCACGCTGGAAGAGAACTTGAAGATGATCGGCGACAGCATCGCCTTCTTCAAACAACACGGCAGGGAGGTGATCCACGACGCCGAACACTTCTTCGACGGCTTCAAGCTCGACAAGGACTACGCGCTGGCCACGTTGCGCGCCGCCTGCGATGCCGGCGCCGACTGGCTGGTGTTGTGCGACACCAACGGCGGCACCATGCCCTGGGAAGTCGAAGAGATCGTCCGATATACGACCGCTGAACTAGGGGGAGATGCACAAACGGACGAAAAAGGACAGCTCAGGGTGAAGTTCGGCATTCACACCCACAACGATGCCGGCGTCGGCGTGGCCAATGCGCTGGCCGCCGTGCGCGCCGGCTGTACCCAGGTGCAAGGCACCATCAACGGCATCGGCGAGCGCGTGGGCAACTGCGATCTGGTGACCACGCTGGCCAATCTGAAGCTGAAGATGAACGACGACTGCGTGAGCGACGAACAGTTGCGCAACCTGACCGAACTCTCGCGCTACGTCTTCGAGATCGCCAACCTCACGCTCGACATCCGCCACCCCTACGTCGGACAGGCGGCCTTTGCCCACAAGGGCGGCATCCACGTCGCCGCCATCTTGAAGGTGGAAGAAAGCTACCAGCACATTGACCCGGCCCGCGTGGGTAACCAGAAGCGCGTGCTGGTGAGCGAGCTAAGCGGCCGCGGCAACATCGCTTACAAAGCCAGGGAATTCGGGCTAAATCCCGACAGCGCCGAAGTGCAACAGGTGTTGCAGCGCATCAAGGAGATGGAGAATCGTGGCTTCTTCTTCGAAGGGGCCGATGCCAGCGTGGAGCTGATGTTGCGCCGCGTCCAACCCGGCTACGTCAAGCTGTTCGAGCTGCTGGACTACATGGTAGTGGTCGAACATCGCGACGGCCGGGGCGTGTTGGCCGAAGCCACCGTGAAGATCAAAGTGGACGACGAGATCACCCACACCGCCGCCGAGGGCGACGGGCCGGTGAACGCGCTCGACCTGGCCACGCGCAAGGCTCTGTTGCCGCACTACCCCAAGTTGAAGAAGATGCGCCTGGTTGATTACAAGGTGCGCATCATTGACAGCGATAAGGCCACCGGCGCCACCACCCGCGTCACCATTGACTCGACCAACGGCCATCGCACCTGGACGACCGTCGGCAGCTCAACCAACATCGTGGATGCCTCGTGGCAGGCGCTGGCCGATTCGATGGAGTACGCGCTGCTGGTAGCGTAGGCGAGGAGGCGGTTCGAGATATGCACCCAATCGAAGAGGGTGCGTTCACGAATAGGGGCAACCCTTTATTGCCAGCAGAGATGCCGGCGATCCTGGGAACGCCGCCTTCCAGGCGGTCACTGCCACATACTAGGAGGCGAAGGCAATGCGTGTGCTCACCCAGGTTTTGTCCCTCGCTGTGAACGCACCTAATGCACTCAATCGAAGAGGTTGGACGTACAATCGGCAGCAGAGGCGAGCATCACTGCACACGCACCGCTCAGACGCTCGATGAGCGATGATCCGATCAAGACCGGCAGCGCATCCCTTTGCGGCGCTATGCCTGGTGACCGCGGTTGCCCTGGCTGCGTGCGCGCCGCAGCGCGACCTCCCCGAGGCGACGCCGCAGATTGCGGTGACTTACTATCCCACGCCGACATCCACGCCCGCGCCACTTGTGCCGGTCGCGTCCCCGACGGCAGAGGTCATCCCGGCGCAGGCTTCCGTCATGGCCGCGCCTGCGCCGCCGGCTACCCCGCCGCTGCCGGCCTTCCCGCTGCCGGGTCCGTCGGCCATGCTGGCCGGCATCCGCCACGAGCAGCAGACGTGGAACAACTGTGGCCCGGCTACGATCTCGATGCTGCTGTCGCGCTTCGGTCGAGCCGAGACGCAGCGCGAGGCCGCGGCTTTCCTCAAGCCTTATCGAGACGACAAGAACGTCAGCCCTGACGAGCTTGTTGACTACGCTCGGTCGTTTGGCTTCGAAGGACGCGTCATCGCCGGTGGCGACCTGAACATGATCCGCACCTTCGTCGCCAACGGCTTGCCGGTCATCGTCGAGACGTGGTTCATCCCGGAGCCGAATGACGAGATGGGACACTACCAACTGGTGATCGGCTATGACGAGGACGAATTGATCTTCTACGACTCGTATCAGGGGCCCAACGTGCGCGAGGCCGTCGCGCAGTTCGAGCCGTTGTGGAAGGTGTTCAATCGCACCGCGGTCGTGGTGTGGACGCCGGCGCTGACGCCGCTGGTGGAGGCCATCCTCGGCGAGCGGAGCGATGAGCGCGCCATGTATGAGATCGCACTGGCCCAGGCACAAGCCGAAATCGTCGCCGATCCGCAGGACAAATTCGCCTGGTTCAACGTCGGCACCAACCAGCTCGCGCTCGGCGACAGCGACGAGGCCGCCCGTGCGTTCGACATAGCGCGCAAGCTCAAGCTGCCGTGGCGGATGATGTGGTATCAGTTCGGACCTTACGCGGCCTACTTCGAGCAGGGACGCTACGCCGACGTGATCGAACTGGCCGACGCCACCTTGCGGCGGGTGAAGCACCTCGAAGAGAGCCTGTATTGGCGTGGTCGCGCCCTGGCCGCCACGGGCAACGCGGTCGCCGCGCGCGCCGACTTCCAGGCTGCGCTACGGTTCAATCCGCGCTTTGTCGCCGCGCGTGAGGCGCTCGATGCCATGGGCAAGTCGCGCTGATCAGGCCAGCGATTACCGCCCGCCGGCTACATGCGCTTGATCAAGCCCCTACCTTCGCGGGGGACGTCAGTCGCGCGCCGAGAATTTTGGCCGCCGCTCGCACGCTGACGGTAAAGCCGAAGAACGGGCCGAAGTCCTGGCCGGCGACCAAGCTGGTGAAGAACAAGCCGGGTACGCTGCTCTGAAAGCCCGCATCCAGGCAAGGATAACCGTTGGCGATGCGCAGCCGGTCGAACAGATTGCCGCGCGCGAGGAAGGGCACGCGCCGCACGTCCACCGCATAGCCGGTGGCAACGATGATGGAATCCACTTCGATGTGCTCGCCGCTGTCCAGCGTCGCGACGAGCGAATCGTCGGGCAGCACTTCGGCTCGCATCACGCGCGTGCGCGGATGTAGCGAGATGTTGGGCCGATTCACGCGGGCCGCCAGCCACGGCTCGATCTTCAAACGGCCCTCGGCCCACAGCCGATAGCGATAGCGCTCCTTCTCCTCGCTCGACAAATTGCGAAACCAGGCCGGATTGTCCACCATGCCATCCACGATGGGCGTCACCCACGACCAGTCGGCCTCGGTGAAGCGCGGCGTGTCGTGGCGATAGCTCAGGTGCACTTGTCGGGCGCCGGCTTCGCGCAGCAGCGCCGCCCACTCGAACGCGCTTTGTCGCCCACCGATGATCAGCACCCGCCGGTCGGCATAGGCATCGAGGTGGACGGCGTCGCAGGTGTGCGCATAGCGACCGGCAGGCAATCGGTCCGCCAGTTCGGGCGGCACATGCGCAAAGTAGCGAAACCCAATTGCGACGACGACGTTGCCGGCAACGATCCTGCCGCCGTCGTCCAGGTTGGCCTCGAAAGCATCCCCCGCGTAATCCAGCCGCGTCACATACGTCGGGCGAATGTCCAATCGCTTGCGCGCGACGAACCAACGCACATAGTCCAGATAGCGCTCCAGCGACAACGGGGTCACCTGCGCTACGGTCAGGTCGTGTTCGGCCAGATAACGCTCGATGGTGTCCACCCCTTCGGGATCGAGGTGCCAATCGCAACCCGAGCGCAGGTACATGCCCTTGGGCATGTGGACAATCCAAAACTCCATCGGCCTGCCGACGATGCGATGGTCAACGCCGCGGGCAGCCAGATGCGCGGCCAGGCTGAGGCCGAACGGCCCGGCGCCGATGATGAGGGTGTGCGTGTCGGTCGTGGGCATCGGATTGCAGGTCGTCAGGTCGTTCAATCGGTGAGTCGAGCGTGGCTACTGTAGCATTTCCACTGCCAGGGCGACGGCCTCGCCGCCGCCCAAACACAGCGCGGCGATGCCTCGTTGCAGGCCGCGTTGTCGCAGCGCGTGCAGCAACGTGGTGAGGATGCGCGCGCCGGTCGAACCGAGGGCATGCCCCAGGGCGATCGCGCCGCCGTTCACATTCACCTTGTCCCAGTCCCACCCCTGGCCAGCCAGGGCGTAGCCGTTGGCCAGCACTTGCGCCGCAAAGGCTTCGTTGATTTCAATGAGGTCCACGCGGTCGAGCGTCCAGCCGATCTTGCTCAACAGACGCGGGATGGCGCGCGCCGGCGCATCGAAGATGAACTTCGGTTCGACGGCAGCCTGGGCATAGCCGACGATGCGCGCCATCGGCCGCGCACCGATCGCCTGCGCCTTCCGCGCGCTGGCGATGACCATGGCCGCGGCTCCATCGTTCAAGCCGGGCGCATTGCCGGCCGTCACGCGCCCGCCCTCTTTGAAGGCCGGCTTGAGTTTGGCCAGCGCTTCCAGCGAGGTCTCGCGGCGTGGCCCTTCGTCTTGCTTCACGATCACCGGCTCGCCTTCTGCCCCGCCGACGCGGGACGAGGGCTTGCCGGCGCGCTTGACCTGCACCGGCACGATCTCGGCGTCGAAGCGGCCGGCGTCCATCGCGGCGATGGCCTTCTGGTGGCTGGCAAGCGCGTAGCGATCCATCGCCTCGCGGCTCACTTCGAACTCGTCGGCGATGAACTCGGCCGCATTGCCCATGGCCCAATCTTCGAAGGGGCACCACAGGCCATCCACCAACAGCGCATCCTCGAGTGCGGCATTGCCGAAGCGCATCTGGCCCAACCGGCCGCGCACCAGGTGCGGCGCGTTGCTCATGCTCTCGGCCCCGCCGGCCACGAACAACTCGCCGTCGCCCGCCTTGATGGCTTGGGCTGCGAACATCGCTGCCTTCAAGCCTGCGCCGCACACCTTGTTGATCGAACTTGCGCCGACGGTGTGCGGCAGGCCGCCCAGGATAGCGGCTTGTCGCGCAACGTTTTGGCCGACGCCGGCCGAGACCACGTTGCCCATCAACACTTCGTCAATCTCATCCAGGCGAGACAGGCCGGCGCGTTCGACCGCCGCGCGCACGGCGATCGCGCCCAACTCGCCGGCTTTCAGCGATGCCAATGCTCCGCCCAGCTTGCCAATGGGCGTGCGAGCCGCGCTCAGGATGACCGGGACGTGTGCGTCGTCCATCGCCAGGGATTTTAAGCGATGGGCTGCGGGCTTTGAGCTGAGGCCGCCTTCACCCCTGCGCGGGCCTCTCGGCGAAGGCCTGATGCACGGCCGGATCGCCGCCGTCCCTGGCCAACAGTACGATGAGGTGAGCGCTGGCCCGCGAGCACGCCACATACAACAAGCGCGGCAAATCTTTCATCCAATCTCCCAGCCAGGAAGCGTCCACGTTGGTCAAAATGATCACCGGGCTCTCCAGGCCCTTGAAGCCGTGGACGGTCGAGCAGTAGATGGCCTCGCCACGCCTGGATGGATCGTCGGTCAGGCGTGGGCGCATCGCGCTGGCATGTCGCATCAGCCAGTCCAAGTGGGCGCCGGCCAGCACAGTAATGTGTTCGGGCGGCACGCGCCCCTCGCCGATCAGGCGATCGAGGATGCGCTGCAGCTCCGGCGCAAAGGGGCGCTTGCCCGCGCACAACACCACCTCCGGCGGCAGGCCTTCCGGCCCGCCGGAAAGCGGCTGCGACTGCCCTTGGTAGAACTTCATGACCTGGCGATGGATGCGCTGCGTGCTGCGGCAGTTGATCGTCAGCTCAAACGGCTCGCCGGGGATGGGCAGCGTGCGCGAACGCGGATAGAGCTTCTGGTTGTCGTCGTAGAAGATGTAGAGGATGCCGTCGTCGGGATCGCGCAGGAGCATCTGCAACGGCACCCACCATTCATCGGCGAAATCCTGTCCTTCGTCCACGATGATGGCGTCGTAGCGAGGGCCCAATTTGTCGGCCGCGCTCATCAGCGCCTCGGGCAGCAGGCGGTCGTAGAACGCTTGTAGGTCGTCGCCCTTCTGAGGCAAGATGCCGGCCTCTTCGGCCAACTGGGCGCACATGTCGTGGAAGTTGACGGCGTCGAGATTGGCATGGCGACCGAGCCGGTCGCGCAGCTCGCGGGCCAGTGGCCGGTTGAAGCAGGTGAGCAACACGCGCATGCCTTGCCTGGCCAGCCGGACGGCCTTTTCAACGGCGATCAGGGTCTTGCCCGAGCCCGCGCAGCCGCAAATCTTGGCGCGGCGTTGTCGGTTGAGCATGTTCAGGATGGCGAATTGCTGGTCGGTCAGGCGAATGAGTTCGCGCTGCCACTGCGCAATCTCGCCCCATAGCGCCGGACGGAACTCGCGCGGGTTGGCCAGCAGGCACATCAACGCCTCCATCGCCGCAAGCTGGGCGACGGCGTCGCGTGGCGCTTTGCTCTGCCAGTAGTCCATCGCTCGCGCTATCCACGCAGCGACATCGGCCAGGTCGGCCTTGTCCAGCACGATCTGTCGCGCTTGATCCGGCCTGAGCGGCGCGTCCCCTACCACGGCGTCGGGGAAGGCGACGGCGTGTCCGAGGTTGAAGCGACCGGACTTCAGCGCGGGTTCGGCCGAAACCAGCGCATCGCGCAGCGCGTATTTGCTCTCCCTGGCTTGGGCGAACGGATCGTGAATATGGACGTCGCGACCGCTCCTGCCGGTGCTGATCCATCGGCCGTCGCTCGGGTCATGGCGAATCGCCCCGCCCTTGACCTCGAGGACGAGGATGCCGAGCCTGGGATGGGCGATCACGAAGTCAGCCTCGCCATCGCGCCGGCGGCCCTCGCCGTTCACCCCTTGCCAGGCCACGCTGTGGAAGACGACGTAATCGTCATCGAGCGCGTCGCGCAGGGCGTCGTAGAGCAGCCGTTCGGCGTCGCTTTTGGTCTCCCCGGCGATGGGGGTGGGGATCATCCTGGCCATGGCGTGTCACCTGGCTATGAAGTTTAGTCGTGCAAGTGCACGCCGTGGACACTCCGATCAGGGCGCCGAACCTTTCACGCAACTGTCGTGCCTGGTCGCATCGTCCTACCCGCGCCGGCCGCGCGCTTCCTCGCGCACGGCTTGCAAATTCATGACCTCCGCCACCTCGAACCGTGGCGGGATGGCGTCTTTGACCGGTCGCAAGCGCAGCGCCGGCGGGAAGTAGCCCATGCGGCCGTGCAGCTCGGCCAGCAGACAGGCGGCGCTGAAGTTCAGGCTGGGCAGGTTGATCAGCAGCGATTCGGTCTGCCACTGTATGGGGGTGAGGCCGGCGGCATCGGCCATGGCCACCACCTGCGGAGCCAGCGGCCGATGAGGGTCAATCTGGCTGTTCAGCTCGATCACTTGCGCGATGGCCGCGCCGGTCAGCGCCTCGATGTGGGCAAGGTGGTCGGGGGTGAGGGGGTGGGCGTAGTTGAGGAGGATCACGCTACAGCACCTCCACGTAAGGCGTAATTTGAACCGGATGAGTCGGGTAGCCGAAGGCATTGCCTTCGGCTACCACTTCGGCCACCCGCGCATAATCGGCTGCGCTGGACCAGGGATACTCCTTCGGATGAGAGGCCAGTCCGGCCCGGACGGGGTTGGCGTGGATATAAGCAGCCTTCTCCTTGAGCTTGTGAGGGGTGTAGACATTGAAATCGTAGCCCGCGCCCTGCTGCCAGATTTTGTATCGCCAGTTGCGGTAGTGGGGTCGGTCGAGCGGCTCACGGGCCGGTTGCAACAGACCGGGGTGGGCGAAGGCATTGCCGGGGTGGGCGAAGGCATTGCCGTCGCCCACCCCCTTAAGATAAGCCACCATGCGCCTGGCCGAGCGACCCTTAACCGCCCAGGCCACTTTGGAGATGGTCAGGTCTGGCAATTCGTCGGTATCCCACCAGAGGAGTAAATGAATGTGCTCCGGCATCACCACAAAAGCCAGCACATGGAAGCCGTAGGTCTGGCGCGCCGCTTCTAACTCTTCACAGAAGATCCGCGCACAGTGCGGATCGCCGAAGAAAGGGGTGTTTTGGAACGTCTTGGCCGTCAAGAAGTGCGCCCCGATGTTGTATTTGGGCAGATGAGTTCTTGGCTTCACAGCAAAACCTCTCTTGTGGTTCGTGCCGGATGGGTGAAGACAATGCTCTTGGGTGAAGGCATTGCCTTCACCCACCCACAATGCCTTGCCCACCCAAGGCAGGAGCATCTACTGATCTGCATCCAATAGCTTCAGCGATTTTGTTGGCCAGCTTCGCCTGGTCTTCGTCGCTCAAGCGTTTACCATCGAAACTGAGTAGCTCAACAACCTGGGTGCGCGTTGCCTGGTAAACCTCAGCGTGGTCGGGATTGGGGCTGCCGCTCATGGCGATGAATTTGCGAGTGTAAGTGCCCAACAACTCGGTCACCATGTTCAATTGCTTAAGAGCATCCAGAGTTGTCGTCTTGCCTTGCGACTTACACTCGATGCGGGCGAATTGATTACCGCAACGCACGACCATGTCCAAATCGGCCTGTGGCCGCTTCCCATCCTGGCTGCCGAGGAACCTGATCCCCTGGGCCACCTCCGCCTGCGGGGGTGGCGGGAGTTTGGCTGTCAGCGCATTGGCAACTGCTTGCTCAAACGACCCGCCGCTATCCTTCGATGGACCCATCTCTTTCCATTTCCCTTTGCCGATGTGCGCGTCGAGGAACTGAGCAATCGAGATCAGTCCTGGTAGCTCGGTTCTTCGAAGAAACTTTAAGTTTTGCCGGTCATCGTAACAGTACTCGTAGAGGACGTTCTGGATGTGCTCGCTCTCCAGATAGACAACCTGCGCTCTGTGCTGCAAGGCGACCTGGTTGGCTGCCAGCACCATCGCTTTGGTGCCGCCCGTGAGGTTAAAAACGAGTTCGGCCTCGCGATGAGGATCCAGCGCTTCGCGCAGGGCTTCGACTAAACGCGCAATATCATAGGCGTCACAGCGCAGCGACTGACACTGTCCGATGACGGACTTGGGCCTGTATCGATTTAGTGGACACAAAGATTAGTTTCCGCCGGCAGCCTCAAACTCGGCTGGGCTGCGGCCTCC
>JAIMBB010000089.1 GCA_023511655.1 Anaerolineae bacterium
AGATCGTCATGCCCGCGCAGTCCCCGCCTTCGCGGGCATGACGGGGCATCCAGGGTGCCGCGAATGACTGGATTCCCCCTTTCGCGGGAATGACGTTGCAGGTTTTCATGAACGGACATGATTTTGTCAACGCTCAGTAAGTGGGCAGGGGATTTTGTATATTTAATGGACGTTATCGGAATTAAGGATTTGGCATGCTGAACCCTGAGCATCCTGAGCTTGTCGAAGGGTCGAGGGGTCGAAGGACGAAGGGGCTCAGTGCTATTTCTTCCAACAACGTCTAATCCATAGTTGCGTCTACGAAAATGAGTTTCAACGAAGCCGACACCCGCGCCAAACTCATTGACCCCGCCATCCACCGGCGCGGCTGGACCGAGGACCTCATTCGCCGCGAGGAAACCGCCGGCGCGATCGAAATCATCGGCGGCAAGGCCCGCCGCCGCGCCCGTGGCAAGGTGGATTACGTGCTGCGCGTGAAGGTTACCGCCACGGCCCAGCCGGTCGCCCTCGGCCTGCTCGAGGCCAAGAAGGAAGACCTGCCGCCCACGCACGGCCTCGAACAGGCCAAGTGCTACGCCGCCAGCAAACGCCTCCACGTCCGCTTCGTCTTCGCCTCAAACGGCCACCAGTTCGTCGAGTTCGACGCCCTTACCGGCCTGACCACCGGCCCAAAGCCAATGTGCGAGTTCCCCACGCCCGACGAACTCCGCGCCCGCTACGAACACGGCCTGGGTTTCCAGCTCACCGACCCCGTCGCCCGGCCGCTCCTCCAGCCCTACCCCGGCGGCGAAGGCACGCGCCGCTACTACCAGGACGCCGCCATCCGCGCCGTCATGGAAAAGATCGCCCGCTGCGCCGTCACCGGCCAGCCCCGCCGTGCGCTGCTCTCGATGGCCACCGGCTGCGGCAAAACCTTCATCGCCGTGAACCTTCTCAAACGCATCGCCGACGCTGGCCAGCTCACCCGCGCCCTGTTTGTCTGCGACCGCGACGAGCTGCGCACCCAGGCCCTGCGCGCCTTCCAGAACGTCTTCGGCGCGGACGCCGCCGAGGTCTTCCGCAAACCCGACGGCACGAACAACGCCCAAAACGCCCGCATCCACATTGCCACCTACCAGACCCTCGGCATCGCCGACGAAACCGGCGACCTGCCTGCGCCACCCGGGCAGGCAGGCGCCAGCTTCCTGACCACCTTTTACCCCGAAAACTGGTTCAGCCACGTGGTCATTGACGAGTGCCACCGCTCGGCCTGGGGCAAGTGGTCGCAGGTGCTCACCCGCAACCCAAACGCCGTCCACATCGGCCTCACCGCCACGCCGCGCCGGCTCAAAACCACCGTGCAGACCGAGGAAGCCCGGCAGGATGCCCAGATCACCGCCAACAACATCGCCTACTTCGGCGAGCCGGCCTACGAATACGACATCGCCCAGGCCATCGAAGATGGCTACCTCGCCGCCTGCGAAATTTTCAAGGGCCGCGTCAACCTCGACGAAACCGGCATTGAAAGGGACGACGTCATCGCTCATAATCCCGTGGACGCCACCACCGGTCAGCCCGTCCCGCCCGAACAGGTTGCGCCGCTCTACGAGCGTTACCAGTTCGAAGACCGCCTCCTTTTGCCCGACCGCGTCCAAGCCATGTGCGAGGACCTCTTCCGTTACCTGCTCGAAACCGGCGGCCCGGAGCAAAAGACCATCATCTTCTGCGCCCGCGACCGCCATGCCGACGACGTGGCCACCTGCCTGAACAACCTTTACGCCGCGTGGTGCGTCCGCCAGAACCGCCCGCGCCTCGACTTCTACGCCTTCAAGTGCACCGCCGCCTCGAGCGGCAACGACCAACTGCCCGATTTCCGCGCCTCCAGCCGCAGCCACTTCATCGCCACCACCGTGGACCTGCTCACCACCGGCGTGGACGTGCCCTGTGTGCGCAACATCGTCTTCTTCAAATACCTGCGCTCGCCCATCAGCTTTTACCAGATGCTCGGCCGCGGCACGCGCCTCGACCCGCCCACCGGCAAGCTCATGTTCCGCGTCTATGACTACACCGACGCCACCCGGCTCTTCGGCGAGGAGTTCATCAGCAGGCCGCCACGGACGGGCACGGATGGCACGGGCGGTGACGGACCTGAGCCGCCCCCGCCGCCCGAGCCGACCATCCGTGTCGAAGGCTTCGATGTCCACATCACCCCGGCCGGCCGCTACATCGTGGCCGACGTGGACGGCAAGGCCATGCCCATCCCGGTCGAGGAATACAAGGCCCGCCTGGCCGCGCGCCTGGTGCAGGAAGTCCACACCCTCGAGGACTTCCGGCAACGCTGGATTGACCCGCCCGCCCGGCGCGAACTGCTCGATGCGCTGGTCACCGCCGGCTACTCGCCCACCGTGGTGCAACTGGTGGACGACAAGCGGGACTACGACCTCTATGACGTGTTGGCCGAGCTGGGCTGGGGTATGAACCCCCGCACCCGCCACGACCGCGCCCTGGCTTTCACCTACAAGCACGAAGCCTGGCTCAACCGCCTGCCGCGCGACACCGGCCGCGCCATCCGCGCGCTGGCCAGTCAGTTCGAGCGGGGCGGCACGGAAGAACTGGAAAACCCGCACATCTTCCAGACGCCCGAAGTCCGCGCCGCTGGCGGCCTCGCTGCGCTGCAGGCGGCCGGCAACCCGCGCGAGCTGCTGATCGAAACCAAACAACGCATGTTCGCCGCGTGAGGAACAGCACAAAGATGGACACCACAAAGACACAAAGGCACAAAGAAGACATGGGCAGGCGGCCTGCTTCCTCCGTGTCTTCGTGTCTTGGTGGTTCAAAACCCCTCCCGCCCGGCTGGCGCTGGGTCAGACTGGGCGAGGTGTGCGAAATCAATCCGTCCAGACCATCCAACTTCTTCCGCGCAGACGATGCCCCAACTTCATTTGTGCCAATGGATGCTGTGGATGCAGCCGCGGGTGCAATCAGCAAACGCCTGCTACGGCCCTTCGGGGAGGTCAAAAAGGGCTACACGTATTTCGCCGAGGGTGACGTCCTGTTCGCAAAAATCACGCCCTGCATGCAGAACGGCAAACACGCTATCGCCTGCGACCTCACCGACGGTATCGGCTTTGGGACGACCGAATTTCACGTGCTGCGTCCTTCGGAGCAGGTTTTGGCGGAGTGGATTCACTTTTTCGTTCGACAGCCGCACTTTCTTCTCAAGGCAACTGAGCACTTCACGGGCGCGGTCGGCCAACAACGCCTACCGCCGGAATTCCTTCGGGACACGCCGATCCCCCTGCCGCCTTTGGGGGAGCAGCGGCGGATTGCGGGGATATTGCGGGAGCAGATGGCGGCGGTGGAGAAGGCCCGGGCGGCGGCGCTGGCGCGGCTGGAGGCGGTCAAAGCCCTGCCCGCCGCCTTCCTCCGCCAGGTCTTCCCCCAACCCGCCCAACCCCTCCCCTCCGGCTGGCGCTGGGTCAGACTGGGCGAGGTGTGCATTCAAGACCGGACCATTGTGGAGGCTCGCTCGCACGACGCTGCAAACCTCCCGTATCTGGGGCTGGAGGACGTGGAACCGGAAACGGGCAGGATTTTCAAAATATCACCGCAACCTGAAGAAGGCGATGGGATCAGCACAACGTTTCGGTTCACCTCGGACCATGTCCTCTACGGCAAGTTACGGCCTTATTTGAACAAGGTTGCCCTGCCTGACTTTGAGGGCCGATGCACGACCGAGATGATCCCGCTGCGTTGTGGCCAGCAAATCTGCCGCGAGTTTCTGGCATTGATCCTTCGACGTCCAGAGACGGTTGAACACGCCATGCAAGGGAAGACCGGTTCGAGAATGCCTCGAGCCGACATGGATCACCTGCTCCAGCTCGAAATCCCTTTCCCACCCCTGTCGGAGCAGCGGCGGATTGCGGGGATATTGCGGGAGCAGATGGCGGCGGTGGAGCGGGCGCGGGCGGCGGCGCAAGCCGAGCTGGAGGCCATTCAGGCGTTGCCGGCAGCGCTCCTGCGTCGGGCGTTCAGTGGGGAGTTGTGAGAGATGAACAAACACGGACAGACACGGACAGAAGAAAGCCTGATCCCCAAGCATGGCGGGTATCGGAAGCTCAAGACTTTCCAACTGGCCAGCCTGATCTACGATGTGACCGTCCGGTTCTGCGACCGTTTCATTGACCGGCGCAGTCGCACCCACGACCAGATGGTGCAGGCCGCCCGCAGCGGCCGGCAAAACATCGCCGAGGGCAGCGTGGATTCGGCTACTTCCAAAAAAATGGAAATGAAGCTGACCGGCGTGGCCAAGGGCAGTCTCGAGGAACTGCGCCTGGACTACGAAGATTTTCTGCGCCAGCGCGGCCTGCCGCTGTGGCCGCCGGATCACCCCGCGCTGCGGCGTTTCAAGGCGCTGCGCTGCGCCACACTGGAGGGGTTCCGCCGCTGGGTGGCGGAAGAAGCGCAGCGCTGGGGGGAAGAGAGCGCCCAGGACTCGGACGGACACGGAGAAACACGGACGCCTGACCAGAACGAAGCCGCCCGTCCGTGTCCGTCCGTGTCGTCGGTGCCGCGAGAGCAGCTTGGAGCGGTGCTCGCCGCCAACGGCGCGCTTTCGCTGCTCAACCTCTGCATCTTCCTGCTGGACCGCCAGCTCAAGGCCCAGGCCGACACGTTCGAGCGGGAGGGCGGTTTCACGGAGCGGCTGTACAGGCGGCGCACCGCCCGCCGCGCCCAAAGGAACGACTGACATGACAAGACCCCGCAACAGCAACAACAAACGCCTGGCCTCGCCGCAATCGGTGGACCAGGTCGTCTGGAGCATCTGCGACATCATGCGCCGCGGCAACTGCGCCGGCGCGATGCAATACGTGCCGGAGCTGACCTGGATTCTGTTCCTGCGCATCCTCGACGAAAAGGAAACCCGCGAACAGCAGGAGGCCGACGCGCTGGGCATCCCGTTCCGGTCCTCACTCGAAGCGCCGTTCCGCTGGCGCGACTGGGCCGCCCCGCCGCCGCGGAATAACCACAAAGACACAAAGCCACAAAGCCAAGAAAACTTTGTGTCTCAGTGTCTTGGTGGTGAATTTCCACCGGGCTGGAAGCGCGCCGAGTTGCAGAACGCCGCGCCCGGCTCGCTGTTCGCTTCGTCAACACGGAGCTTTTGCCGCATCTCAAGGGTCTGAAAAACCGCCCCGACGCCTCGCCGCGCCAGAAGGTCATCAGCGAGATCATGACCGGCGTGGAGCGCGTCCGCATTGACACCGAGCGCAACTTCCTCGACGTGCTGGACAAAGTGCATCAGCTCACCACCGAGGCCGTTGATCCGACGCACGTGTTCACGCTCTCGCAGGTCTATGAGGGGCTGCTGCTCAAGATGGGCGAGAAGGCCAACGACGGCGGCCAGTTCTTCACGCCGCGGCAGGTCATCAAGGCGATGGTGCGGGTGATTGACCCGAAGATCAGTGAGACGGTCTATGACCCCGGCTGCGGCACCGGCGGCTTTCTGGCGCAAAGCTACGAGCACATCCGCGACCGGCTGGGCAACGACGCCACGGCCGAACAGTTGGAGACGCTCAAGCAGCGCACTTTCTGGGGACGCGAAAAGGAAAACCTCATCTACCCGATCGCGCTGGCCAACCTGGTGTTGCACGGCATTGACAAGCCCAACCTCTGGCACGGCAATACACTGACCGGCATGGAGATTTACGGCGGGCTGTTCGAGGGCGCGCCGGCGGCGTTCGACGTGGTGCTCACCAACCCGCCGTTCGGCGGCAAGGAAGGCAAAGAAGCGCAAACGAATTTCGATTATCCCACCAGCGCCACGCAGGTGCTGTTCCTCCAGCACGTGCTGCGCAGCCTGCGCGACGGCGGCCGGTGCGGCATCGTGCTGGATGAAGGCCTGCTCTTCCGCACCAACGAAGACGCCTTCGTGAAGACCAAGCGCAAGCTGCTCGATGAATGCGACCTGTGGTGCATCGTGAGCCTGCCCGCCGGCGTGTTCACCGCCGCCGGCGCGGGGGTGAAGACCAATCTGCTCTTCTTCACCAAGGGCCGGCCGACGCGGAAAATCTGGTATTACGACCTGAGCGACCTGAAGGTGCGGAAGAAGTCGCCCCTGACGCTGGCGCATTTCGAGGAGTTTTTCCGGCTGTTGCCGCAGCGATCGGATAGCGACCGCAGTTGGACGGTGGACCTTGATGAGCGCAAACGCCGCGCGGCCGAGGAAGCCCGCCCGCTTAAGGAACAGTCCGCCGCCAAGGCCGAAGAGGCCAACCAATGGAACGAACGGCTCAAGGAACTCAAGCGGGCCGCGCGTCGTGATGAAAAGGCCATCGCCGAGGCCGAGGCGCAGTGCGCCGAGCTAACACGTGAAGCCCGCGACCTGGCCAACCGTGCCAAAGAGATCGAAGACGCGGTCTATGACCTCAAGGCGGTGAACCCGCACCGCAAGCCGGACGTGGACACCCGCACGCCCGAAGAACTGATCGCGTTCATCGAGGCCAAGGGCCGCGAAATTGCCGAGGCGCTGGCGGCGTTGCGATCACAAGAGCCGGTAAGCAAAAGCACCAAAGACTCAAATCAATGAGATGCAGGCTTCAAGAGGGGATTTGGCAATCGGGCGGGAGTTGAAAAGCAGCAACACTTGACCGCCCAGCCGAGGTTGCCCATGCCGTCATCGCCTTGCACGAACTCGCCGGTCGCCCCGCGCGGCAGCACCAGTCGTCAATGCCGGGGTCGGTGTCGAAGAGAATTTCAATCATCCGCCATTCACTGCCGCTCCAGGGTGAACTCGAGCAGCGTGAGCGCCTCATCCACGTGGCTCAGTTGCGTCTCCGCGACTGGTAGCCGGGCGAACGGCTCGACGTCGGCGTACAGGCCGACGTTGACCCGATACTTGCCCGCCCTGGCATCGGCGGGGAGCGGGATGGCGCGTTCGTCCACGATCACCTCGCCCGGGCTCCATGTCTCGGTGCTGCGCGTGTCGAAGGCCGGGTAGCCATCGCTCTGCGCAACGATCGCACCATCTGGGCCGATCACATGCACGAAGATCTTGTAACGTGCGTCGAGCGATTGCGCCGTTCGCCAGTATGTGCGCACATCGCCCACGCCCATCACAAGATGTTTTGTCCCTTCAGCCCCATCGCGAAACCGATGGCGATGAGCAATGGATAAAGCAGGCTGGTGCTGCCCGAGGTCGGTGGGTCCTGAGGGTTGTAGCGCGAGTAATGGCCGTCGAACAGGCTGCGGGCATACTGAAAGTGGATGCTGCTGTCGTCAATCGGCGCGCATGGCAGGCCGCCGGTGAGCGCGAGCGATGGCGCAACGAGGGCAATCGCAACGGCGCAACACAGCGCAACCAGTCCGGTGCGAACCATCACGTCAAGCCTCGTCTGCATCATGGTTGTGTTGCATCATCCATTGGCACTGTCTTGAATGTGCGCACCGTCATCGGCGCCGCGTCGTCCGGCGGATCGAAGTAGTAGCCCAACCGATCCAACAGGCCGTCGTACCGGCGCATCAGCCTGGCCGGCAGGGCCGCCCACTCGCCCTCCTCGGCGAACTCGGCCAGCATCGCATCCGTAATCAGCGGCGGCATCTCCTCCCATCGCCCGCGCGCAGCCAGCGATGACAGCTCCTCCGCGATCGGCTTCCAGCCATGCAGTTCGAACACGGTGTGATAACTTGGCGTGCTGGCGTAGAAAGCGACCTGCTGGCGCACCGCCTCGCGATTTTTGTCGCGCTCTTCCTGGGTGTCGCCGCCGATCACGAACACGCTGGACGCGAGTTGAATCTCGCTGCGCGCCCGGCCGCTCTTCTTCAAACCCAGCTCGACGTTGGGCAGGACGAACTCGGCCAGATACTTCGGCGTATGGAAGGGATGCACGTGAAAGCCTTCGCACAATTCGCCCGCCAGCTGGCACAAGTGCTCGTTCACGCCCGCGATGTAGATTGGGATGTGCGGGTGCTCGATCGGGCCGGGGTTGAAGAACGGCGACATCAGCGTGAGTTTGAAGAAGTCGCCGCGGAAGTTGAGCTTCTCGCCGGTCTGCCAGCACTGCCACAGCGCGCGGATGGCGAGGATGTATTCCCGCAGGCGCGCCGTGGGCCGATCCCACGCCGTGCCAAAGCGCCGCTCAATATGCGCTTTGACCTGCGTGCCCAGGCCGAGGATGAAGCGGCCGTTGCTCAGCTTCTGCAGATCCCACGCGGTGTGCGCCAGCACCGTCGGGCTGCGCGCGAAGGCGACTGCGATGGCCGTGCCGAGCTGGATGCGCTGCGTATGTTCGGCGGCCAGCGCCAGCGGCAGGAACGGGTCATGCTGCGTCTCCGACGACCACAGCGCGTCGAAGCCAGCGTGCTCTGCTTGTTTTGCTCGCTCAATAATGTTTGCGAGATCGCCTGTGTTGTTCACGCCGAAGCCGGAATCAATTTTCATCTCAATTGCCACATTGTTATCGCGGAGCTACCTTCCCACAGTCTAACAGTGGCGCCAAATGGAGTGCGCGCCGCTGTGTGGTAGCGGCTGTGTGGCGGTTGCATGTGAAGATCACACGAATGATTGACGATCACGCTCACCGTTCGTAGAATTTTCATAGGGCTGCGTCGTCACCTCACTGAGCCGCAGCAAGATAGGGGAGGGCAAACATGATCAGTAGTCGCTCCACCCAAAACGACGGATGAATTGCTCAGCAAGACACAGCTCATCGTGATCGGCGAAGTTGGGCCAGTCGTTCAACGCCGAACATTCTCAGGATACGGGCCAAACGGTGAATTGTGGGACGGGTTCGACGCAGTCGGTCGGCCAGTGCCTCAGGTTCCCTTTACGGATTTTGAGGTGAAAGTGGAACGCGTTTTGCGCGATGACGGGTCAATCGCCAATGCTAAGCCAATCATTCTTCGCATGGCTGGAGACGCCACGCCGGAGATGAAGGCGATCACACAGAACACGAACTATCCTTTCACCTATACAGGGGATCGTTATCTCTTCTTGCTCACCCTCAATCCTGACAAGACCACCTACGGCTTCTACTATGGTCCGTGGAGTCGTCTGCTGATTGACGGCGGCACTCTTCGCGTCAGTGATGGCACGCAGCAGCTTCTTAAATTGGATGGCAGCGATGCTGCAATAAGTCTTGAAGCATTGACCCAACGCATTGGCAAGTGAACGCGTCCACCCATACTCACTTCAAATCAATCGGCGACTGCATGGCAGTTTGGTTTTTTGCAGCAGATGAAGCAATGTCTCCCCTACTGCAGGTCGTTCACGAAGCGATCCCATGAATCAAGAGCGCTTGGATCAGATCATCGCACTTGCCATCGGAATTGTCGGCCTTGTCGGTTGTTCCACGCCCGATTCATCGCTGCCATTTTGCACAAAACATGCTGGTCGCTATGAGTCACGGCAATCCTCTCCCGGTATTTTCAGAGGCTACTGTGTCTTTCCAGATAACACAGAGTGCGAGGTAAGGGCTTTTTACGAAGGGCGATGTCAGCCTGGCCAGATTCGCAGCACCGATTCAAGCCGCAAAAGCTGCATATGCTCAAGCTCATCGCCGAATTAGCTCAACGCGGCATCAAGTTGCACCCGGCATCTATGGCTTGGGGTGATCCCCGCCTAGGTAAAGGATGGTTGGGTACCACTCTCCCTTCGGGAGCGTCAGGACCGATTGGTCTGTTTGAAACCAGTTTTGAACGCCTGCCATCTGACCTCTTCCTGATTCGCGCTACTGAAAGCATCACTGCAGCTCAGGATATGGAGCACCGAATCCCTGCCCATGTGGAAGCATTCATACGACCATATAAACCTGAGATTGATGCACTGAAATACTACCGTTGCGACAAACTCATCGTCGTCTATATGGCTCTGCCACCGCGCGGCTTCGATCCGTCCGTTGATCAGGCGCTGACCGAAACGTGCGGGCCGGCCTTCGCACATTATCCTACTGATCCGTCTGTCCTTACGTCACCTATCCCATCGCCCGCTGCCCCGCTTGGTTTCGGCGCGCCGAGTTCTGGCGCCGCACCCATCGGCCCACCCACCACCACACGCGACCTCATCGCGCCAGCTCAGCTCATTGTCATCGGCGAAGTCGGCCCGGTCATACAGCGCCGGACGTATTCGGGCTATAGCTCGAACGGTCAATTGCTCGACGGATTCAATGAGACCGGCATGCCCGTGCCGCAGGTGCCCATCACCGACTTTGAGGTAAAGGTGGAGCGCGTCATCAAGGACGACGGCACAATCGCCAGTGGCAAGCCCATCATCCTGCGCATGAGCGGCAATGCCACGCCGGAGATGAAGGCGACCACGCGCAACAGCGATTATCCGTTCAGCTACACGGGGGATCGCCATCTGTTCCTGCTCACGCGCAATCCGGACGGGACGACGTACAGTTTCTACTACGGGCCGTGGAGCCGCCTTCTGATTGACAGCGATATCTTGCGTGTGTCAAACGGGTCACAAGATCTGCTCAAGCTGGATGGCAGCGACGTGCCGATCCGCCTGGACGATTTCATCCGCCGCGTGAACGAGTAGACCCTTCAGGAGGCCGCCTTCACTGACCTGGAGCGTGTTCCTGATGGGCATACGGTTTCTCCTCTCCTAACCCATCCCCAAAGGGGGAGGGATTGAGGTCTTCTTTCTCGACCCCGATCAGTGGCACGTTTTTACCGATCCTCAGTATACTGACCGTGCACCGTGATCCGTGCATTGGCCTTCATTGGACATCGCAGAGCGAGGCAAACGAGAAGAGGAGGAAGATGTTCTATGACCAATCAGCCGAACCCGAAACCCTGGCTGAAGTTCTACGATAAGGGCGTGCCGGCCACGCTGAACTATCCGGACGCCACGCTGAACGATGTGTTTGCCGAGACCCTGCGCAAGTATCCCAATCGTCTGGCCACCCGGTTCGTGCTGCGCTACATCTTAGGCGGGCGCGTAATGGTGGGCGGCGCGTTGACCTACAGCCAGTTGGGCGTGTTGGTCGAGCGTTTGGCCGCTGCCTTGAGCAAACTGGGGGTGAAACGCGGCGACCGCGTGGCGCTGATGTTGCCGAACTCGCCACATTTCGTCATCGCCTTCTTTGCCGCCGCTCGGCTGGGCGCGATCGTGGTGAACACCAACCCCACTTACACCGCGCGCGAACTCAAGCAGCAGCTCGATGACAGCGGCGCAGAAACGATCGTCTTGCTCAACCTGTTCTATCCGCGCTTGAAGGAGATCAGGGCCGAGACGGCCGTGAAGAACGTCGTCGTGGCACACATCTACGACACGCTGCCGTTCCCTTTCAAACAACTGGTGCATTCGCGCCAACGGCGGGAGCACGATTGGGTGGATGTGGCCGGCGAGCCGGGCGTTGCGCTGTTCGATCATCTGCTGGCGACGACCGAGCCGGCCCCCGCGCCGGCGGCTCGACCGGACGACGTCGCGCTATTCCAATACACCGGCGGCACCACCGGCGTGCCGAAGGCGGCCATGCTCACCCATCGCAACCTGGTGTGCAACACCCTGCAGGTGCGCGCATGGCTGACCAGCGGCGTCGAGGGCGGGGAGAAAGTGATGGCGGCCATCCCCTTCTTCCACGTGTATGGCATGACGGTGTGCATGTTGTACGGCATCTCGATGGCGGCCGAGCTGGTCATCGTGCCCAACCCGCGCCCGATCGAGAACGTCATGCGCATCATCAGCAAAGAGCGTTGCACCATCTACCCTGGCGTGCCGGCCATGTACATCGGCATCGTCAACAACCCCAACGTCGCCCAGTATGACCTGAAGAGCGTGAAGGCCTGCATCAGCGGCTCCGCGCCCCTGCCCGTGGAAATCCAGAAGCGCTTCAACGCCCTCACCGGCGGGCGGTTGGCCGAGGGCTATGGGTTGACCGAGGCGTCGCCGGTGACGCACTGCAACCCGGAGTTCAACGAGAACCGCGCCGGCAGCATCGGTCTGCCGTTCCCCGATACCGAGGCGAAGCTGATTGACCTCTCCACGGGGGCCGACCTGCCGATGGATGGCAACCCAGACACCATCGGCGAGCTGTGTATACGCGGGCCACAGGTGATGAAGGGCTACTGGAATCGCCCGGATGAGACGGCCAAGACGATTGACGCCGATGGCTGGCTGCACACCGGTGACATCGCCCGCATGGACGCCGACGGCTACTTCTACATCGTGGATCGCAAGAAGGACATGATCAACGTTGGCGGCCTGAAGGTGCTGCCGCGCGACGTGGAGGAGGTGTTGTTCACCCATCCGGCGGTGCTGGAGGCCACGGTGGTCGGCGTGCCGCATCCCGAACGCGGCGATGACACGCTGACGGCGTTCATCGTGCTCCGGCCGGGCATGAGCGCGACCGCGGATGAGATCAAGGCGTTTTGCAAGCAGAGCCTGGCGCCTCACAAGATCCCCCGCGTGATCGAGTTCCGCACCGAATTGCCCAAGACGCAGGTGGGCAAGGTGCTGCGCCGCGTGCTGGTCGAAGAAGCGCAGACAAAGCAGCGAGCAGGCGTTGCGTGATTCTTTGATCCATCCTCCAGCATGGTGCCCTTAGGCCGGGCGGGCATGCGCTGCTGCATCCTCGGCGCCACGGGGTTCATCGGTGGGCAGATTGCCCGCGCGGCCGTCGAGCGCGGCTGGCGGGTGCGCGCTGCGCGCCGCGATCCGGCCCGGACCGGCGCCATCGGCGACCTTCCCGTGGAGTGGGCCTGGGCCGACTTGCGCGAGCGCGATTCTCTGGCGGCTGCCATGCAAGGCTGCGACGTGGTGTTCCACGCTGCCGCGGCCTATCCCCAGGACTTTCGCCACATCGCTCGCGCTGTCGCCGAGGCGCGCGCCGAGATAATGCGCGTGTTGGATGCGGCGCGCGCAGCCGGCGTGCGCCGCGTGATTTACACCAGCTCGCTCACCACTCTGGCCCGGCGCTTCACGCCCGGAATACAGCCCCTGGATGAGCGCAGCTTCTACGCGCCTGGCGAAGCCAACAGCGCCTATTACGAAGCCAAGCTGGCCATGGAACAGATCGCGCTGGACGCGCGTGACCTGGAGGTGATCATCACGTTGCCGACGGCGGTCTTCGGGCCAGGCGACGTCAAGCCGACCACCGGCCTGGTCATCCGTGAGGCAGGGCGCGGGCGCATTCCGCTCTACTTCGATGCTGTGATCAACTGCGTGGATGGGCGCGATGTGGCAGCGTCTCACCTGGCGGCCGCAGAACGGGGGCGCGCCGGCGAGCGATACATTTTGGGTGGGCACAACCTGTCCTTGCGTGAGCTGCTCGAAACAGTGGATCGTTGCCAGGGAGTGCGTCGAAGGCGGCTGCGCCTCTCACGCCGGGCAGTGCGCGCGCTCGTCCATTGGGCCGATGCGCTGCCGTTCGTTAGCCTGCCGGAGAACCTGCGCACGTTCGAGTTCTGGGGGCCGGTCAGCTCCCAGAAGGCCATGCAAGAGCTGGGGCACACGGCGCGGCCCTTCGACGAAACGGTGCGCGATACCCTGGCGTGGTTCGCGATAAACTGAGTGCGTCAGTGGTTCGGTCAGAAGCTGTGCACCAACATAGGGTTGGTCGGCTTACTGCACGGCGAAGAGGGGCTTCCCGCCGCGCAGGACGCGCAGCACGTCATCGGCCACGGCGGCGCACACGCGCGCTTGCGATTCGGCGGTCAGGCCGGCGATGTGCGGCGTGAGCAACACGTTGTCCAGGGCAGCCAGTGGATCGCTGCTGCCAGGTGGTTCGTGCGCCCGCACGTCGAGCGCGGCGCCGCCCAGTCGCCCTGTGCGCAGCGCCTCGGCCAGCGCCGCCTCGTCCACGATGCCTCCGCGGCTGGTATTGATGAGGATAGCTGTCGGTTTCATCATGGCCAGGCGCTCGGCGTTGATCAAGTTGGCGGTGGCCGGCAGCAAGGGCACATGGAGCGAGACGAAGTCGCTCGCGCGCAACACCTCATCGAGCGACAAAAGCGGCACGTTGAACTCGGCAGCGGCAAAGTGCAACGGCGTGATGAGCGGGTCGTGGGCGACCACCCGCATGCCGAAGGCGACGGCGCGTTTGGCGACCCGCGCGCCGATGTCACCCAGGCCAATCAGCCCAAACGTCTTGCCGTAGAGTTCGGTGCCCGCGCCAAAGGTCGCCCGGTCCCAGCCGCCGCTTTTGGTGCTGCGGTCGGCGGCCGACAGCTTGCGGGCCAGGGCCAACATCGCGCCGAAAGCGTATTCGGCCACGGAGATAGCGTTGGCGTGCCCGCCGGTGACGACGGTGACGCCGCGTTCGCGCAGGGCGCGCAGGTCGAGGTTGTCCAGGCCGACGCCGAGTCGGCCGACGACTTTGAGGTGCGGCGCATGCGCCAGCAGCTCGGCGTTCACCTGCGTCTGGTTGCGCACGACGAGCGCCTCGCACCCGGCGAGTAGCTCGAACAGCCGTGGGCGGTCGCGCCAGAGGGCGGGATCATAGGTCACTTTGCCGGCAGCTGCCAGGCGGTCAACCTCCGCCGGCATCCATTCGGTGATGAGGATCGTCGTCATAGAGAGATGCGCATGGCAGCCGGCGCGCGTTGCAGGCGCAGATTGCGCTTGCGCGTCTCATGCCACCTCATTCAACCAACCAGGATCGTTCGGGTCGAGCACGGTCAGAGATGGTGGTTGAATGAGTTCGGCGTTCTTAAAGGCGCTGCCGCAACTGAACAGCACGGTGACATCGTCCGGTGAGAGGAAGCCCTCGGCGCGCAGCTTTTTGTAGGCCGAGAGTGTGGCTGCGCCCTCCGGCGAAGCGAACACGCCGGCCAGGCGCGCCATCTCGCGCATGTCGCGGGCGATCTCCTCGTCGCTCACTGCAATCGCGGTCCCGCCGCTGCTGCGCACGGCGTCCAGGATGAGATAGTCGCCGATCGCGGCCGGCACGCGAATGCCCGGCGCGATGGTGTGCGCATCGGGGAATAGCTCGGCGTGGCGCTGACCGGCTTGATAGGCGCGCACGATCGGCGCGCAGCCTTCGGCCTGGACGACCACCATCTTGGGACGTTTGGCGCCGATCCACCCCAGTTGCTCCAGCTCATCGAAGGCCTTCCACATGCCGACGATGCCGGTGCCGCCGCCGGTAGGGTAGATGATCGCATCGGGCAAGCTCCAGCCGAAGTGCTGTGCCAGCTCCAGCCCCATAGTCTTCTTACCTTCCTGGCGATACGGCTCGCGCAAGGTGGACACGTCGAACCAGCCCTTGTGCCTGGCGCCTTCGCGGACCAGCCGGCCGGCATCGTTGATCAACCCTTTTACCAAGTAGGTGCGCGCGCCGTATTGATGGGCCTCTTTGCGCATCATCTCTGGCACGTCTTGGGGCATGAATTGATACACGGCCAGGCCGGCCCGCGCGCCATAGGCAGCCAGCGCCGAGGCCGCGTTGCCTGCCGAGGGGATGGCGATTGCTTTCGCCCCCAGCTCTTTGGCCTTGGACACCGCCGCCGAAAGGCCGCGCGCCTTGAAGCTGCCGGTGGGGTTCAAGCCCTCGTCTTTGATCCAGAGCCGCTCGGTGCCTAAATGTTCGCCCAGCCGGCCAGCGGGCAACAGCGGCGTGTCGCCTTCGCCAAGCGTGACCACGTTCGCCGGATCACGCACCGGCATGATCTCGAACCAGCGCCACATGCCGCGCGGACGGCAGGCCAGCGCGTCGCGGTCGAGATGCGCGCGCACCGCCTGCAAGTCGTAGCGCGCGAACAACACTTTGCCGCATTTCGGGCAGGTGGTGTGCAATTCATCGGCGGCGTATGTCTCGCCGCAATACGTGCACTGTAAGTGAGAGAGGTGGGAGTGCATAGGTTACGCAAGAGGGGGAAGGGGTTGCGCATTCCGTATGCCGTTCGCAACGCGCAACCGCAATGTGTGATGTGTAACCCCCACCTACAACCCGGCCAGGTTCAGCACCATCAGCTTCGGCTCGGTCATTTCCTCGATGGCGTATTTCACCCCCTCGCGGCCCATGCCGCTGGCCTTGACGCCGCCGTAGGGCATGTGATCCACGCGGAAGGTGGACACGTCGTTCACCTGCAAGCCGCCCACCTCGATCTGGTCGAAAGCCTGCATGATGCGGCCCATGTCGCGGGTGAACACGCCGCCTTGCAGGCCATAGTCGGTGCTGTTGGCGATCTCGATGGCTTCTTCGAAGGTGTCGTAGGGGCTGATGGTGAGCACAGGGGCGAACACTTCCTGGCAGCTCACCTTCATCTCCGGTCGCACCTCGCTCAGCACGGTGGGATGGAGCAGCGCGCCCTGTCGGCCGTTGCCCAGCAACTTGCGCGCGCCCTGCGCGATCGCTTCGTCCACCCACGACTCGGCTTGCATCGCTGCGCGCTCGGTGATCATCGGGCCGACATCAGTCTCTTCCAGCCTGGGGTCCCCGACCTTGAGCGCGTTGATCTCGTCGAGCAGCGTCTCGACGGCCTCGTTGTAGATCGGCCGGTGGATGAGCACGCGCTGCACGGAGATGCAGTTTTGGCCGGCGTTGGTGAAGCCGCCGAAAGCGATGCGCTTGGCGGCGTAGCCGACGTTGGCGTCTTCGTGCACGATGGCTGCAGCGTTGCCGCCCAGTTCCAGTGCGGCCCGCTTGCGGCCGCATACGCTCTTGAGATGCCAGCCGACCTCGCTGCTGCCGGTGAACGAGAACATGGCGATGCGCTCATCGCGCACCAGCGCCTCGGCTTGCGCGCCGCTACAGGTGAGCACGTTGACGGCTTCAGGCGGCGCGCCGGCCTCCAGCAGCATCTCGCCGAGCAGCAGGGCCGAGAGCGGCGTGGCCGTGGCCGGCTTGAGGATGAAGGCGTTGCCGGCGGCCAGCGCTGGCGCCACTTTGTGGCAGGCCAGGTTGAGCGGATAGTTGAATGGCGCGATACACAGGATGACGCCGAGAGGAAAGCGTCGCACCAGGCCGATGCGGTTCTCGCCGTCCTTCGTCCAGTCTATGTTGATGACCTCGCCGGGGATGCGGCGCGCCTCTTCCGAGGCGACCAGGACGGTTTGCTTGGCGCGCGCTACCTCGCCGCGGGCAGCCTTCCTGGTTTTGCCGCCTTCCATGACCAGCGCGTTGACCAGGTCCTCGGTGCGCGCTTCCATTTGGGCATGCAGCCGACGCAGAATGGCCGACCGCTCGTGCGAGGGCAGCTTGCGCATGACGCGCGCACCGCGCTGC
>JAIMBB010000090.1 GCA_023511655.1 Anaerolineae bacterium
CTTGCGTCGCCAGTCGTCAGGTCGGTCAGGTCGTCAAGGGTCGTGTCATACTCGGCTGCGTCTTCACGGAATTGGTGTGTTGGGTTATTGTGCAGATACCACATGAAGTTGCTGATTTGACGGCTGCACTTCTCGGCAAGCACGAACACCTCTTTGGCCTGATCTTCGTTGATGTATTCAACATCCATCGCGATGTAAGTCTGGCATCGCAACTCGCCGGCAGACCCACGTGCACGCCCCAGAAAGTCTGCAAACAGTTTGTCGCTTCGACTCTCGAACCCTTCGGCAATGTTGGACATGATCGAGATGGCGGCTCGACGCATCTGATCTCGTAAGCCGAAGTCGCGAGCAAACTCACCACGGCTCGAAAGCTGGTAGATCAGTCTGGTAAGTGCACGCGCAGTTTGCCAGGCCTCGATGTCTTCAAACCGCTCAATCTTTGCCATGCGACCTTTGAGGTTTCAGACCTGCAGACCTACAGACTTGACGACTTGACGACCTGACGACTTGACAACTTGACGACCTGACCGACCTAACGACTCGCCAACATCGCTACGCTTTCTCCTTCATGAACTCCATCCCTCCGCCCAGCGCGGCCGGCTGGATCGGACGCCTGGTCATCTCGTTCAGCGACTTACCAGGCTGGATCATGGGGAACACGTTGGTCTCTTTCTCTACAACGAACTCGATCAGCACCGGGCCGTCGTGCGCACGGGCGCGGCGGATGACCTCACGGGCTTCTTGCATATTCGTGGCGCGCATGCCGCACATGCCGTAGGCCTGCGCCAGCTTCACGAAGTCTGGCGTCCACATCTCCACGGCTGAGTAGCGATGGTTGTGCATCAGTTCCTGCCACTGGCGCACCATGCCGAGGAAATTGTTGTTGATGATGGCGATCTTGATGTTGAGGTTCTCCTGCATCACGGTGGCCAGCTCGGGGATGCTCATCTGGAAGCCACCATCGCCGGCAATAGCCCACACCTCATCATCCGGCCGGCCGACCTTGGTGCCGATGGCTGCCGGCAGCGCGAAGCCCATGGTGCCCAACCCGCCGCTGGTGATCAACTGATTCTTGCGGGTGTGCTGGAAGTATTGCGTCTCCCACATTTGGTGTTGGCCGACGTCGGTGCAGATAGTGCATTGGCCCTGCGTTTCCTCCCAGATCGCCCGCATCACATGCGGAGCAAGTAGCATATTCTCCGGCAGTTCGACGTTGAGCACGTCGTGGGCTTTGGTGTCGGCGCGCCATTCGTTGATCTGCTCCATCCAGGCGGGGTAGCTGCGCTGCTCGATCAGCGGCGTCAGCTCGCGCAGCACATCCTTGACGCTGCCGACGATGCCGACGTCGGCTGGCACGTTCTTGTTGATCTCGGCGGCGTCAATGTCCACGTGGATCACGCGGGCATTCTTGGCGTAGGTCTTCAAGTTGCCGGTCACCCGATCGTCGAAGCGCATGCCCAATGCGATCAGCAGGTCGGCGTTGGCAATGGCCTGGTTGACGTATGCCTCGCCGTGCATACCCATCATGCGCAGGTTCAGCGGATGGTCTTCGCTCAGCACTCCGATGCCGAGCAGCGTGGTGGCGACCGGGATGCCGGACTTTTCGACGAACTCGCGGAACTCGTCGTGGGCGTTGCCGTGCTTGATGCCCTGGCCGGCCAGGATGATCGGTCGGCGGGCATGGCTGATCAGCTCCTTGGCACGTTGCAGCAGCGCCGGCAGGTTCTGGCGGCCATGCGGCTTGATGGCGCGGTAGCCGCGCATCTGCACGCTGGTGATCGGCTCATAGTCCACCATCTTCTGCTGCGCGTCTTTGCAAATGTCCACCAGCACCGGCCCCGGTCGGCCGCTGCGCGCGATGTAGAACGCCTCTGCCATCACCTGTGGCAGCTCGTTCACGTCCATCACCAGATAGTTGTGCTTGGTGATCGGCAGGGTCACACCGGTCACGTCCGTCTCCTGAAAGGCGTCCGAGCCGACTAAATGCGAGGCAACCTGGCCGGTGATGGCGACGACGGCCGAGGAGTCCATCATCGCGTTGGCCAGCCCGGTGACCAGATTCGTCGCGCCTGGGCCCGACGTCGCCATGCACACGCCGACCTTGCCCGTGGCCCGGAAGTAGGCATCCGCCGCCAGCGCCGCGTTCTCTTCATGGCGGACGAGGACGTGATGCACCCGATCCCTGTAATCAACCAGGGCGTCGTAGGTGGGCAGGATGGCGCCACCCGGATAGCCGAACACCGTCGTCGTACCTTGTTGAATGATCGTCTCCCAAATCACTTGTGCACCGGTCAGCTTCATGTCTTGTCTCCTGATTGTTTGCCCTCCCTTCAACCGAAGCGAAGGATGAGCTTCAACAAAAAAGCCCTCCGTTTAGGAGGGCTTCTTCGATCCGTGCATATGTGCTAGGCTCGCGCAGTCGCCGTCCTAAACGGAGCAAGCTCCAGGCCGACAAGGACGAGGAGCAAGCTAATGACGACGACAACGAGCAAACCACTCATAGCAATACCGCGTTTATACCGGTCGCTGGCTCTCGTGTCAACGACTACAATGGCCACCTATCAGACAGGTCACCTCATGAAAACCGCATCGCTCATCCAGGAGCACGCCTCGTTGCCCGCCCAGATCGCCGATCGCATCCTGGCGGAGTTGATCCAGCGCGAGCTGAAGCCGGGCGAATTCCTGCCCTCCGAAGCCAGGCTGGCCGACCGCTTCCAGGTCAGCCGCCCGGCCGTCCGTGAAGCGATCAAACGACTGGAGGGGCAGGGGTTGATCGAAGTCATCAACGGACGCGGATCGTTGATCAAGCCGTTGGGCGAGCGACAATTGCGCGCCTATTTCACCCACGCCATCGCCGTGCAGCGCGTCCCCTTTCGCGAGTTGATGGAGGCGCGCAAGCCGATCGAAGTCCAGAGCGCGCGCCTGGCTGCGCAGCGGCGTACTCCTGATCAGCTCGAGGCAATGCAAGACATTGTGCAGCGCATGCGCCGCAGCATCGCCAACGCCGACGCTTACGTGGACCTCGATCATGACCTTCACGCGCTCATCGCCGACGCGTCCGGCAACATCATCATCGCGCACCTGGTGCGCTCGTTCCGTGGCGCGCTGAACGATCTAACGCACGAGTCGCTCTATCGCCGGCGCAACCGCCAGCAACTGGAACGGGTGCACGCTCTGCACGAGGCCATCGTCACCGAGATCGGCTATCGCAATCCCGACGCCGCCGGCCACGCCATGGACGTGCACTTTAGCGAAGCGCTGGCGTTCCTCATCCAGCGCCAGGAGGGCGTGCGCAGGGACAAGCTGTGAGTTCGTCGGGCGGTAGGGCGGGTCACCCGCCGAAGTTGGCGATCAGGAAGTAGCCGCCCCGCGCCGGCGCGATGCCGAAGCCGACCTCGGTATAGCGCGGCGAGAGGATGTTCTTCAGGTGCGGGCCTTGGGTGGCGATTTCCTGCGTGTACCACATCTCGAAGGCCTGATCGGCGCTGCGCGCCCAGGCCCAGTTCTCACCGGTGATGCGGCCGGTGTAGCCGGCGCGGGCGATGCGTTGGCTCGACCGCGAACCATCCGAACCGATGTGGCTGCCGGAGCCGCGCGCGGCGCAGTCCTCGGCATGGGCCTGCGCAGCAGCCTGCAGGACGAACGAGTAGGCCAGCGGGGGCACGCCTTTCGCCATCCGGGCCTGGTTATACAGCTCCAACAACCGCGCCCGTGCCGTTTCGATCTCCGCATTGTTCGCGTCCCTCGGCGAGGTGACGGATGGGCGGGGCATATTTGACGGGACAGCTACTGGCGCACGCTGCGCCTCCGCAGCCTGGCTTGCCGGCTCAGGCTCGGCGATGGGCACCAGCGGAATCAACTCGACCGCCTGGGCGGGCGGATCGTCGGATTGCCGCTGCGGTGCCGCAGGACCCTCGGCCAGGCCGTTGGTCGGGATGACCAACTTCTGGCCTGCTCGGATGATCGCTGTATTCGCGAGCTTGTTGACGCGTGCCAGTTCGACCATTGGCAACCGGAAGCGAGCCGCGATCGCGCTGAGCGTGTCGCCGGGCTGAACGACGTATAGCGTCCACCAAGCGTTCTCGCCTGGTTGCATCTCCGCGGCTGGTATCTTGAGGGTCTGACCGGCCTGGATCAGACCGGGGTCGGCGATATCGTTGAGCGCCTGGATAGCTGCCATGGACACGCCGAAACTGATGGCGATGCCGAGCAGCGTATCGCCTGGCTGCACGACGTATTCGCGCGCAGTTTCGCGCGCGCTGTCGCGCGCCGTGTTCGGCGGCGAAGCGGCCTGCGCGCTCTTGTTCGGCACCACCGCGCCGATCGCCAGCCAGGCCAGAATCACACCCAGGATGAAGTGTCGTCTCATATGTCCTTGGCGCCTGACTGACGGCGCACGATTGTTGCCCATTGAGAGGTCGGTGGTGGTTCTCGGCAACGTGACTGCAAGTATACGCGATTAGCTTGCGCGGGGCGATCTGGCCGGAATGATCAGCCGTTGGCCGGCGCGCACCAGCGCAGGATTGGCAATCTCGTTCACGCGCCGTAGATCATCGAGCCGCACCCGAAACTTCACCGCGATGTCGCCCAGCGTCTCGCCGGGTTGGACGATGTATACGAACCACCATGGGCTTTCGTCGGGATGGAGCTTGCCGGCGGGTAACTTCAGCACCTGGCCGACCCGGACGATCCGCGCGTCATCCAGGTTGTTGAGGAGCTGAATTGCGGCCATCGAGGTGTTGAAGGCGACAGCAATGGAGGAGAGCGTATCGCCGGCTTTGACGGTGTATTCGCGAGCCGGGGTTAGGGTCTGGCGGCCGGGCGTTTCCGGCCGTGCGGCCGGTGCCGCCGTCTGGGCCGGCGGGGGTGTAGGGCTGACCAGAGGGGTGCGCCCGGCCAGTGGCGCAGCGGTTGGAATGCGGGCCAGTTCGAGCGCTACCCGGGTTTGTAGCGCGGCGGGATCGGGCGTCGGCGTCGCCGCCGGCGCAGCCGAACAGGCCGTCAAGGCAAACACGCCGGCCACGATGAGCAACGTGCAGGCGCGCAGCATCAAGGCGATTATAGGCACCGGGGGATGCGCGATGCCCAGCGCAGGACAAACCACCCCCGGGCTTCTTCAAGAAACCCGGGGGTAAAGCACATCACAGCGTTAAAATGCCCGGCGACTCATGCACACTTCTGCTGCGATCGGCCACAGCATCGTTGACGAAGTGCTTGCGCGTTTGCGCAACGACCGCCAGTTCATGCGCGATGTGAGCGATTGGCAGCGCGCGCCCGCCCGGCCGGCGCGCTTCGCCGGCTTTCCCGTCGCCCTCGACCCGCGCCTGCGAACCGTGCTGCGGCAGCGCGGCATCGAACAGCTCTATACACACCAGTCGCAGGCCATCGAGGCAGCCCTGAACCGCGAGCACGTCGTGGTGGTGGCCAGTGCAGCCGGCGGCAAATCGCTGTGCTTCCACGTGCCCATCCTCGCCGCATTGCTCGATGATCCCAATGCGCGCGCGTTGTGCCTGTTCCCCACTAAAGCACTAGGGCAAGACCAGCTCGCGCACCTTTCATCTTTCATTTCTGATCTTTCCTGCTTGAACGAAGGGTCGAAGATGGTCAATGCGTATGACGGTGACACCCCTCAGGCCAGACGCGCCGAGATTCGTCGCGACGCGCGCGTGCTCATCACCAACGCCGACATGTTGCACATGGGCATCTTGCCACACCATACGCGATGGGCGATGTTCTTCCGCAACCTGCGTTACGTGGTAGTGGACGAAATGCATGCCTACCGCGGCGTCTTCGGCAGCCACGTCGCCAACATCATCCGCCGGCTGAAGCGCCTGTGCGCGTTCTATGGGTCAACCCCGACCTTCATCCTGGCCTCGGCCACCATCGCCAACCCAAGAGAGCACGCTGAACGGTTGATCGAAGCGCCGGTTGCGCTGGTGGATGACGACGGCAGCCCGCGCGGCGAGCGCAACGTCATCATCGTCAATCCACCCATCACCGACCCCGAACTGGGCCTGCGCCGCAGCGCCGACTTCGTGGCCCGCGACATCGCCGCGCGCTTCATCGCCGAAGGATTGCAGACCATCTGTTTCGCCCGGTCGCGAAACGCGGCCGAGATTCTGTTGACTTACCTGCGAGATGCGACCTCCCAGGCCGGGGAGGAAAAGTCAAGCGCAGGGAATGGGGGGACGCAGCATGCCATCCCCGATGCTCGACTCTTGGTTCGCGGTTATCGCGGCGGCTATCTACCCGAGGAGCGGCGCGGCATCGAGAAAGGGCTGCGGGAAGGCAGCGTGCGCGGCGTGGTCGCCACCAATGCGCTAGAGCTGGGCATTGACATCGGGGGCCTCGATGCGTGCGTGATGCTCGGTTATCCGGGCAGCATTGCCAGCTTCTGGCAACAGGCGGGGCGCGCCGGCCGGCGGCAAAGCCCCAGCGTTGCGGTCATGGTTGCCACGCCGGACCCGCTCGATCAATACCTCGCTGCCCATCCTGAATACCTCTTCCGCCAGTCTCCTGAACACGCGCGCATTGCGCCGGATAACCTAGGCGTGCTGGCTGCCCACGTGACGTGCGCCACGTTCGAGTTGCCGTTCAGGCGCGGCGAACGGTTCGGGAACGCCCGCGTGGACGAATTGTTGGATGCCCTGGCCGACGGGGGCGAGGTGCACGTCAGCGGCGTCGAAGGGATGCCGCTTTTCAGAAGCGCCGGCGCGGTCGCCGGAGATGCCGGCATGCAAGACGCGCAATCGGCAAGCGAGGATCGAAAACCGAAAGTGCAATACACCTGGGTCGGCCAGGGCTATCCGGCCGACCGCGTAAGCCTGCGCGGTGTGGGCGACCGAGTCAGCATCGTGAACGAGCGGGGCGAGCCGATCGGCGAGACCGAACGCAGCACAGCGCCGGCGCGCGTGCACCCGGGAGCCATCTATCTGCACCAGGCCGAGACTTACCTCGTCACCGAACTCGACTGGGAGCTGGGCAGAGCTGTCGCGCGTCGGGTGGATGCGGACTACTACACGCAGGCGAGTGCTGTGTCCGAAGTGGTGGTGGTGCGCGAGTTTGACCCACCGGCGGGCGCCGGCGACCGCGCCCCGGCCATCGGCGAAATCGAAGTCACCACGACCGTCGGCCGCTACCGCCAGGTGCAATTCAATACGCACCGGACGCTGGGGTGGGGTGATGTGGACCTGCCGGCGCAGAAGTTGCTCACCATCGGCTATTGGTTCGTCATCCCCGAAGCTATCTGCCGGCAGTTGGAGAAGGAGGGTATCCTCGGCCGGCCGAACGACTACGGGCCGAATTGGGAACAGCAGCGCCAGGCTGCCCGCGCGCGCGACGCCTACCGCTGCGTGATCTGCGGCAAGCCGGAAGGGCCGCACCAACAACATCACGTGCATCACCGACGACCCTTTCGGACGTTCGGCTATGTGCGCGGCGAGAACGACCACTACGTGCAGGCCAACGACCTGGACAATCTGATGACGGTATGCCCTGCCTGCCACGCCAGGATCGAGACGGCCGAGCCGGTGAACCAGGCGCTGAGCGGCCTATGCTACGTGCTGGCTAACCTGGCCCCGCTTTTCGTAATGTGCGATGCCAGCGACATCGCTGCCGCGTTCGACCCGGCCAATGCGCATACACGCCTGCCGACCATTACGCTATACGAGCTGGTGCCCGGCGGCACCGGCCTGGCCGAAGAGCTGATGGCACATCACGCGGAGCTGCTGCGGATGGCCACACAGCGCGTCCGCGAGTGTCCGTGCGAGCACGGCTGCCCATCGTGCATCGGGCCGATGCCGCCGATGGCCGAACCGCGCGAACGCAACCTCAAGCGCGATGTCATCCGGCTGATTGAGTTGATCGCTTGACGGAAGCTCATCGCAGCAATGAATGACCAAGGAGAACGAAACCTATGAAAGCTGTTCGCATTCACGCTCATGGAGACGCAGACGTATTGACGTGCGAAGATGTGCCCACCCCCGAACCAGGGCCGGGCGAGGCGCGAGTGAAGATCGGCGCAGCCGGCTTGAACTTCATTGATATCTACCAGCGGCGTGGCTGGTACAAGACGCCCCTGCCGCTGGTGTTGGGTCAGGAAGCGGCCGGCGTGGTGGATGCCATAGGCGACGGCGTGACCGAGTTCAAGCCCGGCGACCGTGTGGCCTATGCCTCGGTCATGGGCGCGTACGCCGAATATGCCATCGTGCCAGTGGCGCGGCTGGTGCCGGTGCCACCGAGCGCGTCCATCGAACAAGCCGCCGCAGTGATGTTGCAAGGCATGACCGCGCATTACCTGGCTACCAGCACCTATCCGCTCAAGCCCGGCGACGTGGCGCTAGTGCATGCCGGCTCGGGCGGCGTCGGCCAGTTGCTCATCCAAATCGCCAAGCGCATGGGCGCGCGGGTGATCGCCACGGTCGGATCGGCCGAGAAGGCCGAGCTGGCCAGGGCCGCCGGCGCAGACGAGGTGATCCTCTACCGCGAGCAGGATTTCGAAGCCGAAGTCAAGCGCCTGACCGATGGCGCCGGCGTGCACGTCAACTACGACTCGGTCGGCAAAGATACCTTCCTCAAGGGGCTGAATGTGCTCCGTCCGCGCGGCTATATGGTGTTGTATGGTCAATCCAGCGGGCCGGTGGAGCCATTCGACCCACAACTGCTCAACCAGAAAGGATCGCTGTTTTTGACCCGTCCCTCCTTGGGTCATTACACGCTCACCCGGGCCGAGTTGCTTGGTCGCGCCGGCGACCTCTTCCAATGGATGGCGTCGGGCCAGCTCACCGTGCGGATAGATCGCACCTTCGAACTGGGCAAAGCGGCCGATGCGCATCGCTACATGGAGGCCCGCCAGACGCGCGGGAAGGTGCTGCTGGTGCCCTGATCGGGAAGCTGGACGACGACCCGGATGTGCACGATAATCGCATCGCGTGGCCTTCGTCATCCAGGACTCGTGTGGAGCATGTTTCATGTTTGATGGCCGCGCCGTCGGGCCGGGTTGAAGCGCCTGCCTGCGAATGCAGCGCGGCCCAACCACCACGAATTCATCTATGAACGATAATGAGTTTTATAAAGTCAACGTCGCCGGCGTCGAGCGCCAGTTGCGCTTGATGGAAGTTGCGCCCGGTGTGAAGATCGCCGTGCTCAACATCCTGGGCGATACGGAGCTGGTGCAAGCGGCGGCCCGTGCGTTGGCAGCGCGGCTGCCCAGCAGCGTGGACTATCTGGTTACGGCCGAAGCGAAGAGCATCCCGCTGGCCCATGCGCTATCCGTCGAGTCCGGTCTGCCCTATATCGTATTGCGCAAGTCCCACAAACCGTACATGGGCGATGCGCTCTCGGCGGAAACGCTCTCCATCACCACCAACAAACCCCAGACGCTGTTTCTCGACGAGAAGGACCGCGAGGCGATCAAGGGCAAGAAGGTGGTATTGGTGGACGACGTGATCAGCACCGGCAGCACGTTGCAGGGGATGCGGCTGATCATGCAAAAGGCCGGCGCGGATGTGATCGCCGAAGCAGCCATCTTCACCGAGGGCGATCGCGCGCGGTGGAACAACGTGATTGCGCTCGGCCACCTGCCGATCTTCACCAGTGACGCCAATGTTTGATGGAGGCGTCCGACCGCCTCCATCAAAGGTAAGGGCAACGAGTTGTCGTTTCGCGATCGTCGCAGCGTTTGCTAACGTGTGGGATGCTCGGTGCGCGAAGAGGCTGCGTCGCGTTTTAACAGATCGAGGTCCAACGTTGCCTGATCCACCGATTCTGCTGCAGAGAGTGGATCCAACAACCAGCGATTGAGAATCTGCCGAAGCTCCTCCAGGCGGACGGGCTTGCTCAGGTAATCGTCCGTGCCGGCGGCGATGCAACGCTCTCGGTCGCCTTTCATAGCCTGAGCCGTCATGGCGATGATTGGCACGTGCCCGCCGTTGTTGCGTTCCCAATCTCGCACCGCCCTGGTGGCTTGAAAGCCGTCCACGCCCGGCATCTGGCAATCCATTAGCACTAGCTTATAGCCATGTCCCGTTCTGGCCAGCCGGGCCACTGCTTCCTGTCCATTCGCTACCAAGTCGGCGGCGTATCCCAGTTTATTCAACTGTTGTAGCGCCACTGCTTGGTTCGAAGGGTTATCTTCCACCAACAGGATACCGGCTTTAACCGGCGCGGGGGGCGGTTGGAAAGTCGCGTCGGTCTTGGGAGGGGCCGGCACTGCTGGAGGTGGCGTTGTAACGCTCTCGCCTTGAGCGATCACTTTTAGCAACGTGGCCAGCAAGTGCTGCTGGCGGACCGGCTTGGTCAGATGAGCGGCGAACCCCGCCTCCTGTGCTCGTTCCCAGGACACCTTTTCTTTGAAAGCTGTCAGCATGATCAATTGCGTGTGATCCAGCGAGCGATCTCCCCTCATCACCCGTGCCAGCGTCAGGCCGTCCATCCCGGGCATCACTTGGTCAACGATAGCCAGATCATAAGGTTTGCCGGATGCGGCCGCGCGAACGAGGCTCAAGAGCGCTTCGGTGCTGTTCTCTGCACTATCGGCTTGTAGCTTCCAGGAACGCAGGTAGTTGAGCAGGATATCTCGGTGTGTCTTAGTGTCGTCAACGACCAGGGCCCGCAACCCGGCCAATCGAGAGATATCGGACGACGGCTGGGCGGTTTCGATGTGGGAGGAGCGCTCGCAGCGCACAGTGAACCAGAACAACGTGCCCTCGCCTTCTCGGCTTTGCACGCCGATCTCGCCGCCCATCATTCGTATCAGTCTGCTAGCGATTGCCAACCCGAGGCCGGTGCCGCCGTAGCGTCGGGTGATGCCGCCGTCAACCTGGGTGAACGGTTGAAATAGCTGGCGCTGTGCTGCCTCAGGGATGCCGATGCCGGTATCGCTGACCGAGCCGCGCAGCACCACAGAGCGCTCGTCGGCTTCTTGCAGATCCAGCCTAATCGTCACGTTGCCGACTTCGGTGAACTTGATGGCGTTGCCGACCAGGTTGGTGAACACTTGGCGCAGACGCACTGAATCTCCGCGGACAACAGCCGGCACGTCGGGTGCGACGTATGTCATCACTGCCAGCCCCTTGGCGTTGGCTTGGGGCAACAGCAGATCGGTGACGCTCTCCACTACATCTCGCGGGGAGAAATCCTGGATATCGAGCGTCATTTTGCCCGCTTCGATCTTCGAGAAGTCCAGAATGTCGTTGATGATGGTGAGCAGGTGCTCTGCCTCCTTGAGCACGATGTTGGCATGCTCTCGCTGTTCATCGCTCAGCGGGGTGTCAAGCAACAACTCGGTCATGCCGATGATGCCGTTCATCGGTGTGCGGATTTCATGACTCATGGTGCTCAGGAACTCCGACTTCAGTCGGGAAGCCTCCAGCGCCTGATCGCGCGCCTGGGCGAGCTGTTGATTCGTCGCTTCGATTTCATCTGCGTAGGCCTGAAGCTGTTCGGTCCTCAGGTTGCGTTCCATCTCGCTGCCGATCCACTGCGCCATCAACCGCAGAAATTCTTTGTCGGCGGGCTTGAAGGGCCGGGCGCGCGGTTGAGGACTGGCGAAGCTGAGCGTGCCGTAGACCTGACCGTTCACGGTGACCGGCGTTCCGAGGAAGGCCTCCATCCGAAATGTCGCGTAGCAGGGATGCGCAGCCCACTGGGAGTTGCCTGCGTTCTCGAAGCCGATCGGCTCTCCGCTACGGAGTACTTCGCGGCAATAAGTCTGTCCCAGATCGAAGACATCGCCGGGTCGGATCGCTCCATTCGGCGTCAACGCCTCGATCACATGGTAGCGTTCACCTTCGATGCGGGACAGCACGCCGATGGCCAGGTCGAAGCGCCGGGCGCCCATGGCCAGCAACGACTTGAGCTTGTCCGAGAAGTTCAGTTCCTGGGCAGAGACAATCTCGTATAGCGCTCGAATCGCTTCTTCGCTTTGGCGAAGTTCTTCCTCGGCTCGTTTTCGCTCGGTGATGTCGCGAATGACGCTCTGGAAGTGCAAGGGGTTGCCGTCAACATCTCGCACCAAGGCGGCGTTGATCTCCACACGAACCAGGCTGCCATCCTTGCGGCGGAGCGTGCGCTCGTATACCGGAAGCTGGCCGTTGGCCCTTATGGCAGCCAACGCCTGACCGGCGTCGCCCAACTTATCATCCGGCACGACGACGTCGTGCACCGTCAAGTTCAACAACTCATCCTGCGTGTAGCCCAGCAGCTCCGAAGCTCGCTGATTGACGGCCAGGTGACGACCTTCCAGGCTGATGAGGAATACGGCGTCGTTGGTGCGCTCGAATAAAGCGCGATAGACCTGTTCGCTTTTGTGCAGTGCCTCCTCGTTGCGCTTGCGCTCTAGCGCGTTGACCAAGATCTCGCCGACGATTCTGAGCAGGGCGATGTCATCCTCGGACCAGGACTTTGCCTCGCGCACGGCGTCGAAGCCCAGGAATCCTATCAGCCTATGGCCGGACATCATCGGCACGACGATCAGCGACTGAATGCCCTGCGGCTCCAGGATTGCCCTCTCGGCGCCGGCCTCCGGTGGAAGGTCGGCCAGAGATGGTATATAGATGCTTTCACCGCGTCGCAGCTTATCCATCCACCAAGGGAAGACATCCGTCGGGATGTTTTGGAGGTTGGCGATCTGCGGTTCAATGCCAGGACGACACCATTCATGGGTATTGCTCATGTGGGCGCCGTCGGAGGAGAACAGGAAGATATAGGCTCGGTCCACGTCGGAGAAATTGCCGATGGACGCCAGGCCGTGGTTGATCGCCTCGTCTAGTTTGGCTGAGCCCAGGGCGATGAATTGCGTCGAGAGGCTGGTCACCAGCTCCTCGAAGGCGATTCGGTGGCGGAGCATGTCTTCGATACGCTGCCGCTCGGCCAGTTCCTGCTGTATCTTCTCTTCGGCTGAACGGTGGGCGGTGACGTCATGGACGTAGATGTTCACATAGCTGCTGTCTGCAGGCACGAAAAGCGCTGTGAAAAGGCGGCCGTCACTCGAGAATTCCAGGGCTTCATTCTGGCCCGTGCTAAGGGCTGAGGCAGTGGCGGCTTGCCAGGCTTCGGGCGCGTGCCACTGCTGCGCGCCGCCGTCGGAGGGCAGCAGCGTCAGCGCCGATCGGTTGGCGTAGAGCACCGATCCATCGGCCGCGACGCGCAAAACGGGATTTGGGTTCCCGTCGCAGAGGTGCGCCAGCGAGCAGACGTGCTCTTCGGCGTTGCGTTGCGCAGTGACGTCGCGCAAGCTGAACAGCGTGATCTGCTTCCCTCCCTCCCAGAGATTGCCCATGGTCGCTTCGAGAAAAAGTTCTTCGCCGTCTTTGTGTAGCCCGATGATCGTTTGGGGCTTACCCCTGGGCCTCGCCGCAGCTCCTTCGGCTGCGTGGATCGCGGCGACGTTCCGATTGCTGTCGCGGAGATGCTCCGGCAGCAGCAGGCTCAGTGGTTGGCCCAGCACCTCTTTGGTTTGGTAGCCAAAGAGGCGCTCTGCGCCGGCGTTGAAGAGACGGATGCGCTGTTCCGCGTCAATAGCAATGATGGCATCACTCGTCAGGTTGATCATCTCGCTCAGACAGGCTCTGCTGAGCTCTGAAGGATCGGTTGGTTCGCGCACGGGTTGTTCCGGGTTGCTCGCCTGATCAGGCGAAACTGCAAGGCTTTCCAGTCTGATTTCATCCATGATGTTTCCCTCTTTGACGTTAAGCGACGAAGTACCAGTTGGCGAAGATCGCGGTCATCACACCCAGGCCAACGGCGAAGCAGGCCAGCAAGATCCGATCTAAAGTTGGCCGCCGTCCCCACCGACCGAGCAGGATGAATGCAGGGAAGAGCGGCAGCACGTAGCGCAACACGCTCGCTACCGAGCTGTAGAGCGGCACCAGGACGAGCACCAGGACATAGACGGCGTAGCCTTCGCCCAGCCGCCGCCAGATGAAAGGCACCATGGCCAGCACAGCCAGCGACACGCTCAGGTTGAGCAAGCGGCTCAGGTTGCCCCGGTTGAGCTGAAAGTCGGCCAGGGCGCTCAGCTCGCGAGCGATGACCGCCCAAGGTCCGACGTTCTGTCGGCCCCAGGCGGCTTGCACCTCGATGAAGGCCAGCGGTCGGTCGAAGTTGATTTTGAGAAAGGCCATGTAGAGCAACAGGCCGAGAGGAATAGCAGCGATGGTGATCAGTTCCGGCCAATGCGCCTTGGCGTTCCTAAACAGCAGTTGCCAGGTTCGGCGGCGAAACGTGCCCCCCAGGCTCCAGCCATGTTGGCGAAGCCACTCCCACATCACCAGCGCCCACAGCACGACCCCGAGGTTACGGGTGGCTGAGGCCAGCATGCCGGCAAGCGCCGCCGCCAACCATTGCTGGCGACGGGCAAAATACAAAGTCGCCACGGAGAGCAACAAAAAGAGGCTTTCGGTGTAAACCGCGCTAAAGAAGAACGCCGTCGGGAAGAGCGCCAGGTAGAAGATCGTCCGGCGGGCAGCCTCTCGGTCGGCCAGTTCTAGTTCGGCCAGGCGATAGAGGAACACCAACGCCAGCAAGAAGGCCAGGTTGCTGACCAAGAAGCCGGCCAGCACTAAGTTGTCGCCGGCCAGCGGAGCTAGCAAGCGCATCGCCAGGGGATACAGGGGAAAGAACGCGACGTTGCTCTGGCGCAGTGGTTGAAACCAGTAGCCATCGCGCGCGATTTGTACGTACCACTGGCTGTCCCACTTCGCCCAGAGGCTCAGGAAGGGGCTGTTGGGATCGGCGACCCAGTGGCCCTCTTTGGTGGGTAAAAATACGTCGCCCACGATGCCGGCGGCGAAGAGCGCCGCGCGCGAAACGACGAATGCGACGATCGGCTGCATCAGCCAGTCGAGCTGTGTGAGCAGCGCAAGGAAAGCCGCCAGGTTGCGTTCCAACCAGTGTCGGCCCGCGAATAGCGCGGCAACGAGCGAATTGTCGGATGCGTTGCTCATTGATCCAGCCCCACCATGATCTCGACATTGGCCAGCGAGACCGGCCCACCGTAGGCAACCAGGCTGATCCATCCCTCGGCGCGCGGCAGGCGTACGCCCTCGGCAATGGTCTGGTCATCCACGAAGATGTCTACGCTGTTGCCGCGCACCACCAACCGAAGTTGGCTGCCTCCCTGTAACTTCGGGGTTAACTTGGCAGAGCCGCGGCCGCGGAAAGTGCCGGCTTCGTCGTAGATGCCCCAGAAAACGCCCTCGCCGCCGCGGATGAAGCGCACGATCGCGGCGCCGCTTTTGCGCGATCGCTCCGGCATGTGGATCATGAACCCGCCGCCGGAGTCCGGCGTGTCCGGCAGGGTGATATCGGCCTGAATTGTGTAGTTCGAGGCGTAGATGCCGGTGTTCAGCATGTAATCAGCCGGATTGGGGACAACCTGGGTGAAGACCCCCTGCGAGATGTTCCAGGTACCACCGATGATGCGTTGGTCTGGAAAGCCAGATGCTCCGCCGTAGCGGCCGGCTGCTGTCAGCGGCGACATGACAGCCGGCGTCGGCGTAGCCAGCGTCGAAGTAGCGCGTCCTGCGGCGCTGACGCCGACCGACTCGAACACCGCGGCGCTTCGGGCGGTGATCAGACCGATATAACCGAAGTTTTGACCGTTGACGAGAGGGATGTCACTCGCCAGCAAAACCCCATCCAGAAAGACGCTGTAGCTCGTATCGCTGCTGACGATGCGGACGATGTGGCGGCTCGTCCCGGGCGGATCCACGTTGGCGTACCCCTGGCCGACGAACTTGCCCGTCTTGTCGTAGTAACCCCAGAACACGCCTCCCGGCCGACGGTCGGAGTAGCGAAACATGCAGGCGCCGGCGAGACGATTGGTGTAAGGCATGTTGAAGAGCACGCCTGCTCCGTTGCCGGTGCGATGGCTCAAGGCGACTTCGAGAGCGTAATTGCGGAAGGCGCTGTCGGTGTAAACGATGCCCAGGTCGTAGCCGGCTGAGTCTTCTTGCACCAGCGCGTTGTCGGCAAATCGCCACTGGCCGCCAACCACTTGCCAGCCCGAAGCGCGCAAGTCGCCGCTGAAGGCACCGCGCCAGGGCCTGGCGGCGCCGCTGGTTATCAATGGGCTGTTGGCGGCCAGTGGTGTCGCGGTGGGACCGCGCGGCGTTGCCATCGCAGTTGTCGCTGCAGCTGTAGCTGCAGCTGTAGCTGCAGCCGTGGCTTTGGGTCGAGGTTGAGAGACAGATGGCTGAGGCGTGGGCCGCTGCTCATCCGTTTTGACCAGGACGAGCGGCGTGTTCTCGAACAAAGGAAAGGCTTCTACCAGCGCATAGGCCACGCTGCTGTGCGAGGTGATCAAGCCGATGTGACCTTGATTTCGCCGTAAAGGCACATCGCGGGCGATGACCGCGTCGTCCACAAAAATGTCATAGCTGCTCTCGCCGCTGTAGACGCGAATCTGACGGGGTTCATTGCCAGGGTCGGGCAACGCCTGAGCGCCCTGGCGGAAGAACACTCCGGCGGCGTCGAAGTAGCCCCAAAACAGCGAGTTTGTTTGATCGGAATAGCGCACCATGTGTGAGTCGTTGAGTTGATAGGGTGACGCCATGTTGAAGAGCAGGCCGCCTCCGAGGCCGATGAGGTGTCTCAAGCTCACCTTCAACACATAGTTTTCGAAAGCACCGCCTTGGTAGCCGATGCCGGCGTCCTGAGCAGCCGGGTTGACCTGCACCAGCTCCCCCTGAGAAAGCTTCCATTCCCCTGAGAAAGGAACCCAACCGGCGCCGCCAGGCTTGCTGTCGAAGTCGCTGACGTAGACTAACTCTCCAGGTTGCTCCACTTTCGCTGTTGTGATTTTGAGCGTGTCGAAGCGGGCCGGCCCCAAACTGTAGAAACCCACCAGGCCGTTAGGATGGAACAGCGGCCGTCGTTCGATCAAGGTTTGTCCGTTGAGCTGCACAGTGTAGGTCTTGTCCAGCACGTAAAGGTCGAGCCGATATTTCTGGGTGTCCGTGTCCAAAGGCACCGTCACCTGATGCACGAAATTGCCCTCTTGATCGGTATACCCAGCTACCAGCTCTATGGC
>JAIMBB010000091.1 GCA_023511655.1 Anaerolineae bacterium
GCCATCGCAGATGCTTGCGGATACGACTCAGCCAGCCATCTCAGCCGCCATGTACGACAAGCGCTGGGCAAATCACCCGGCCATGTGCGCAAACAACATCGTGGCCGTTTACCGGAAAGCTCAAGCCACTAGACCAAGCCATCGTTCCACAAACGCGTTGCGGAACTTGCCCCGCGGATCGAACTCCTCCGCCAAGGCGCGAAAATCGGCCAGGCGCGGATAGCGCGCCTGCACGATCTCCGGCGGCATCGTGAACAGCTTGCCCCAATGCGGACGGGCCGCAAACGGGGCCAAAGCCGCTTCGATGTGCGGCAACACGCGCTGCACTGCCGGCCAATCCCGCTTCCACGTGAAGTGCAGGCCGATGCACGCCTGACCGTAGCACGGGCTGAGCCACAACGCGTCGGCGGCGATGCTGCGCACTTCCGAGATCATCAACACCGGCGCCAGGCGTTCCCGCAGCCCGGCCACCGCGCGAATCGCCTCGACGGCAAACCGGCGCGGCACGAAATACTCACTCTGCAATTCCTCGCCCGCGCTGGGGATGTGATCGAGCCGGAAGTGCGGCAAACGCTCGTGCCATGGCCCGGGCAGGCCCATTTGCAACGTGCAAGGCTCCGCCGAAAGGTGCGCGATGGGATGCCGAGGTTGCAGCGCAAGCCTCGCCCCAAAGAACCCGGCGGCGATTTCGTCGCTGCTCAGGTCGCACATGCGTTGCTTCAACCACACCTGGTTTACGCAGTCGGTTTGCCAATCGGTGAACAGGCTGACGCTGTAGGCGCTGCTCATGATCGCGTCGAAGTGCGCTTCGAGCTCGACCATCGGCAAGCGTTCGTAGATCACCTGTCGCACTTCGAACGCCGGCAACACCTCCAGCGTGATCCGCGTGAGCACGCCCAACGCCCCCAGCGCGACGACCGCGCCGAGGAAGCGCTCGCCGTCCCTCTCGCGCGAGAGGGCAACCACTTCACCGTCGGCGGTGAGCATCTCGATCGCAGCAACGGCTGTGGCCAGGTTGCCGTTGCCGTCGCCCGAGCCATGCGTGGCCGTGGAGATGGCGCCGGCGACCGAGATATGCGGCAACGACGCCGTGTTGTGCAAGGCCAGGCCCGCACGTTGAAGCTGCGGGCAGAGCTGCCCGTACGTGATGCCGGCGCCGACCGTGACCGTGCGCCGATCCGGATCAATCGTCACCGCTTGCGGCATGCGATCCAACGCGACGAGGTCCTCGTCGCAGTCGGCCACGGCGCTGAACGAATGGCGCGCACCGAGCACGCGCAGCCTGCGGCTTCGCACTACGACCGTGCGCAATTCCTCCATCGTCTCGGGGTGGTGCAGTCGCAGGGCGCTGTAGGCCAGGTTGCCGGCCCAGTTGTATCCGGCAGGTCGAGTTTGCGTCGTCATGTCTTCAGAAGCGATTGATAGACCGCGCGCGTCTCTTGCGCGGCGTTTAACCAGGTGAATTTGGCCGCTCGCTCGGGGCCGCGCGCTTGCAGCATCTGGCGCAGTTGCCGATCGGTCAGCGCGCGCTTGAGGGCCCGCGTCCATTCGGCGATGTCGTTGGGTGGGACGAGCAGCGCTGCATCACCGCAAATTTCCGGCAGCGCGGCTGCGTTCGACGCCACTACCGGCGCGCCGCAAGCCATCGCCTCCAACGGCGGCAGGCCGAAACCCTCATAGAGCGACGGAAAGGCCAGCACCTGGGCCAGCGAGTAGATCTTCACCAAATCATCGTCTTCGACGGAGGTCAGGAAGCGCACACGGCCGGTCAGCCCAAGCTCGTGCACGGCGCGATAAGTCGGTTCGTGCATCCAGCCCTGCCTGCCTACCACGATCACTTCCTGCGCCAACGAATCGTCTTCTTCGCATAGCGCCTTGAACACCTTGAACAGCGTGACCAGATTCTTGCGCGGCTCGACCGTGCCGACGGCCAGGATGAACCGATCCGGCAAGCGATAGCGCGCCTGGGCTGCCCGCAACACCTCGCCGTCGGCGACGCGCCGGAAGCGCGGGTGCACGCCTTCGTAGATCACGCGCATCTTCTCTTCGGGCAGGCCATATTCCTTCATCGCATCGCGCCTGGTGTGTTCGCTCACGCAGATGATTGCATCGGCCCGCTTCAGGAACAGCGGCATGGCGAGGTTGAGAAAGATGCGGTTGCGCGGCAGGTGATATTGCGGGAAGAACTTGAAGATCAAATCGTGCAACGTGAAGACCGTTTTGATGGACTTGAAGCGCGGCAACAAGTGCTCGGTCGCGTGGAAGAGCCTGGGCGCCGGCAGCGGATCGCGCGTGTTGGCCCGCACCTGAGCGAACAGGTTGTCTTGCGCGATGTCGAGGAGCTGACCCAGCAGGGCGCGCAGCCGCCAGGGATACGGCCCTTGCGAGGTGGCAATGCAGGTAAGGGACTGGATCAGCTTGCTCGGCGTTGCGCTGAGTGCATCGTGATAGAAGGCGACGTACTCGGCGCTCGGTTTGCGCGCGCCCGGCGGCAGGGCCAAAGCCGCAATCAATTCCTCGGCGTAGCGGCCAAGGCCGGCTTTGTGATGCACGGCAGGCGATGCGTCAATGACGATCATGTGGCCGGACTATACCCGCCATGCGCGTCCCACACAAAGTTCGCTCAGCCGCACGGCACCTGCCTTGAACTCTCAGGTAAAGCGCCGTCTTCCCTCTCCCATTTCGGGGATGGCCCGCCGTTCCCCAATCAGCGTAAGATGCACCACATGGCATCTCCGACTCGACTGAGCGCTGCATTGTGCGTCGCGACGATGCTCGTCGCATGCGCACCAGCTCAATCTCATTCGCTCCCACCCACGCCGGTGCCTCGCGCCACCGCCCTGCCGGCCGATTACCCGCGGCCGTTGCGCGACGACATCCGCATCCGCAAGGCCGCCGAGGTCGGCCCCGGCATGATGCGGTTGGTGAAAGATCCTGGCTCGAACGACCTGTATTACCTCAGCCCCCAGGGCGACGTGTTCTACCTCTCTCCGCAGCCGGGCCGCGAGGTGCGCAGCACCCTGGCCTATAGCCGCAGCGAGATCGGCGGCGCGCCGTATGCCATGGGATTGGCCTTCGGCCCAGATCGCACGCTGTATGTGGTCGGCAACGAGGGCGAAGGGCCGCGTAACCGATGCATCGTGCGCAGAGGCGTCCTCAGCGGCGGTGGGCGCAGGTGGTCCACCCTCGCGCGCACCGAGTGGTATCAGAAAAGCAACACCCAATACGACCACCTGTGCAACGCCATCGTAGTCAGCCCGGACGGCAGATACGTCTACTTCAACAGCGGCTCGCGCACCGACCACGGCGAGATCCAAACGGCGGAGGGCAACTTTCCCGGTCTGCGTGAGGTGCCGCTGACCTCAGCGATCTTCCGCGTGCCGGCGAACGCGCAAGAGCTGGTGCTGCCGAACGACGAAGCAAAACTGAAAGCCGGCGGCTATCTCTTCGCCGACGGCGTGCGCAACGCCTTCGACCTGGCCTTCAACGCCGCGGGCGACCTCATCGGCGTGGATAACGGGCCGGACGCCAACTTCCCAGACGAGCTGAACTGGCTGCGCCAGGGTCGGCACTACGGCTTTCCCTGGCGGTTCGGCGCCGAGGACAATCCGCAGCAGTTCGCCGACTACGACCCGCAGGAGGACAGGCGCCTGAGCGACGACTTCGTCGCCGTGCAGCAAAAGCTATACCAGAACGACCCCGACTTCCCCAAGCCGCCGACAGAATTCACCGATCCGATCCTGAACTTCGGGCCGGATGCCGACCAGTTTCAGGATGTGGACGGCACGTTGCGCGATGCCAGCGAGCTGGGCCGACCGCTGGCCGGCTTGACTATGCACCGCTCGCCGCTGGGCTTGACCTTCGACGTGGAGACAAGGCTGCGCGGCGAGTTCAGGGGCGCCGGCTTCCTGCTGAGCTGGGGCGCGGCCGGCGGCCCACAGGCCGACCGCGGCCAGGACCTGTTGCTGATCCGGCTGGAGAAGGCCGGCGACAACTATCGCATGACCGCTACCCAGATCGTCACTGGCTTCCAAAACCCGATAGATAGCGCGCTGATCGGGAACAACCTCTACGTGCTCGATTACGGCGGCAGAGGTGCCATCTGGGAGATTGCGCTGCCCTGATGCGGACCCCGATCTACCGGGGGCAATGGCGCGCCAAGCTTGTTTTAACATTCGGGTGTAGAGTTGGGCACATGGCAGACCAGCTCGAACTGCGCGAGGTGCCCGCGGCCGAGGAGATGTACATGATTGCCGGCTGGCGGCAGTGGGCCGACGCCGGCAGCGTATCGTCGGGGCTACCCCAGTATCTGATCGAGAAACTGGGCGCCCGAAAGATCGGCCAGATCAAGCCCGACGGCTTCTATCTCTTCCAGACGCCGGTCTCGCAATTCCTCTTCCGGCCGCACTTCAAGTTCGAAGAAGGCTACCGCAAAGAAGTGATCGCCCACCGCAACGAGGTGTATTACTGGAACAACGGGCGGCGCGGGCTGGTGATCTTCCTGGGCGACGAACCGCACATGAACGTCGAACGCTACGCCGAGGCGTTCTTCGACCTGGCCAAGGCGCTCAAGGTCAAGCGCATCGCGGCGACCGGCGGTGTATATGCCCTCGTGCCGTTCGACAAACACCGCACCTTCTCCGTCACCTATGCCATGCCGCACATGAAGGAGGAGCTGGCCGAATATGCCGTCACCTTCTCCAACTACGAAGGCGGCGTGAGCATCGGCTCGTATCTGGAAGACCGCGCCGAGCACGTCGGCCAGGAATACTTCGCCATGTACGCCTTCGTGCCGGCCTACGACTTCTCGCAATTCGTCCAGCGCGAGCAACTGCAGCCGGTCAGCATCGAAAACGACTACAAAGCCTGGCACGACGCCATGGTCCGGCTGAACCACATGTTCAAGCTCGGCGTAGACCTGACCGAGCTGGCGGAGAAAGCCGCAGAGATGGATGCTCAGCTTCGCGAGATCATCGAAAAGCTGGCCCGCCAATTCCCGCACGCGCCGATCAAAGAATGGCTGGCCAAGCTCACCGCCGACTTCGTCGAAATGCCCTTCAACAAGCTGGACGACGTCTGGGAAGATGCGCTGGGCGATATCTTCAAGGATGTAGAATGATCGCAGACCCTATGTCGGATGGGTGCCTGGGCAACATCGGCGCGATCTCGCGCTGACGCCGGCACTCCGCCGGCACATTGAGCTTGGCCGAAACGCGCTTCCACGCTTCGGCGCCGGGCCACCCCCCGGCCTCGGGTCTTACAGCTGCGAGTTGGGTTGGCGATTCGCTGTTCATATCAGGAGGCGAGCAATGCCAAACCCCAACTTCCGTGCCGATCTGCCCACCGTGCAGCCCGGCCAATGCACCACGTTGCGCTGGGACGTAGACGAAATCGCAGCTATCTACTTCTTCGATGGCGCCAACGAAACCGGCGTCGGCGGTCACGATTCGCGCCAGGTGTGCCCCCAACAGACGACCACTTATCGGCTGCGCATCGTCAACCGCGACGGCACTCAGGAGTACTATGACCTCACCGTTGGCGTGGGCACCGCTTACATCAACTTCTGGGTGGATCATCCGACGATCGCGCCTGGGCAATGCACCACTCTGCGCTGGGACGTGCGCGAGGTACAGGCCGTCTATCTGAACGTCGGCAACGGCGACGAGGGGGTGGTCGGACAAGGCGAGCGCCAGGTGTGCCCGCCCGGCACCGCCACGTATTACCTCAAAGTGATCCACCGCGACGGCAATCAGGAGACGCGCACGGTGACGGTGAACGTCAGCGGCGTTGCGCCGCACCCATAAGCGCCGGCTATGGCCGTGGGGCTGTCAGCGCAGCTTCGATGGCCTGCACCACTTCTTCGGCGTCCGGGCTGGTGCGTGGCTTGAAACGTGCCAGCACGGCGCCATCGCGCCCGATCAGGAACTTCTCGAAGTTCCAGCCGATGTCCTGCGGCGGGATCGCCTGGGTGAGCCTGGCGTAGAGCGGTGCCCGGTTCGGCCCGTTCACTTCGATCTTGTTGAAGACCGGGAAGCTCACGTTGTAACGCGTGCTGCAAAAGGACAGGATCTCATCCATCGTGCCCGGTTCTTGCCCGCCGAACTGGTTGCAGGGGAAGGCCAGCACGGTGAACCCGCGATCGCGATACTTCTGGTAAAGGGCTTCCAGGCCGGCGTATTGCGGCGTGTAGCCGCATCGGCTGGCCACGTTGACGATCAGCAACACGTTGCCGGCAAAATCGCGCAGCGGTTTGGGTTCGTTTTGCGGGGTGAGGACGACCTCGTCCAACACGGTGAATGCGTTGATGCTCATGGAGCGCAATTATCACACGCCCCTCACCGCTCGCGCTTCATGCGTTCGATGTCGTCGTGGCTGAGCGTGGGCGCTTCGCGGCCCTCGACGCCCAGCGCCTTGCGCTGCGCTTCGCGCCAGCGCGCCAGCCGCTCGGCCACTACCTTCTCGTAACCTTCCTGGCTGGGCGTGTAGAAGGTCAGGCCGGCGATCTCGCGCGGCAGGTAGTTCTGAGGCACCCAACCTCCCTCGAAGTCGTGCGGATAGAGATAGCCTTTGCCGTGCCCCAGCCCTCGCGCGTCGCGGTTGGCATCCTTCAAGTGATCGGGCACTTCGCCGGCGCCCTCGGCTTCGATCTGCGCACGGGCGCGGAAGTAATGCGTGGCTGTGTTGCTCTTCGGCGCGGTGGCCAGGTAAAGCGTTGCCTCGACCAGCGGGTACATGCCCTCCGGCATGCCGATGTAGTCCAACGACTGCGCTGCGGCGGCGGCCACCACCAACCCCAGCGGGTCGGCCAGGCCGACGTCCTCGCTGGCCAGGATCAGCAGCCGGCGCATGATGAAGCGCGGGTCCTCGCCAGCGTAGAGCATCTTGGCCAGCCAGTACAGCGCCGCGTCGGGGTCGCTGCCGCGCACGCTCTTAATGAAGGCGCTGATGGTGTCGTAGTGCGCATCGCCTTCTTTGTCATACAAAATCGCGCGGCGCTGGATGCTGTCCTGGGCGACGGCCAGGTCAACGTGGATGACGCCATCGGCGCCGGGCGGGGTGGATTCGACGGCCAGCTCCAGCGCGTTCAGGGCGTTGCGCGCGTCGCCGCCGGCCACATGGGCCAGATGTCGCAGCGCGTCCTCGTCCACGCGCACCTGCGGGCGGCCATCGGCCGTCTTGCGCCCGCCATAGCCGCGCTCAACGTCGCTCAGCGCCGTCCGCAGGATGGCGACAATTTGCGCCTCATCGAGCGGGCGCAGCATGAACAGCCGTGAGCGCGAGATCAGCGCGCTGTTCACCTCGAAGTATGGGTTCTCGGTCGTCGCGCCGATCAGGATGATGGTGCCGTCTTCCACGTGCGGCAGCAGGGCATCTTGCTGGCTCTTGTTGAAGCGGTGGATTTCGTCCACCAGCAAGATGGTGCGCTGGCGATGGAGCTTGCGGCGCTCCTTGGCTTCGCTCACTACGCGGCGGATGTCGGCCACGCCGGCCATCACCGCATTCAACGTCTCGAAGTGCGAGCGGGTGCGGTTGGCGATGATGCGCGCCAGCGTGGTCTTGCCAGCCCCCGGCGGCCCCCACAGGATGATCGAGCTGAATAAGCGGTCGGCTTCGATGGCGCGGCGCAGCAGCTTGCCAGGGCCGACGATGTGTTCCTGCCCGACGAACTCATCCAGCGCCCGCGGGCGCATGCGCGCAGCCAGCGGCGCCTCAACTTTGTCGAACTCGGCTGCAGCGTAGTCGAACAGGTCGGTGGTCACACCGGCGATGATAACAGCCTCCCGGCTTGCGCAGCGCGCCGATCGGCGCTATTTTCGCCGCATGCCCAACTTTCCGATCGTAGACACGCACGTGCATCTGTGGAACCCGCACCGCTTTCGCATCCCCTGGCTGGACGGCAACGAGGTGCTCGACCGCACCTACGAGCTGAAAGAATATGCCCAGCACACCGAAGGCATCGCCATCGAGGCGATGGTGTATCTGGAAGTGGACGTCGCGCCCAGCTATCGGCTGCTCGAAGCCCAGTGGGTAAACAGCCTGGCCGAGCAGGAGCCGCGCCTGCGCGGCATCGTGCCCAGCGCGCCGCTGGAAGATGGCGACTGCGCCCGCAGCTACCTGGACGCCCTGCAGGCCATCGGCCCGCGCATCAAGGGCGTGCGCCGGCTGCTGCAGGCCGAGCCGGACGACGACTTTGCGCTACAGCCGAACTTTGTGCGCGGCGTGCAAGCGCTGGCCGATTACGGCTTCTCGTTCGACATTTGCATCGTGCATCGCCAGTTGCCGGCCGCCATTGGGCTGGTGCAGCGCTGCCCGAAGGTGAGCTTCATCCTCGACCACATCGCCAAGCCCAACATCAAAGCCGGCCTGCGCGACCCCTGGCAGGCTCACATCCGCGAACTGGCTGCCCTGCCCAACGTGGTGTGCAAGGTGAGCGGCATGGTCACCGAGGCCGATCACGCCGGTTGGACGACCGACGATTTGCGCCCCTACTTCGAAGTGGTCTACGAAGCCTTCGGCGAAGATCGGGTGATGTTCGGCGGCGACTGGCCGGTGGCGCTGCTGGCATCGAGCTATGCCCGCTGGGTGCAAACGCTGGACGAACTGACGGCTGGCCTGAGCGAACCGGCCCGGCGCAAGTTGTGGGTCGAGAACGCCAAACGCGTGTATCGGTTGTAGCGCAGGTGGCGCTGCGTTCGGCGCCCGGCTACTTCACGTAGAGATACAACTCACCCGGCTGCAAGACATGCATCTTCTGGCGCGGGTTGAAGCGCCGGATGGCATCGGGCAGCTCGCCGGCGCCGATGCAATTGCCGATGAATAGATCGTTGTGGCCGGGGATCAACACGTCCCAGCCCAGCTCGCGCGCCAACCAGGCGGCCTCCAGCGGCAGCAGGTTGCCGACGATGCCCAGCGAATCGCGGTAGGCGTCGCGGCCGTTCACCGGCACGATGGCCACATCGGCGCGCGGGTGCGCCTTGAGCGTCTCCACATAGCCGGGGTAGATGATCGTGTCGCCGCTGTGGTAGAGCGTCACCCCATTCCACTCGATCAGGAAGCCCAGCCAGCGATGCCCGCGCCCGGCATCTTCCTGAACCTGATAGTGCGCCGAAGGCAGAGCCGTCACGCGCGCGTCGCCGAGGTGGAACGGTTGCCCTACCCGAGGCACGAGTCGCCGCTCGGGCGGGATGCCGGCGGCATCGGCGATGGCGTGCGACCAGCCGGTTAGGACGAAGGTCGCCTGTGGCGAGGCCGTCGCAATCGGGCCGATGGTGCCGGCGTCGGTGTGATCGAGGTGCTCGTGCGAGCACAACACCGCCCGTGCGTTGGTCACCTCACCTGGGGCCAACGGCGGCGGGAACTCGCGATAGAAAATCTCGTCCGGCGCCGCCTCGTGCTTCAGCTTGCCGGTCAGGTAGGGGTCGAGATAAATCAGGCCATCGCCGCTGCCCTTCAGGGCGAAGCCCATCTGTCCCAGCGCCCAAATCGCCAGCGCGCCGGGCGGCACGCTCAACGCATCCATCTGGGCGATCAGGTCTTTGCCGTATCGGGTTGCCATAGGATTGTGAGAGGTCGAAGCATCGGAGATCGGCATCACCGTGGAGGGCGATTCGGCGGCATGGGTTGCAGGATCTTGCGGCGTTCAGGCGTCAGCCGGTCGAGCAGGGCCTGAGAATATTCGTAGCCGAAGCGCGTCGCGCCCCAGCTCACCCCGTAGCGATAGATCACCACGCGGCGTTCGCCTTCCGGGTTCGTCCGGCTGCTGCCGCCGTGCATCAGCCCATCCACGAACAGCAACGCGTCGCCCTTCTTCAAGTAGACAGGGACGGCGCCGACGAGGTCATCCATGCGGTCGCCGCGCATGTAGTCGCCCGCCAGCGGGTGGGGAAGTTGGATTTGTGGCTGCCGGGGATCACCATGGTTGGGCCATCGCCCGGCCCGATGTCGGTGAGAGCGACGATGATGTTGCACTGGCCGCAGCGGAAGACGCCGTGCTCATACAGGTAACGCCCGCGCAGCGCGCCGCGATAGCCGCCCGAATGCACCGGGTGATGCCCGCCGCTCCTGCGAATGGAGGCGATGCACTCGTCAATGAACAGACCTTGCACGTAGGAGTCCTCCTCGCCGCAGTAGTGGCGCATGTAGTTGATCCAGCTTGGGTGGTCAATCAGCCGCTCGAATGGTTCGCCAGCTTCGACGCAGTTGTGCAACTCGAAGCCGGTGTCATCGGTGTAGTCGCGCCGCTGCGCGTTGCCCCACCATTCGCCCTTCTTCAGCGGCGGAAAGGCGTCGAAGGCACGGTTGAGGTCATCAACGAGTTCAGGTTCGACGGCGTTCTCCAGGATGAGATAGCCGCGCAAGTCGAAGAGGAAATCGTCCAGTGCAGATGGGTATCGGGGTTCCATAGCACGCCAGATTTTAAGGGTCGCGCCGGGAAACGCAAAGGCTCGCAAGAGCAAATGCTTGCCTCGCAGGCGAGGCGGGGATTTGTGGCATCAGGCCGAGGCCTGCACGCTGCCCTGCATGCTCCACGGCCCGGCCCAGGCGATCTTCACCTGCGCCATCTGCCCGCGCCAGTCTTTGTGGGCATCTTCGAAGAACACCAGCTTGTTCTGTGGCGTGCGTCCGCGCCACTTGCCTTTGTGCTCGCCTTCGACCAGCACCTCGACCGTTTGGCCGAGATACTGCTGATTGATCTGGCCGGTGATGCGTTCGTGCTGCGCTTCGAGCAAGCGGAAGCGACGCTCTTTCTCTTCTTCCGGCACGTCATCGGCGAACTCGCGGGCGGCGACGGTGTGCGGGCGAGGGGAGTATTTGGCCAGATGGACCACGTCGAGCTTCAATTCTTCCAGCAACTCGAAGGTGCGCATGAACTGGGCTTCGGTCTCGCCGCAGAAGCCGACGATGATGTCGGTGGCGATGGCGACATTCGGCACTTTGGCCCGGATGCGTTCGATCAGCCGGCGATAGTCATCGCTGGTGTAGCCGCGCCGCATGCGCCGCAACACCTCGTCGTCGCCAGCCTGCACCGGCACCTCGATGTGCGGCATCACCTTGGGCAATTCGCGCACCGCGTCGAGCAGCTCGTCGGTCATCCAGTTCGGATGCGAGGTGAGGAAGCGCACGCGCGCCAGGCCGTCAATGTCGTTGACCACGCGCAGCAGATCCACCAGCGGCGCATGCACGGGAAGATTCTGCGAGGGCACGCCGGAAGCCGCGCCCGGGTTGTAGCGCTTGATAGCGTAATCGTCGCCGAGCAGATCGTAGCCGTAACGGTCCACGATCTGTCCTAACAGCGTCACTTCTTTCACGCCCTGGACCACGAGCGAGCGCACTTCGTTGACGATCTCGCCGATCGGCCGGCTGCGCTCGGCGCCGCGCCGGAACGGGATGATGCAGAAGGTACAGGCATGCGAGCACCCGTATACGATCGGCACGTTGGCCGTCACGCGCTTGCCGATTTCGTGCTCCGGCAGCTTTAGAAATCCGGGCTGGGTTTGTGCCGCATCGCCGTCCTGCAAGGCGAAGCGCGCGCGCGTCTCGGCCTCGGCCAGGCGCTTGCCTTCGCGTTGCAACAAGAAATCCACCATCGGCCCCGGTTCGCTGGGGGCCATGAACACGTCCACCCATGGGAACGCCTTCTTCAAGGGCGTGTTGCCGCGCACACCGACCAGGCAGCCCATGACGCCGACCACGACATTCGGCCGCCGCTGCTTGAGCGGCCGAATCATGTGCAGGTAGCTCAGGGCCTTGTCTTCCGCGCCCTGACGCACCACGCACGTGTTCAGCACCAGCACGTCCGCTTCGTCGCGGGCGTCGGTGGCGCGCAGGCCGAGCTTCTCCAACTCGGACGCCAGCCGCTGCGAGTCGGCCTCGTTCATCTGGCAACCGAAGGTGGCGACGTGATACTTCATGAGACGTGAATTGTACTCAGCGGGCCGGCTGCACCCCCCACACCGTCATGCTGTTGAGGCGCGTGCTGGCGACGATCAGCTCGCCGTCGCCGCTGATGCTGCCGGCGGAGAGCGGCTCTTCCGCTTCGATGCGCCGCACCAGCTCGCCGGTTTGCGCGTTCCAGATGCTCAACTCCCCAGAGGTGAACGCGCGCTGGTTGAGCGGTCGCGCGGCCGTTTCAGGCGTGGGGATCATGGCAACCGTGACGATCAGCCGAGAATCCGGCGGAAAGAAGGCCGCCGCGCTGCTGCCCTTCGGCAGATCCAACGAGGCGAGTTTGCCGGAGGCAACGTCGAGCACATCCACGTCATCGCCGAAGTTCAACGCGAAGCGATCGCCGCGTGGGCTGAAGATGCCGCTCAGCGGATCGCGTTGCAGGCGCACGGCCTGCAGCTCTTTTTGCGCCTTCACGTCCCAGATAGTCAACCGCCTGGGCGTGAGCACGGCCAGCCTGGCCCCGTCGTCGCTCAGATATAACGCGCCGGCGTCTTCCAGGCCGCTCAGCTCGCCGATGGTGGCGACGACGCGTCCATCGAGATCGAAGATGCGGATGTCTTGCTCGCCCGCTGCAGCGAAGATGCCTTCGTCGTTGTCGCACTCGCTGATGAAGCGTGGCTCAAACGGCAGCTCGAAGGCGCTCGCTTCGCGGTCGGATGCCACGTCGTGCGAGACGACGCGCGCCCCATCCAGATATGCCAGGCTGCGACCATCGGGCGCGAAACACAACATCATGCGCACGGTATCGGTGACCGGCGCGGCGATGCTGGTCATCAACTCGCCGTCGCGAGCGCGCCAGACGTGTATCCCGCGGTCGAGTGTGAGCGTGGCGACATATCGGCCGACCGAATCCGGCACCACCCACGCCACTGCTGCATCGTGCAGCAAGCGGCCGCGCACTTCCCACGTCCGCGCATCGAAGATAGCGACGTCGTTGGAGAGATAGACCGCGCTCCACGTGAAGAGCGCATCGCCGTCGGCGGAGAACGCGCTGCGCGTGACGGGCGGCCGGGTCGCCGATTGCAACGCCCTGCCGGCGAGGATGTCGAAGCTGGCCAATTCGCCCGAGCCGGCCAGGAAGAGTCGCTCGCCGCGCGGATCGAAGTTCACCGACCACACCGGCAGGTTGCCGGCCAGGCGAAATTGTGCCCTCGGCTCCTCGTCCTGCAAATCGTAGAGCAGCACGGTCGGGTTGATGATGACGGCCATGAAGCGCCCGGTGCGGTCGAAGGTCGGCTCGACAGCCGCGCCGAGATCGGTAAAAGACTTCTGCAGCCGCGGCGCGTCGCCCGAGAGGTCCCAGATCGCCAACCCTCCTTCGCCGGAAGCGCCGAACTTCGTGCCGGTGGGGTTGAAACTGAGATATTCGATCGTCGTGGCGGTGAAGGGCACTGTCAGGGTCATCGGCGGCGCGCCGGTGATGGCGTTGACGATGACGATCTCGCCCGTCAACTGCACCGCCGCCACGCGCGAAGCATCCTCGGAGAAGCGGATGGCCTGCGTGGTCTGCGGCAGGGTCTGGCCCTCGCCGACGATTTCGGCGTCGGCCAGGCGAATGCGGCGCAGCTCGCCCTGCGAGATCACCACCAACTCGCTGCCGTCCTCATTCAGGGCGATGTCCGAGGCGACTTCGGCCGAGGGACGAGGGACGGTGAGCGTCTTCACGATCTTCGATGCCTCGAGGTCGTAGATGTCCACCGTGCCGTCGAGCTGCATGATGGCGCCGACTTTGCCGTCCGGCGAAGCGGCATACCAAAAAATCGGCGCATCCTTATCGCCGAGCTGCACCGGCGTGCGCGTTTGCAGATCGAGCGTGTCCGCGGCGATGACCTCGAAGGTGCGCGAAGTGAAGACCACCAGCCGGTCGTCTGCGACCGAGTAAATATGCCGGGGCGGCGGCTCGTCCACCTGGAACACGCGGGCGAGCCGCTCGGCGTTCTCCAGCGTCAGGCCGGTGAGCGGCGCAGCAGGAGCGGTGGGAGTGGCCTCCGTCGGCCGAGCCGAGGGGGATTGAACGGTCGCCGTAGGTCGCGGCGCGCGCGTGCGCGTCGGCACCAACTGCGGCTCCGGCGTGCCGGCCGGCTGATTGCACGCTACAAGCGTCAAGGCGGCGATCGCGACGCACCCTGCGATCGAAGACGAGTGCCGTGTTCGTTTCATGGGTATTCGCTCCGTGTGACCGGATGGGGCTAACTATAATGGACGCGCATGTCGAACGGCAGACGGGCGAACCTCGACCGGCTCCTGGGCCAAGCACGCATGTCGTGGCGAGCGCAAGCCGACTTGCTATCGCACAGCGTGCTGCTCGAGTTGCTCTCGCGCACGACGTTGCTCTCGCTGCTGATCATGGCCTTCATCACCCGCGACCGGTTGATCCAGTTCGACTCATCCGAGCTACCGCGACTGCTTCTTCCGGCCGTCGTGGTCGGACTGGCGGCGCGGTGGCTGCAGCGCGCCGGGCTTCAAGTCAGCCCCAGCGCATGGGTGCCGACAGCGCTGTCGCTCGAAGCGGGCTCGCTCTGGCAACGCCTCTCGCTCCAGCTCACCACCCACCTCGACCGGCTACACGCGATCACACGCTCGCTGCTGCCACGCTTTCACCTCGAAGACAGCGCAGCCGTGCAAAGCATCACCGCCTTCGTGCAACGCATGTCGCGCGGTTGGCTGGAGCTGTGCGCTGCGCTGGAATTGATCATGCAGCGCACCGGCGTCGGACGCCTCTCCGTGGTCGCTGCCAGCACCTCCTCCAGCCCACCCGTCCACTCACGAGGCAACCCACTCGCTCACATCCTCCAAACGACCGTCCTGCTCTGCTAGCCCTCGCCTTCAATCCCTCGTCTCATCATTCATCGCTTCCCCTTTCGCGCGAGGTTCCGGCTCGATCGGGCCAACCGCGCAATTGCCCTTTTCGTTCGATTGAAGGAGCTTTGAGATGTCTTTTGGACAAGTAGATCAACGTTTGGAGAACAAACTGAAGGAACTGTATCGCCAGCACAAGGAGCGCTCGGCGAAGATTGACTGGAGCTATCACCAATATCTGCCGCTGCCGTCGAACCGCGATGATCTATTCGCGCAGGAGATCGTGGACAAACCCAATCCCCGTCGCTCGCAGCTCAGCCCGGAGATCTACCTGGCAGTGGAGACGGCGCTGCTGACCGAGGTGAACTTGCCGTGGTTCACCACCGAGCTGTACAACACGTTCAGAGGCTCGTTGCAGGTGCTGGTGGACTTCGTGCGCACGTGGACGGCCGAGGAGGATCAGCACGGCGAACTGCTGGACTTCTACCTGGTGCTCACCAACAACGGCGACGCGCTGGAGCGGCGCAGGCTGCGCAAGTTCGTCATCGAGCAGGGCTTCGAAACCGGTCTGCAAACACCGCTCGAAACCATGGTCTACACCTCCATCCAGGAACGCGCGACCATGGTGTTCTACCTCAACGTCGCGCAGGCCTGCGAAGAGGAAGACCCCGGCCTGGCGACGATCCTGCGGCGCCTGGCCAAGGACGAGACGCTGCATTACACGTTCTATCGCGATGCCACGCGCGCCCATCTCGAAATCAACCCCAACTTGGTGGAACTGGTGACGGGCGTGATGCAGAAGTTCGAGATGCCCGGCGCCGGCATGCCCGATTACCAGCGCCGGATGCAGGTGATCGCCAAGCACGCGCACTATGGGCCGGCCGAGTTCTACTCCCAGGTCATTGATGAATTGATGAAGCACTGGGACATCGCGAACCTGCAGCCGACATATCCCAGCGCGCGCGAGGCGCAACTGCGGGCGTTACAACATCACGCCCGGTTGGGCCGCATCGCCGAGCGCGAACTCAAGCGACGGGGCAAGCTCATCCCGATCGAGGAAGCCCTCGACCGCGTCGCCTTCGAGGATCGCGCCAACGGCATGCCGACCACCCCTGCGCCGATCTGAAGCCCTTGTTCACCCCGCAGGGCGCGCGACGACCACGACGCAGTCGCCCTGCTGGGTGAGCGGAATGGCGCGGCGCGACATCACAAAGCCGGCCGTCGCGGCCCGGATGACCAGAGGCTCCCAGGCCGGTTGCTCGACGAAGTGAATGCAGCCGACGGGCTGCCCGACTTCAACCGCATCGCCCAGCTCGACCAGCGGCTCGAAGATGCCCGAAGCCGGCGACATGATGTAGTCGTCGCGCAGCTCGGACGCAACCAGCCGGCTTGGCGCTGCCGATGCACTCCGCTCGTCGTCCAACACGCCCATCTCGGCCAGCACGTTGCGCAGGCCATCGTAGGTCAGCTTGAGCGTGGCCGGGCCGTACTGCGAGGCGCTGCCCATCTCGGTGCCCAGCGTGGGCTTGCCCAGCGATTCGGCATAGCCGGGCAACAACCCACTGCCAGCCACATCGCGGTAGATGAACACATAGGGCGCACCCCACGCCCTGGCCAGTCGCATCATCTCGCTCATCTGGCGCGGATCGGGCACGCGATGCATGTTCACCGACGGCAGGAAGTGCATCGAGCGGCCGCCCGAATGCACATCCACCACCACGTCGGCCATGGGGATGAGCACGCTGGCGACGAAATGCGCGATCTGGCCGGTGATCGTGTCTGACGGGCTACCGGGGAAGGCGCGGTTCATGTTACGGCCGTCCAACGGCGAAAGGCGCGTGTTGGCCTGCACGGCCGGCAGGTTGAGCGCCGGCACCAGGATGATGCGACCTCGCACGCGGTCAGGTCGAATGTCGCGCGCCAGCTTCAGCAACGTCACCGGCCCTTCGTATTCGTCGCCGTGGTTGCCGCCGAACAACAGCGCCGTCGGCCCGTGGCCGCGTTTGATGATGACCAGCGGGATGAACAGGTTGGCCCAGCCAGCCGTGTTGGTGGACTGCGGCGCCTGAATGTAGCCGAAGTGCTTGCCGTCGCGGTCGAAATCGAGATCGGTGAAGAGGTTGCTCAAGGTGGAC
>JAIMBB010000092.1 GCA_023511655.1 Anaerolineae bacterium
GAGTAGCTCTTTCGCCGGACTTCCTCGGTCAGCTGGCCGCCCTCCTCGTAGCCGATGTAGCCCGGCGGCGCGCCAACCAGGCGGCTGACGGTGTGGCGCTCCATGAACTCCGACATGTCGATCTTGATCAGCGCATCCTCGCTGCCGAACATGAACTCGGCCAGCGTCTTGGCCGTCTCGGTCTTGCCGACGCCGGTCGGGCCGAGGAAGATGAACGAGCCGATCGGCCGGTTGGGGTCTTTCAGGCCGCTGCGGGCGCGGCGGATGGCGTCGCTGATGGCCTTGATCGCCTCGTCCTGGCCGACGATGCGCTCGTGCAGCCGCTCTTCCATCTTCAGCAGCTTTTCGCTCTCGGCCTCCATCATCTGGTTGACCGGGATGCCGGTCCATTGCGCCACCACGCTGGCGATGTCATCCTCGTCCACCACTTCGTCCAGGTTCTTTTCGGTAGCCCATTTCTCGCGTTGCTGGTCGAACTCCTGTTGCAGGCGCAGGCGATGGGTCTTGAGCTCGGCGGCCTTCTGATAGTCCTGAGCGGCCGCGGCGGCTTCTTCCTCCGCGCGCAGCCGTTCCAGCTCTTTGCTCTTGGCCTTCAGTTCGGGGGGCAGGGTGAACAACGCTACGCGCAGCTTGGCCGCGGCTTCGTCAATCAGGTCAATTGCCTTGTCCGGCAGCTTGCGATCGGTGACGTAGCGGGCCGATAGCTTGGCTGCGGCGACGATGGCCGCGTCGGAGATGCTGACTTTGTGGTGCGCCTCGTAGCGATCGCGCAGCACGCGCAGCATTTCGATGGTCTCGTCCACGCTCGGCTCGTCCACGAACACCGGGGCGAAGCGGCGCTCCAGGGCACTATCCTTTTCGATGTGTTTGCGATACTCATCCAGCGTAGTTGCGCCGATGGTTTGTAGCTCGCCGCGGGCCAGGGCCGGCTTGAGCATGTTGCTGGCGTCCATTGCGCCGGCGCCGCTGCCTGCGCCCACCACGTTGTGCAACTCGTCAATGAACAGGATGATCTCGCCTTCGCTGCGCACCACTTCTTCCATGGCAGCCTTCAGGCGCTCCTCGAAGTCGCCGCGGAAGCGCGAGCCGGCGACCATGGCAGCCAGGTCGAGCGCCACCACGCGCTTGCCCAGCAAGATCTCCGGAACATCGCCGCTGACGATCTTCTGGGCCAGGCCTTCCACAATGGCGGTCTTGCCGACGCCGGCCTCGCCGATCAGCACCGGGTTGTTCTTGGTGCGCCGGCTGAGCACCTGGATCACGCGCAGGATCTCCTCGTCGCGCCCGATAACCGGGTCGAGCTTGCCCTCCTTGGCCATCTGGGTCAGGTCGCGCGAGTATTTCTCCAGGGTGCGGTACTTGCTCTCGGCCTTCGGATCGGTCACCCGTTGACCGCGGCGCAGGTCCTTGATGGCGTCGCTGATCTTGTCGCGCGTGAGGCCCGCTTCGCGCAAGATGCGCTCGGCCGGCGTGTTGCGCTCGGTGCTGATGGCCAGGAAGAGGTGCTCGGTGCTGATGTACTCGTCCTTGAAGCGGTTGGCTTCCTCGTTGGCCACGTCCAGGATGCGCTTGACGCGCGGGGTGATGAAAATCTGCGCTGCCGCGCCGCCGTAGATGGTGGCCTTGGGCGACTTGCGCAGCTCTTCGTCAACTTTGCCGATCATCACGTTGACGTCCACGCCCAGGTTCTCCAGGATCTGCGACACCACGCCCTCCGGCTGCTCGAGCAGCGCCAGCAGCAGGTGCTCGGTGTCTATCTGGCTGTGGCCGTAACGGCTCAACACTTCGTAAGCGCGCGCAGCGGCGTCCTGCGCGCGTTCGGTGAATCGGTCAAATCTCATCATGCTTGGTCAATCCAGGGATCAGAGGTCAGGGATCGGAGCCGCTTTCGTAGCTGGGGATCGGTGACCGGTGATCCAAATTCAAACTCGAACCCACACCACACACACATACCACTTCTCGACGCCGCGCCGACTTTCCGGCGCAGCCTCGTTATATGCCTCTTGGTGCGCAAGGGATTATAGCCACCGACGTTAATGAAACGTCAGAGTCCGGTTGGAGTGACCTTAGCGCCGCTCGGCAACGCCGCCCGGCAATGCCGCTCGGCGACGCCGCTCGGTGACGCCGCTCAGCCATCCCCTCGCCCGATGTTGCGCAACACGCACACGAAGTGGTCGGGGTGATCGTCGGCCACGAACGAGTAGGTGAGGTGGTAGCCATTGCCGAACGGCAGATCCCATATATCGTGTTCGGTCTTGCGTGGGTCGGGATCGCTGACGATGCGCACGTCGCGCGAGGGTTGGCGAGGCGACTCCTTGAATCCGTGCAACGCCAGCATAGCCTGAGCCTGGATGCGCGCGTCGAGCGCGTCGAAGGCCTGCAAAAAGCGGGCGGTGACGCGAAAGATCATCGCCACCTCCTGAACCGGCGCAGCGCCGTCGCCACGCGGTCGGCCTGGTCCAGTCGAGTGGTCGGGTCATTCTGTTTCAAGACGGCGATCAGGCCGTCAATGTCGGCGAAGTCCTCATAGCGGCCGGCCCGCAAGTCGTCCTCGGCGTCGCGCTCGGCGCGCTGCCATTCAGCCGTGTGAAACCAGGCGTCTTTGGGGTTGATCCGGCGCGGCCGTGGTGGCTGGAACGCAAACACGATCGCATCTATCAGGCCGATCAAATCCCACAGCGGGTTCCCAAATCGGTCGAACATGCTCCCACTCTGCTGGCACACCAGTTTCGCACAGATATTACGCCGCAACGGATGAGTCACTCGCCTTGTCGGCGCGGAGCGCGGACTTCCGGGCGCGCGCGTGCCGCGCCGTCCCACACACCGACTCTGGCGCGTGCTATCATCCTCGCGCGCGATGTCCGAAGCCAGCGTCACCCCCATCCGTCGTCAGTATCTCGAACTCAAACGCAAGTATGCCGATTGCATCTTGTTCTTTCGGCTGGGCGATTTCTACGAGACTTTCGACGCCGACGCCGAGCTGGTGGCCCGCGAGCTGGACGTGGTGCTGACCTCGCGACCGGTCGCCAAGGATGCGCGCATCCCGATGGCCGGCGTGCCCCATCACGCCGCCGAGAACTACATCGCCCGCCTGATTGCGCGCGGCTACCGCGTAGCCATCGCCGATCAGATCGGCAGCGAAGCCATCAACGGCCTGGTGCCGCGCGAGGTTCGCCGCGTGATCACGCCCGGCACGGTCGTCGAGCCGGGCATGCTGGAGGCGAATCGCCCCAGCTACCTGGCAGCCGTCGTCGGCGGACAATGGACGGGGGACGGCGGCGCGCCCGGGGGCGAGTTCCGCCCCGCCGCGGGGGGCATCGGCATCGCCTACTGCGACATCACCACCGGCGAGTTCCAGGCCACCCAGCTGAGCAGCCAGGTCGAGCTGGAGCGCGAACTGGCGCGCATTCAACCGCGCGAAGTCATTGTGCCGGAGGGCGCGCCGATCGCCCCTCCGACCGAAGCGCGCTTCCCCATCACGCCGTTGCCTGCCTATCGCTTCGAGTTGAGCAACGCGCGTCAGGCGCTGCTCGACCACTTCAAGGTGAACACGCTACAAGGCTTTGGGTTGGAGGAGAGGCCCGGTGCGCTGCGCGCCGCCGGCGCGATCGTCTTCTATCTGCGCGAGACACAACCCGCCGCCTTGCACCAGCTCACCGAGGTGCGGACGTATTCCGTCGCCCAGTTCATGGGCCTGGATGCCGTCACCCGCCGCAATTTAGAGTTGTTGGAGCCGATTCGCCCCGGCACCGGCGCTGGCAAAAGCGCGCCCACGCTGCTGGGCGTGCTCGACAAGACGCATACGCCCATGGGCGCACGGCTGTTGCGGACGTGGCTTTCCCAGCCGCTGCTCGACCGTGACGCCATCGAAGAGCGACTGGCCAGGGTGGACATCTTCTTCGCCGATGCGCTGTTGCGGACAAAGCTGCGCGATGCGCTGAGGAACATGCCCGACCTCGAGCGGTTGACGACGCGCGTGGTGAGCAATATCGCCACGCCGCGCGACCTGTTGAATCTGCGGGCGGCGTGTGCGCAGATTTTGCAGATCGGGGATTGGAAATTGGAGATTGCCGGTCTGGACCTCCAGCCCCTGCGCTCGCACCTGCAATCCGTCGTTGACCTGATCAGCGCGGCAATCAAAGATGAGCCGGACGACGATGGCTTCATCAGGCCCGGCTTCAGCGCCGAGTTGGACGGCGTGCACCTGGCCGCGCGCGATGCGAAGACATGGGTGGCCAACCTCGAACGCGTCGAGCGCGAGCGCACCGGCATCAAGTCGCTCAAGGTAGGCTACAACAAAGTGTTCGGCTATTACATCGAAGTGACGCATGCTTACCGCGACGCCGTGCCGGGCGATTACATCCGCAAGCAGACGCTCACCAACGCCGAGCGCTACATCACGCCGCAGTTGAAGGAATATGAGACGCTCATCCTGAACGCCGATGAACGCATCGCCGAGATCGAACGGCGCTTGTTGATCGAGATCAACCAGACCCTGGCTGACCATGCCAGGGCATTGTTCGAGGCAGCGCGAACGGTCGCCCGCCTGGATGTGGCCGCTGCGCTGGCCGAGGTGGCAGCGCGCAACAGCTACTGTCGCCCGCGCTTCAACGACGATGGGCGCATCGAAATCCGCGATGGCCGCCATCCGGTCATCGAGCAGCTCCTGCACGAGGTGCCGTTCACGCCGAACGACACTCGCCTCGATCGCGACGCGCGCATCCTGGTGATCACCGGCCCAAACATGAGCGGCAAGAGCAGCTACATGCGCCAGGTGGCGCTCATCGTGCTGATGGCGCAGATCGGCAGTTACGTGCCGGCCCGTCAAGCCGATCTGTGCATCGTAGACCGCATCTTCACCCGCATCGGCGCGCAGGACGAGCTGACCGCCGGGCAGAGCACCTTCATGGTCGAGATGGTGGAGACGGCCAACATCCTGCACCACTGCACGCCGCGCAGCCTGGTCATCCTCGACGAGATCGGTCGCGGCACCAGCACCTACGACGGCCTGGCCATCGCCTGGGCGGTGATCGAATACCTGCACAACCACCCCGAGCGCCGGCCGATGACCCTGTTCGCCACGCACTACCACGAGCTGATCCGACTGGCCGACGTGCTGCCGCATGTGCGCAACTACAACGTCGCCGTCAGCGACGAGGGCGGACAGATCGTCTTCTTGCACAAGGTGATCGAAGGCGGAGCCGACCGCTCCTATGGCATTCACGTGGCGCAACTGGCCGGTTTGCCGCCGGCGGTAGTGCACCGCGCCCAGGATGTGTTAAGAGAGCTGGAAGAGGCCGGCTCGCGCGACGCCCAGGCGCGCCAGGGCCCGGCGGCGCAGCCCACGCAAATCTCGCTGTTCGCCGAATCGTCGCCGGCGTTAGAGAAGCTGAAGGCGCTCGATCCAAACACGCTCAGCCCACTCGAGGCGCTGACCGCGCTATACGAATTGAAGAAGTTGCTGTGATGGCGGCCTCGGTTTGCGGATAGGCCAAGGTCATGCGCACAACTGCGCCACCAGCAAATCGAGCGCCGTCATGTCATCCATTTGCCCGGTCTTGATCGCCAGGTCGGCTTCCAGCAGCGCCATGTGCGCGCGCTCCAGTTCGTCCATGGAAAATCGGCCGGCTTGCTGGGTCACCTTCCTGGCCACGAACGGATGCACGCCGATGGTTTGCGCCAGCCGTTCCGGCCCCAGGTCGGGATGCTCTTTGGCCTGCATCAGCAGGCGAGTTTGCCGGGCGATATGCGCCAGCACCACCAGGGGCGATTCCCCGCGCCCCAGGATGCCGCGCATCACCCGATAGGCTGCGTCAGCGTCGCGCGCACTCATCGCGTCTATGAACTTGAAGATGTCGGCCACGTCTTCGTCCTGCACGAGCAGGTCCACGTCCCGGCTCTCGATGCGCCGGCCGAGCGCGTAGCTCACCAGCTTGTCCAGTTCGTTGTCGAGCTTGAGCAGATACGTCCGGCTGTCGCTGTCGAAGTGATCACGGTCGTTGCTGTTGCCGCGGTTGATCTTGACCGACAACAGTTGGGCCGCTTGGGGCGAAATGTCGCTGCCTTTCGACTTTGCCCGCTCGATGATCCAGCGTGCCGGGTCGGCCGGCAGTCCGTAGTGCCTGACGAGTCCGCTGTTTGCTTTGTCGGCGGCCAGCTTGATCAGCGGATGCGAGTCGCTCAACGTGGCGTCCTCGGCGAAGACCAGCCGTGTAGTGTCCGGCATCGTCGGCAGGTAGGCGATCAATGTCTGAAGGGGGCCGGCCGTCTCCTCGCCCCGCTTCCTGGTTTTTGTGCCGGCCGGTCCGCTCAGCCAATTCGAAGCGATCACCAGGCGCCTGTCGGTGAGGAAGGGCAGCGCGTCGCAGGCGGCGATCAGATCTTTGATCGGCGCGTCGCGTTCGATCACCGTTGTGTTGAGCGATGCCATCTCTGCCTCGCCCAGCTTCGCCTTCATCCGCGCGATCTCTTCGTCGCGCGCCAGCACGTTCGGGCCGTGAAAGAGGTACCACATATATCCGGTGCAGTGCGAATCCCGTTTTACCCACGACGCTTTATATACCCATTCTCCACATACCACGCATGCGTGCGTCGGAGGGTCTCGACGATCGGCCGCGTTGTCAGCCCCAGCTCGCGCCGCGCCTTGCTGGCGTCGAACCAAAATGTCTCTGCGGCGAAGCGCACCTGTTCGTCGCTGACCGGCAACGGCCAGCCCAGCCCGTTGCGCATGAAGCCGATCGGATATGCGGCCAGTTTCAACATGGCGCCAGGGATTGTCGCGCGCGGCCGGGGCCGGCCGACGACGTCTGCGATCAAGCCGAAGAGCTGGCGATAGGTCAGGTTCTCGTTGGTCAGGATGTAGCGTTCGCCGGTGCGGCCGCGCTCGGCCGCGACGATATGGCCATAGCACACGTCGGCCACGTCAATTACGCTCACGCCGCCGGGAGGGACGAATGGAATCGTGCGCCGGGCCAGCTCGACGATCAGGCTGCTGCTGATCAGGTTCACATCGCGCGGGCCAAACACCACGGCCGGGTTGACGATCACCACATCCAGGCCGGCGCGCACGAACTCGCCACACACCTGTTCGGCCAGGTGTTTGCTGTAGCCATAGGGGAATTCCTCCGGGCGCAGGTTGAACTGTGCGCGTTCGTCCAACGCCTGGCCGAAGGGAGGCCGGCCGAGCGCAGCGCAACTGCTGGTGAACACCACTCGCCTCACGCGGCGGTCGCGCGCAGCTTGCAGCACGTTGCGCGTGCCTTCCACGTTCACGCGCATCAGCCGATCTGGATCGCTGCGCCAATAGTCGGCGACGGCCGCGACGTGAAAGACCACGTCCACGCCGTCCATCGCCGCGACGAGCGAGGCCGGATCGGTCACGTCGCCGATGGCCGAGTCGTAGCGCAATCCCGCCAGCGCTTTCGAGGAAGAAGATCGGCGATGCAGCGCGCGCACCTGCCAGCCGCGTTGCGTCAATGCTTCGACCAGGTTGGCGCCGATGAAGCCGGTGGCGCCGGTGACGAGTGCATGCATGGCAGGCGCAAATGATAGACTAAACGAACTCTACCTCCTGCCTCCCCCTTTGCTGTTACCATTCGCCCCCATGGACCTTTCATTGCTGTTCAAGGCGCTCGTCATGGGCATCGTCGAAGGCCTCACCGAATTCCTGCCGATCTCTTCCACCGGCCACCTCATCGTCGCTGGCAAGCTGATCGGTTTCCCCGAGGCAATCGCCGCGACGTTCGAGATCTTCATCCAGCTCGGCGCTATCCTGGCCGTCGTGGTCTATTTCGCGCGCGATCTGTTCGGCGTATTGCGCCGGGCGGTGTATGACCGTCGCGCCCGTCGCCTGCTGCTCAACATTGCCATTGCCTTCGTCCCGGCGGCTGTCGTCGGCGTGTTGCTCAGCCGGTTTATCAAGGACGCGCTGTTCAACCCGTTTACGGTTGCCCTGGCGTTGGTCGTTGGCGGCGTCATCATGTTGATCGTGGAGTGGCGACCGCGCCAGGCCGCCACGCACGACGTCGAGAGCGCGCGCTGGCAACAGGCCCTCACCGTCGGCGTCGCTCAGATCGTTTCGTTGTGGCCGGGCTTCTCGCGCTCGGCGTCTACCATCATCGGCGGCCTGCTCGCTGGCATGGACAGGCCTACCGCTCTGCGCTTCTCGTTCTACCTCTCGATTCCCACCATGTTGGCCGCGACCGTGTTCGACTTCGTGCGCAACTTCGACCAGATCCGTCCGACCGAACTGCCGGCGTTTGCCGTTGGGCTGATCTCGGCATTCGTCGTCGCGCTGATCGTCATCAAGTTCTTTCTGGGCTATGTAGCCCGACGCGACCTGAAGCCGTTTGCCTGGTATCGCATCGTTGCTGGGATTGTGTTGCTGGGGCTGGTGGCGTCTGGCTTCCTCGCCTGACATTACGTCGGACAAATGTCACGTCCATCTGTGACAAAACGTCACTGACTGGGGTTATGGCCCGTGATATATTGCACCCTGCTCTAGAGCCGTCTTTGGCGGGTCTCGATGCTCAAGGTTGCAGTCGAGAGGAGCGCCTGAGCGCGGCTTGGGCTGCTTATAAAACCACTTGAGGCAGATGGTTTTGAGGAGAGTCAATGGCAGAGACAACGGAACCGAAGGGATCGCAAGCTCCTGAGGCTGCGGAGAAAGCTGCAGCGGCTGCGAACAAGGCAGCTCAGGATGCGAAAGCCATGGCTGAACAGGCTGAGCAGGCTGTCAAACAGGTCGCGGACGATGTGGCGAAGACGGCCGGCGAGTCGGCCAAGCAAGTGAAACAGGCGGCGGGCGATGTTGCCGACAAAGCCGCTGCGGCAGCCGGTGGGGCGGCAGCGGCGGCTGCGAAAGGGGCCGAAAATGTAGCGAAGGCCGCCGCCCCTGGCGCTGCGCCCAGCGCTGCGCCCGGCACGGCCAAGCCTGCAGCAGGCGCTGCGTCGGCCGCACCCAGGCCAGCACCCCCAACCGGTGCAGCCAAACCGGCAGCGGCTGCTGCTGCAAAACCGGCGGCTGGCGCCGCAGCCAAGCCCGCCGCGCCCAAAGAGCCCGAGGCGCCTCCTCCCACGCCCAAAGGCGTCACGCGGCGCGAGTTCCTCAACTACGTGTGGGGCGCGTCCATGGCGCTGTTCCTCGCCCAGTTCGGCGGCATTACCTTCTTCTTCGCGATGCCGCGCTTCCGTGCCGGCGAGTTCGGCGGCGAGATCACGGTGCGGGCCGACGAATTCCCGCAGCCGAACGCAGCGCCTGTGTCGAACAACCCGGGCAAATTCTGGTTGGTCAACACCGATGCCGGCATCAACGCGCTCTATAAGGTGTGTACCCACCTGGGCTGCATCTTCCCATGGAGCGAAGCCGCGCGCATCTTTGCCTGCCCATGCCACGGCTCGCAGTTCAAGCTCGATGGCACCTACATCGCCGGGCCGGCTCCGCGCGACCTGGACCGCTTCGAATTCCGCGTGCTCGATGCCAATGGCAACGTCATCGCCGCCTCCACCGATGGTCAACCCATCCCGATGCCGTCCGGTGCCGAGTCGGTCGTCGTCAACACCGGTCGAAAGATTCTGGGCAAGTCGCACTTTTGATTTTGAGAAAGGCTTACGTGCGCAATTCACAACCATCATCCCGGGCGCTTGAGCATCGTCGAAATCAACTCGCACCTCGGGCGCTCAATCGGCCCTGGCCGGTGAAGATTCGCGCGTAGGTGAGATTGGAATAGGGAATTGTGTCGTTATCGAAATTCGAGGAGGTAACCTGATATGGCCTTCGTTGGACAGAAACTGGTCAAGCAGATCCAAACCACCGGCTTAAAGGCGACGGTGGCGCAGCGTCTGGACGACGCGTTCACCCGTTTCACGGCCGGCCTGTCGTGGAATGATGTGCGCGGCGTGCTGCGCGGCGATCCGCCGGCCAAACCGAATCCTCGCGTGAAGCCGCACACCGAGGGATTCTGGTTCCACATTCGCCCGACGTTCTATCACGAAGCAGTCACCACCTTGTATCCCACCTTCCGACTGGGCTTGCTTTCGGCAGTGTTCTTTACCTTCGAGATCATCACCGGCATCTTCCTGATGATCTTCTACACGCCGTCGCCGACCTATGCCTACGGCAACATGCTCGACATCCTCACCAACGTGCCGTTCGGCAAGTTCATGCGCGACCTGCACCGCCTGGGTGCCGAGGGCATGGTGATCATCGTGACGCTGCACATGGCGCGCACGTTCATCACCGGGTCATACAAGAAGCCGCGCCAGTTCACCTGGTTCACCGGCGTAGTGCTGCTCGTCGTCACGTTGTTCCTGTCGTTCAGCGGTTATCTGCTGCCGTGGGACCAACTGGCGTTCTGGGCGGTGACGATCGGCACCTCGATGGCGGATGCCGTGCCTCTGGTCGGTCCAGAGATCAACCTGTTGCTGCGCGGCGCGCCGGACATCGGTGCTGGTGGTTTGCTGCGCTTCTATCTCTTCCACGTCGTGTTGTTCCCCCTGATCGGTGTGATCTTCGTCGCCGTGCACTACTACAAAGTGGTGCGCTTCGGCATCAGCCTGCCACCCGAGATGGAGGCGATCGGCGAAGATACTGCTCGCAAGGTGCCGCCAGAGAAGCGCGTCAACTTCATGCCCGACATCATCACCAATGAGCTGATGTATGCCGGCGTGGCTTTTGCCATCCTGGCCATCTCCTGCGCGACGTGGTATTCGGCGCCGCTTGAGCATCATGCCGACCCGTTGGTTACGCCCAACCACACCGTCGCGCCGTGGTACTTCTACTGGCTGCAGGGCTTGCTCAAGATCCCTCACATGATCCCCCTCCTGCCCGGCGGCATCGCCGGCGAGGTGGACCGCTTCTTCGCCAACGTGTTCGGCCTCACCCCCAAGGTGTTCTGGGGCGTGATCGTCGGTCCGCTGCTGTTCCTGCTGCTGTTCGTGGTGCCCTACATTGACCCGAACCCCAGCCGTCGCTATGGCGATCGCAAGGTGATGCTGTCCTTTGGCGCGATCTTCGCCGCGGCTATCATCTATCTTTCGCTGGCCGGCATCCCCACCGGCGTGCCGATCACCGGCTTTGGTTACGTGGGTGGCGACCCGGCTTCGGAGGTCGGTCAGGCCTTTATTCCCGATGAAGGCGTTGGCCCGGTGCGCCGGCTGCCCTACTCGCAATACGTCGTCGGCAACTTCCCGATCAATGCCCAACCGAACACCGGTTCGGCCGGCCTGGATCGGCTGATCCGCGAGATCCACGATGACATGGAGGCGCGTAAAGCCCGCCCCGATCCGCTCGGCAAGACCCTGTCAGCCGACGCTACTGGCTCACTGGAAGTGAAACAGATCCAGTCGAACTTGAGACAAGTCATCATCACCGTCAACTACACGGACGTAGACGGTAAGGCATCGCAGTTCAAGAAGTACACCTTCCTGCACGCCGATTCAGGTTACGTCGCCGAATAAGGACAGTCTCAATGAGTATCTTCAAGAAGATCGTCACGTATCGTCCCAGCTTCACTGTCCGCATCCTGACTGGCTTGATCAGCATGCTGATCATGCTCAGCGTATGCACTTTCATCGGCCTGGCCGATCGCACGCGGCTGAACGTGCGCGCTGCCGAGTTCGACGCACGGGCTGTGGAAGCCGGGGCCAAAGTGTACTTTGATCAATGCGCCCGTTGCCACGGCGTTAAAGGTGAGGGCATTGAGGGACAGGGGCCGGCTCTGGCCAGCGAGCAGTTCGTCGGCCGGATCGAGCTCGTCCGCGACGACATGCAATTGCAGTCCATCAAGGTGGTCGTCCCCAGCGAGCGACTGAACCAGATTGGATGGACGGGGTCGCTCCGCGACTACATCATCGCCGTCACCGAGTCCGGCATTCCGATCAAGACCAGCAACGCATGGGACGTCAACCATCCTACCTTTGGCGAGCGCTTCGGCGGTCCGCTGCGTGGCGACCAGATTCGCGACGTGGCCAGCTTCATCGTCAACTACGGCCTGGATCCATTGCCCAACGATCAAGCGATCCTGCCGCCGGCGCCTGGCGAGGGGCAGGCTGCACGCCCGACGCCGGTGCCGCTCACGCCTGCACAGGAAGCTGGCAAAGCGTTGTATGAGGCCAAAGGCTGCACCGCCTGTCACGCCATCCGCGGGGTCGGCGCGCAGGGGGCGCTCGGCCCGAACCTCACCCGCATTGGCGCCGTAGCGGAAGAGCGCATCGCCAGCGATCACTACAAGGCCAACTTGCAAGGTCAACCGCCCGCCACCACTGCGGCCGAATACATCCGGCAGTCCATCATTCACCCGAACGCATACATCGTGCCGGAATGTCCGCAAGGCGCGTGTCTGGCCAACCTGATGCCGCAGAACTACGAGCAGCAGATGACGCCGGAGGAGTTGAATAACCTGGTGGACTACCTGAGTTCGCTCAAGTGATCGGTGTGGCGAAGTCGAACGAAGGGCGGGTGTACAACCCGCCCTTTCGCTTTTCCAATCGGTCGCATAATGCACAGTCATGTCATCCCCTCGCTCTGCCTCGCTGCTGCGCGTCACGCTCGGTTTGATGTTGGCCCAAAGTTTGGCGCAGGCAGCCCATTCGACCGCCGTCACTGTGAACACGCTGGCAGCCGTTCAACTCAGCGGACAAAAGGCGCTGGCCGGACTGGCCGGCATGGCCGTGCTTGGCGGCTCGGCCCTGGCGGCCTATCCGGCCGGATACCTGATGACTCGTCTGGGTCGCCACGGCGGCCTGACGATCGGTGCAGCGGTGGCCTCGCTGGGCGCGGGCCTGGCCGGATTCGGCGTCGTGCGCGCCAGCTTCTTTGCCTTTCTGTGGGGACTGTTCGTGTTGGGCATGGGGCGCGCTGCGCTCGATCAGAGCCGCTTCGCCGTTGCAGAGGTCACGCCGCAGCAGCGCCGCGCCCGCGCCATGAGCCTGGTGATTTGGGGCGCGACGGTCGGTGCAGTCTCCGGGCCGCTGTTGGCCGCGCCGGCCAGCAACTGGGCGCTGTCGCTGGGCATGAATACCTACGCCGGACCGTTGCTGTTCACCTCGGCCGGCTACGCCCTGGTGGGGCTTGTGCTGTTCGTCATGCTTGCCGTGGATTGGCGCGCGCTGGTGGAACGCGCAACCGCCGGTTCGTCGCCGTCCACGACGGCGCCCTCGACGCTGCAGAGGCAACGCTCGTTCCGCGAGGCGCTGCGCCAACCGGCCGTGTTCGCCGCGTTGTTGGCAATGGCCTGCGGCCAGGCGGCCATGGTGCTGCTGATGGCCAGCGTCAGCGTGCATATGAGCGACCACGGCCACGATCTGGGCGACATCTCTGCCGTTATCAGCGTTCATGTGCTGGGCATGTTTGCCTTCTCGCCGCTGATGGGCCAAATGACCGACCGGCTGGGGCGGCGCACGGTGATCGTCGCAGGCGCGCTGGTGCTGATGGCCGGTTGCGTAATCGCGCCGTTGTCCCTGGATACGCCCTGGATTGCGCTCGGCCAGTTCTTCGTCGGCCTGGGGTGGAGTGGGTGCTATGTGGCTGGCAGCGCTCTGTTGACCGACGCACTCGGCCAGGCCGAGCGGGCGCGCTTGCAGGGCGCAAACGATGCGGTGGTCAACGTCGCCTCGGCCGCCGGTAGCCTGGGCAGTGGCCTGTTGCTGGCGGCGGTAGGGTTCACCTGGTTGGCGGTCGTCGGCTTCGCAGTGGCGCTGGTGCCGTTGTTGATAGTCACCCTTGCATCGCCGTCGGCGCGAGGGCGGGCCGCCACGTCCGGCGCCGAGTAGATTGGTTCGCATTGGACCTTAAGCGTCGGCGGTCGGTAGAATGTGGGCATGTCGTGAGCAATGGGCGACAAATGCGAACTGGTCTTTCCAGATCGGAAGGATACAAATGCTTGCCCGTGGAGTTCGCGCTCGTTGCGCAACGATGGTTTGCTCGTCACCAATCATCAGCTTATCAACCTGTCTCTTGATGTCTACCATTCACGATTTGCGCTCCTATCTCGACCTGCTCGAACGACACAATCAGCTCGTGCGCATCCGCAAGCCGGTCAGCATCATCCACGAAGCGGCCGATGTGGGCGCGACATGCGAGCGCACCGGTGGGCCGGCGCCACTGTTCGAGCACGTAGCGGGGTATCCTGGCTGGCGCCTGTTCAGCAGCGCCGTGGCCAACCAGGAGCGCGTGGCGCTGGCCTTGGGCTGCAATAAAGATCGCGTCACCGCGACGATGGCCCGCGCGCTCGATCCGGCCAACGCCATCCGGCCGGTGCAGGTGCGGGACGCGGCCTGGAAGAAGAATCTCATCGCCGACCTCGACAAGATTGACGTGAACGCGCTGCCCATTCCCAAGCACGCCGTGGGCGACGGGGGACGGTTCATCACTGGCGGCGTCATCGTCAGCAAGCACCCGGAGACCGGCATCGGCAACCTCGGCTACAACCGCATGGAGATCCTTGGACCGCGCACCTTCGGGATGAACATCAACCAGTGGCGCGACGTGCAGCGCGCTCACGCTGCGGCAGAGGCGCAGGGCCGGCCGCTGGGGATCGCCGTGGCTATCGGCCTCGACCCGGCGTTGATGATCGCGGCCGGTTGCAAGTACGACGGCGACGAGACGCAAATCGCCGGCGCCATTCGCGGCCGTCCTGTCGAGGTCACGCGCGGCGTCACGGTGGACGTGGACACCATCCCGGCTCATGCTGAGTTGGTGCTGGAAGGACACGTGCTGCCCGGCGTGCGACGCGTGGAAGGGCCGCTGGCGGAGTTTCACGGCTATTACGGCGAGCCGTGGGAGTCGCCGGTGTTCGAAGTAACGGCAGTCGGCTGGCGCGACGACCCGATCTTCCAGACCATCGTGCCCGGCTGGAACGAGCACATCTACATCGGCAACGTGTTGCCACGCGAGCCCCTGCTCATGCGCTTCGCCTCGCATGCCAGCAAGAATGTGCAGGCGGTGCACATCCCGCCCTATACCAACGGCTTTCTGGTGGTGGTGCAACTGGGCAAGAAGGCGAACACGGGCGAGCCGCGCAATGTGGCGCTGGCTGCGTTCGCCGCGCACCCCAACTTCCGCGTGTGCGTGGTGGTCGAGGGCGATGTGAACATCTATGACCCGAGCGACCTGTTGTGGGCGCTGACCACGCGGGTAGATTGGGGACAAGATGTGTTCACCGTGCCGCGTGCCCAGGGCCACGAGATGGACCCGGCCAACGACAGCAAAGGCATCGGCACCAAGATCGGCATAGATGCCACCTTCGACAAGGGGCGTCGCCCCTACGGCCAGCGGGTGAGCTATCCAATGGTGGAGCTGGCGAAGTATCTGAGCTAATTCGACATGCAGTGGTCGGCCCTGTGTGCCTGTGGCTCATGAAAGCTCCCCCTACTTGACGAAGTCGCCGACGATGTGAACCGCGTGTTCATCGGGGATGAAGCGCTCGATGAACGCGCTCAGGCGAAAGGCGAACTCGTTGAGGGCGAGGTATGTGGGATCGTGGATCGTCTCCAGCGCGCACACCTGCAGACCGGCTCTCTGTGCTGATGCCCGCAGCGCGCGGACGGTGTTGGCCCGATATGCCACCGGAAAGGTATCGCGCTCGCTGCGGGCGTAGAACAGGCGCACCAGCAGCGCTTGCGCCCATGCCGGCACTAGCCGGTTGATCACGGTGACGTAGTTGGCTGCATTGGGTGTGAGAAAGACCAGGTGACCTGCGGGCCGCAGCACCCGGCTCACCTCGGCGAACAAGCGCTCCGGTTGCCGGGCGTGTTCGATCACCCACGAGCACACCACCAGGTCAAAGCAACCGGCTACGAAAGGTAACGCATCTGCGTCGCTCAGCACGCGCTGCATGGACGATGCGCGGTTGTGTCGTAGCGAGGGCAAGTGCCGATCCACGCCGACCGGCAGCCGGACACGGCGATCGAACAACTCCATCACCCCACCCGCACCGCAGCCCAGGTCGAGCACGATCGCATCCTCGCGGATGTATCGCCGCACAAATGATTCGTACACCTCGCCGCTGGTGCGCCAGCCGGGTCGCAGGGCACGGTAGCGCTCGCGATAGTGATTCTGTCTGTCCAGCGAGAGCATGGCCGGCAGCGTAACACACCGGCAGCGCGCTGCATCGCGTATCATGCGCAGCCATGACTCAACCCCCCACGCTTCTTTACGACTGGACCGGCGCGCCGCTGGATCGGCTGCCGGATCGCATTCAGTATGGCGCATCGGCCTTCATCCTGAACGAACGCGGCCATCTGCTGCTACAACTGCGCCAGGATAATCGGCATTGGGCGATGCCGGGCGGCAGGCAAGATGTCGGCGAAAGCATCACTCAGACCTGCCTGCGCGAGGTATGGGAAGAGACCGGTCTGCACGTGCGGATCAAACGATTGATCGGCATCTATACCGATCCAACTCAGTATCTGATTGCCCGCTATCCCGGCGGCGATGTGGTGCAGATATGCAACGTGTGCTTTGAATGCGAGATTATCGGCGGCCACATCGCCATCTCGCCAGAGAGCGTGGACATAGGCTTCTATCCCCTGGATGCGTTGCCGGGGCCGATGCTCCTCACGCACAAGATCCGCATTCAGGATGCGCTGGCCCAGGCCGGTTACCCCTTCGTCCGATGAAGCGAGCGGCCGGCGTTGAGAAGCTGGTCGGTTGCCCGAGAGAATCGCCTGGCAATTTTCATTTGTCTGGCCTCGTGGTGCCTCACGTAAGAATCTTACCGAACAGTGATTCGTCACCTCACGCAAGAATCTTGCCCAAATGATAACGTG
>JAIMBB010000093.1 GCA_023511655.1 Anaerolineae bacterium
GGTGCTGAGACAGCGTCAGGTAAGTGAGCATAACACCATTTTATAGGCGCTGCTGATTATCGGGAATGTTAACTACTTGCGAAGAATGCACTCTTGGCCGACTAACAGAATTGAGTCATCCCGACGATTAATCTCACTGCCGAAGCAATTTATGTTCAAATTGACCTTGTCGCTATGGATAAGAGGCACTTCCTCATCGTTGCCACCAACCACACGCCCCCCAGCCTTGATAGTGAGATCCGTCAGCGACGCCATCAGCGCGTTGACTACATTTCGCTTGCGGAGCAGCTGTGTGCAGATTATGTAGATTACCGGTTGGTCTCTGATAATCCGCGCCTGCGCCGACTCGAGGAAAGGTGTCGCATAGATTTTAGGCTGGCGATCAAGGTGGCGCGCCTGGTGCGTGACCGAGGCTATGACACTGTGCTGAGTATGTCGGAGCGCGTGGGGATTCCGCTCGGGTGGTTATTGGGCAGGTGCATCAAACACGTCGTCATCTTGCATCACCCAATGTCGCCCTCAAAGATCAGTTTGCTGCGCCGGTTGAAGCCCCATCGCAATTGGAGCCGACTAGTCTTTATCAGCCAAGTTGAAGCCGAGCACTTTCGTCAGGCGTTGAACATCCTTCCTGAACGGGTGATGGTGCTGCACACACCGGTGGATACGGCTTTCTTCTCTTCTGATGCTGTGTCTGCGCACCCTCAGAACTATGTGCACAGCGTCGGCTCGTCGCATCGCGATTACGCAACTTTGATCCGTGCAATTCGTGAACTGCCGGATATTCCCTGTGACTTCAGGGTGGGGAGCGCCTGGGTGAACAATCCCATGGACTATGAAAATGAGCCGATTCCATCTAACGTGCAGATCCGGCCGTATGTTCACCCTTCGGATCTACGCCGCTACTTCGTCGAAAGCCGCTTCACCATCGTTTCGGTGCGGGCCACTACCCAATGGTCGGCGGGCTGCACTTCTGTCCAGATTGCGCAGTCCATGGGGCAGGCTGTTATCGCTACACGATTGCCCGGCTTGGCCGAATACGTCCTGGATGGGGAGACGGGCGTTCTGGTGCAGCCGCGCGATCCGCAAGGGATGAAAGAGGCGATCGAGATGCTATGGCGCGATCCCTCACGCGCTAAGGCCATGGGGCGTCGAGCAAGAGAATGGATTCGCAGCCAATTCTCATTCGAGCGGTGGCTGGAACGCATCGGCAGTGTGTTGGTGAGCGCCTGTACTTTTTGATCGCGGACTCGACATTGATGAACGCGTGGTGAGAGCTGTCACTGTTGGGGGCGTCTAAGTGCAGGCAGACGCTTCCCACTTTCTCTTCCTGGGGTTCCCATTCTCTCGATTCGATTACGAACGCATTCACGCTGAGAAACTCAGGAGATATCTTCCTACGACAAAGACACAAAGGAGTACGACATGACGCTGGAGAGATCAAGACTGAATTGGAACGATGCAAGTGATGTTGACCCATTCTTCGCCATGACAGGGCGTCTGATGAGCGCGTGGACCATTGAGGAGTTTCTGGCCAGTGGCGATGCGCAGGTTGATGACGTGCTTCACAAGGCGGCAAAGCACGGCCTACCTGAAACGCGTGAGTCGGCGCTGGACTTCGGGTGTGGCATCGGGCGCATTGCGCGCGGCATGCGACGGCACTTCCGCCGGTATGTGGGCGTGGACATTTCTGAGGGGATGATCAAAATAGCGCGCCGGATTCATGCCGATCTCTCTAACTGCGAGTTCATGGTCAACACCGAGAGTCACCTGCGCGGCTTCGCAGATAACTCCTTCGATCTCGTTTACTCCTGGGGAGTGCTGCAGCATGTTCCCTCAAAGGCAGTTGTGAAATCCTACGTGGACGACTTTCTGCGAATCGTCAAACCGAGAGGTCTCGTAGTCTTTCAACTGCATACCGATATGACATTAAGGGCCCGCCTTCAACCGCGCCGCCGCTTATATAATCTGTTTCGTTCGCTGGGAATCGCCGCGAGTACGTTGGTGAAGTTGAAGCTTCATCCCTACGATAGATATTACGTGCCGGAAGGCGAGGTGAATGACTGGTTATTGCGGGCTGGCAGCACGATTCTCGAGAGAGAGAGGCACGACGATCACGCACCTCATAAAAGCATGACTTTTTGGGTCACGAAGTCGGCGAGGAGGTGACTGTGGGTGAGGATTTGCTGAACTCTTTTGCCGGCAAGGACATACTCATCACCGGTGGTCTCGGATTCATTGGCTCGAACCTGGCCATAAGGCTGGTTTCGCTCGATGCGCGCGTAACGCTGGTGGATTCACTCATCCCCGAGTACGGTGGTAATGCTTGTAACATCGAGCCGGTTAAAGATCGTGTTCGGGTGAACATTGCCGATGTACGTGACGAATACTCGATGAACCATCTCGTGCGTGATCGCGACTACCTGTTCAACCTGGCCGGCCAGACCAGCCATACCGACTCAATGCTCAACCCCTATGTTGATCTCGACATCAATTGTCGGGCTCAACTCTCGATTTTGGAGGCGTGCCGGAAATATAACCCGGGGATCAAGATCGTCTTTGCCAGCACGCGCCAGATCTATGGTAAGCCAGATTATCTGCCCGTGGACGAACGGCACCCTTTGCACCCCATGGATGTGAACGGAATCAACAAGATGGCAGGTGAATGGTACCATATTTTGTACAACAACGTGTATGGCGTGCGCGCCGTATCCCTACGTCTGACCAATACCTATGGCCCACGCATGCGGGTGAAGGATGCGCGTCAAACGTTTCTGGGGATATGGATCCGTCGCCTCATTGAGGGTGCGCCAATTGAGGTGTTCGGCGACGGTAAGCAGCTGCGTGATTTCAACTACGTGGATGATGTTGTGGATGCGATGTTGCTGAGCGGGGCCGACGATGCGTCGAACGGTCAGATTTACAACTTAGGCAGCCGCGAAGTAATCTCGCTCAAAGATTTAGCCGAGTTGATGGTGCGCATCAACGGTGGCGGCGAGTTTCGCATTGTGCCGTTTCCGCCGGAGCGGAAAGTCATAGACATCGGCGACTATTACGCGAATTTCGACAAAATCCAACAAATGTTGGGTTGGGCGCCAAAGGTGCCGCTGGCGGAAGGACTCAGCAAGACGCTGGACTTCTATCGCCGATATAGCAATTACTACTGGTAGAGATAAGCGACTTATGGGAGGGGGAATTGATTCCAGTTTTTGATCTGCAGCGACAAACCGAGTCCATCCGAGGTGAATTGGATGAGGCTATCGGGCGTGTGTTGTCCAGCGGCCGATATATCCTCGGCGAAGAGGTGGCTGCATTTGAGCGCGAATTCGCCGAATGGGTGGGGACGGGACACTGCGTTTCGGTTGGCAATGGCACCGATGCCATCGTGGTAGCCCTGCGAGCACTTGGGGTGCAACCGGGCGACGAGGTGATTACTGTGCCTAACACGGCAGTTGCCACGGTTGCCGCTATTGAGCTGGCCGGGGCCAGGCCCGTGTTGGTGGATGTGCGTTCCGATACGCAGTTGATGGATGTATCGCTGGTCGAGCAGGCCATCTCTTCACGCACGAAAGCGATCGTGCCGGTGCATCTTTTCGGCCAGGCGGTTGACCTCGATCCATTGATTGCGCTGGCGCAGACGCATAACATCTTCATTGTGGAAGACTGCGCTCAGGCCCACGGCGCAACCTACAAGGGGCGACGGGTGGGCAGCATCGGACACGTGGCTTCGTTCAGCTTTTATCCCACCAAGAATCTGGGCGCGCTGGGAGATGGTGGAGCTGTAGTGACGAACGATTCAACATTGGCAGAGCGAGCGCGCTTGATCCGGCAGTATGGCTGGCGGGAACGCTACGTCAGCGATATCGAAGGGTTGAATACTCGCCTGGATGAGTTGCAGGCCGCCGTGTTACGAGTGAAGCTACGCTATTTGGATGAGTGGAATACTGCACGACGCGAGCTCGCCATGAGGTACTCCTATAGCATCGGACGAGGTAACGTTGCGCTGCCGTGTGCCATGGAGTATGGTGAGCCCGTTTACCATCTGTATGTGGTGCAAACCTCCCAGCGCGATGCGCTGGCCGCTCATCTGAAATCCCGCATGGTCGGCACGGCAATTCACTATCCGGTGCCCATCCATTTGCAGCCTGCTTATCGTCGGCTTGCTGCTCCCGGCTGCTTCCCGGTGGCGGAGAGGCTGGCTAAAACGGTGCTATCTCTGCCTATGTATCCAGAGCTAAGCCAGGAAGAAGCGCAGCGCGTCGCAGATGCGATAAATGAATTCATGGCGCTTGGCTGATCTCCGCCTGATGTGCCTCTTGCGGGCTTTCCTCGGCCTGGTGGATCGGGCCGCGCCGGACGACTATCGCTCTGAATCATGAACGTCCTCCTGCTCACCCAGGTCCTGCCCTATCCACCCGATAGCGGGCCGAAGGTGAAGACTTACAACGTGCTCAAATACCTGACCCAGCATCACGATGTGACGCTGGCTTCGTTCGTGCGCGGCGATCAGTCGCGCGACGTGGATCGCCTCAGGCCTTTCTGCGCCGGCGGCGTACACGTCGTGCAAATGGCCCGCGGCGCCGTGCGCGACGGGGCAGCGATGGTGCGCAGCCTGACCACCGGCCAGCCCTGGATGATGGTGCGCGACGACCGGGCCGCCATGCGCGACCTGGTGGACCGCTTGGTGCGCGAGATGCGCTTCGACGTGGCGCACGCCGATCAGTTGAACATGGCTCAGTATGCTGCCCGGGTGCCCGGCGCGCGCAAAGTGCTCGATGCGCACAACGCGCTGTGGTTGCTCTACAAGCGCCTGGCTCAGACGATGAGCGGCGGCCCGCGGAAGTGGTTGCTCAATCGAGACTGGAAGTTGCTCAAACGCTACGAAGGCCGGGTGTGTCACGACTTTGATGGCGTGCTGGCGGTGAGCCACGAAGACAGGACTGCCTTGCTCGAAGCTGTGGTCGCTGCGACCGGGCGCGCCGCGGACGCCGACGCCGACAAGATGATCGTCATCCCCATCGCCGTGGATAGTGACGAAGTCCGACCGGTGCAGCGCCATCCCAACGCCGACCACATCCTGCACATCGGCACGATGTACTGGCCGCCCAACATTGATGGCGTGAAATGGTTCATCGCCGAGGTGCTGCCACACATTCGCCGCGAGCGCCCGGATGTCGTCTTCGATGTAGTGGGTGCGCGGCCACCGCAGGAGTTGCTGGACATGAGCAAGGCCGATCCGCGCATCAACGTCACCGGCTATGTGGAGGATCCGACCCCTTACCTGCAACAGGCCGGCGTGATGGTGGTGCCGCTGCGGGCAGGCGGCGGCATGCGCGTCAAGATCCTCAACGCCATGGCCCAGGCCCTGCCCATTGTGACGACCACGCTGGGTTGTGAGGGAATCGCGGTTGAGCACGGGCGGCATGTGCTGATCGCCGACTCGCCGGCGGATTTTGCTCGGGCGACGCTGCAGGTGCTTGCCGACCGCGCCGGCGCCGATGTCCTGGGCCGTAACGGCCGCGCGCTGATCGAGTCGGTCTATGACTATCGTGCCGCGTGCCGGCCGCTGGAAAGGCTGTATCGGTAGCACCTCTGCTGTTGTCTGCCGGTGGACTGATCGTCCGCGCAGTACGCATACCTGCTGCCCGCATGCGACTATTGGGCAGGGTATGGCGGCTTCCAATCGCGATCGCGTGAACCAAATCGCAATCTTCCTGATTGCACTACTTTGCTACGCTTACTTCTTCCCACGCTGGGCCGACAACAACCAAAACTCGCGGCTGAACATGGTCGTGGCGGTCGTGGACGACGGCACATTCCAGATTGATAAGTATGTGCTCGGCCAGGCCGGTTATGGCAAGACGGTGGACTATGCCAAAGTCGGTGAGCATTACTACAGCGACAAAGCGCCTGGCGCCGCCTTTCTAGGCATCCCAATCTACGCCGGCTTACGCGTTGTGTTGGACTGGCCGATAATGGATCAGCTCACTCAACGGCTGGCGAACAGCGAGGCCTTCAAAGCTACGCTGCGCGAGACCGGCAGCGGTGTGGTGGAAGATAAGGTGCGCTACGCAATGGCCCAGGTCTTGCTCAGCTTTCTGATCGGAGCCGTGCCCTCCGCGTTGCTATGCGCGTTGTTATATCGGCTGATGATGCACTTTGGCGCCCGATCGGGAGCGAGCGCCTTTGTGGCCCTGACATACGGTTTGCTCACCCCGGCTTTCGCCTACGCCAATGCGTTCTACGGTCACCAGCTAAGCGCAGCGATGCTGGTCGCTGCTTTCTACTTGATTTTCACGCTCGGCGAACGGGATGCGCCGAAACCATCGGTCTTTTGCTCACTCACAATCGGGTTGCTGCTTGGCTACAGCGTGGTGACCGAGTTTCCTGCCATTCTGGTTGCCGGCATCTTGGCGTTGTATGCGGCCTATACGCTCATGCGGCGTGCGGCAGGTGCACATATCGCGTGGGTGTTGATCGGCCTGGCCGTCTGTGCGGCAGGGCTCATGGCCTACAATACGGCGATCTTCGGCGGCCCGTTTAAGGTGGGTTATTCCAGCTCGGAATTGTGGCAAGAGCAACACGGAACGGGCTTCATGAGCTTGACGTTGCCGCACTGGGACGCGGCGTTCGGCATGACGTTCAGTCCGTTTAGAGGATTGTTCCTGCTGTCCCCCATCATGCTGTTGGCGGTGCCCGGGTTTATCTCGTGGTGGCGATGCGGAGAAGCCAGGGCTGCATGTGTGGTGGCTCTGCTCAGCATGCTGGCGATGTTTTTGTTCAACGTTTCCTCGATCATGTGGTGGGGGGGCTTTGCCGTGGGGCCGCGTTACTTTTTGCCAGGTCTGCCGTTCATGGCGCTGGCGATCGTGTTCGCGGTTGATCCGGTCGCGAGCGGCGACCTGAAGGCGCGTCCTGGATGGCTGACGTTGCTCATCGGCCTCTTGTCGGCCTGGTCTTTTGTCGCTACCTGGGGGCTGACCCTGGCCGAACAGGCCTTCCCGCCCGATACGGTTTTCAATCCGCTGGTTGAGTATGCCTGGCCGAACTGGTTAGCCGGCAACATCGCGCGCAACTTTGGCACGGTAATCGGCTTGAAGGGCCACGCTGGATTGCTGCCGCTGATGGCGTCATGCGTGGCTATAGCCACAGTGTGGTGGGTGGTCTCTAGAGTTGCCTTGATCGAGCGGCCGGGGAGGGTCGAAACGGCAAATCCGGCCGGCGCGACCCGAACGGTGTGATTGCGTGGTTGGTGAATTCATGGATACGACTATCAGGGATGCGCGTGAGTTGAGCAGCGGGCGCGCCAAAGCGCTGTCCGCAACGACGACGGTGGCGGCGGAACGGCGCTTCGTCCTCATCGTCATTGGCATCGTGCTGGTTCTGACCAGCCTGCCGGTGCTATATGCCTATCTATCTGCGCCGGCGGACAAGCAATACATGGGCATCATGGTCAACGTGCCCGACCACGTGCAGTACTTCTCGTGGATGCGCGAGTTCACCACAGGCGTGCTTTCCGCAAACAAGCTCACGCCGGAGCCGAACCAGCCGATCTTCTTCAACCTGCTGTGGTTCGGCCTGGCGCGCATCGGCGTCATCCTGGGTTTGCCGTTTGAACAGTCGTATCGTGTGATGTTCGAGAGCATGCGCATCGCCGGCACGGTGCTGTTTTTGCTGCTGGTCTATCGCATGTGTACGTGGTTCTTCGCCGATGTGCCGCGGCGACGAGCTGCCTTTCTGATTGCTACATTCACCTCGGGGTTCGGCTGGGTGCTGGTCGTGATGAAATATACCGTCACGCCCGGCGAGCTGATCAATCCGTTGGATGTGTTCGTCGCCGAGGGGAACACGTTTTATTCGGCCCTGGCCTTTCCGCACTTCCTCGGCGCAGCACTCTACATGTGGACGTTCGACCTGGTATTGCGCGGCGAGGCCAGGCGGCAGTTGCGCTATGCTGTCGCGGCCGGCCTGTTTGCTCAGTTCATGGGCTGGCAACACGCCTATGACCTGGTCATCGTGTATGCCGTGCTCGGCGTATATGCGCTTTTGCTCTTGCTGCGCGACCGTCGGCTGCCATGGTTCATGCTTGTCAGCATCTTCATCGTCGGCATCCTGTCCGGTTGGCCGGCGCTCTATTCTTTTCTGCTCACCAAGCTCGATCCAGTGTGGGGCGAGGTGCTGGCCCAGTTCGACAACGCCGGCGTGTTCACGCCGCCGCTCTATCGTTTGCCGGTATTGTTGGGGATTCCGTTTCTGTTGGCGATTTTCACGGTCGTCGCCGATGGGATCAAGAGCGTGCGCGCCAGGCAGTGGATTGCTGCAGGGCAACCGGTTGCCGATGAGCGGACAAGCAGTAACGACCTGTTCGTGAAGGCGTGGTTTCTGATCTCGTTCGTGCTGATATACCTGCCGGTGGATTTTCAAATTCACATGTTGAACGGCTGGCAGGTGCCGATTGCCATCCTGGCGACGAGCGCGCTATTCGACTATATCGCGCCGTTCGTGCGACGCCGGCTGGAGCGACAAGGGAGAGAGGCGTCGCTTCGATCCATACATCGCTGGCTGACGGTTGCGATCGTCCTGCTCATCATCCCGACCAACCTGTATCTGTGGGCCTGGCGGTTCGTGGATCTGCGCCGGCAAGGTTATCCGTACTATCTGCACAACGCCGAGTTAGATGCCTTCAAGTGGCTCGAGCAGAACGTGCAGAGTGATGATGTCGTGCTGAGTTCGCTCACCACGGGTCAGTACATTCCGATGTTCACAGGCGCGCATGCCTACATCGCCCATTGGGCGCAAACACTCGATTTCTTTGAGAAGCGCGAGGCCGTGGAGCGCTTCTTCGACGAGGCCACCGCCGATGTCGAGCGTGCACGCATCTTGCAGGCGCACGGGGTGGACTATGTGCTGGTTGGCCCGGCCGAGCGCGCTTTGGGTGGGTTCATACCCGAGAGGTCGTCATTACTAAGTGAAGTGTATCGTAGCTCGCTGGTCCAGGTGTATCGTGTAAAGGCAACTTGATATATTGCTGGTTGTCGTGCGTATTCTCTTCGTCGTCCCCTACGTCCCAACCCTCATTCGCGTTCGGCCGTATAACCTGGTACGCTACTTGGCGCGGCATGGTCACCGGCTGACGCTGGCTACGTTGTGGGAGACCGACGACGAACGCCGCGCGATGGCCGAATTCGAATCGCTGGGCGTCGAGGTCATCGCAGCGCCGCTTACCCGCAACCGCAAACTGCTTAACCTCGCGATGGCGTTGCCGACCGCCCATCCACTGCAGGCCAGTTTTTGTTGGCAGCCTGAGCTCGCTGCCAGGCTCGACAGCTTGATCGCCGCGCGTGACTTCGATGCCATTCACGTCGAACACCTGCGCGGTTCACGTTACGCCCTACACCTCAAACGCAAGACGCAAAACGCGAAACACAAAATTCCGGTAGTGTGGGATAGCGTAGATAGCATCACCCATCTCTTCGAGCAGGCTGCTAAGCAGAGCCAGAGCGCAAAAGGCAAGTTGATGACGTCGTTCGAGCTGCCGCGCACGCGGCGTAGCGAGGGGTGGCTGGCTGCGCAGTTCGATCGTGTGTTGGTGACCTCGCCGACGGATCGGGCAGCATTGGAGGCGTTGTCGCCGCATCATGCGCCGATCATCGTCCTGCCCAACGGCGTGGATCTGGACTATTTCAGGCCGTGCGACGATGTGCCTCGCGAGCCCGATGCGCTGGTGTTCTCGGGTAAGATGAGTTACCATGCCAATGTCACAGCGGCCCTGCACCTGGTAAACGACATCATGCCGCGCGTATGGTCGCGAAAACCCCATACCCGGTTGTGGATCGTTGGCAAGGACCCCACCGAGGAGGTGCGTGCTTTGGCTATGCGCTATCCAGAGCGTGTGAAAGTGACCGGCGCCGTTCCTGATATGCGCGCCTACCTGCGACAGGCCACCGTCGCCGTCGTTCCGGTCGTGTATGGCGCCGGCATACAAAACAAAGTGCTCGAGGCGATGGCCTGTGCGACCCCGGTCGTCACCAGCGCTCGCACCGTAGCTTCACTCCAACCGGGTTACGAGGATGCTGCGCTCGTGGCCGATGGCGCTGAGGCATTTGCCCATCATGTGTTGCGCTTGCTTGACGAGCCCCACTTGCGCGAACGCCTGGGCAACGCGGGGCGACGTTACGTCGAAGCGCATCATGATTGGGGTGTGATCGTAGATCGGCTGGCGGGAATTTACGAAGAGGCGTGGGCGGGGTGAAGTCTGCCGCGATACGCGTGAGGCGCAAAATGTGACGTATTGTGTGTTGCGCATCATGTGTTGCGTCGCACGTTTGACGAAATGCGCAACTGGTGACAACTTCATGACCCACAACACCAGGAGGTGTGAGATGGAATCAACGCAAGGCAAAGATCTGGTGACCCAGGTTGCTCTGTCAACGGGGGCCAGCCAGGCGGAAGCCGAAGCGCTCGGTGAGGTCGCCGGCGCGGATGACGCCGCCAATGCGCTGTTTGCGCCGGAATATCAGACCGAAAGCAGCCCCGTTCATCGCACAGTCTGGGACGACCACTGTCCCGTGGAGTTGTTCGATGCCCCTACGCCCTCCGCCGCACAAGGACGTGCGAAGGCGGCTATGGATGCAGCCTTCGAAATCGTTCGCCGCCATCAACGCGCCGGAACCTACGTCAATGGCGATGGCCCCTACGCCGGCAAGCTCTCCGATGCGCTCATCGCCGATCTGGGCCAGGTGGGCTATTACGGCGCGCTCATCCCCGAGGAATATGGTGGCTTGGGGCTTGACTTCCCCGCTTTCGCCCTCGAAGAGACTCGCATGGCCGTAATTGCGCCGTCGGTGGCCATGCAGAACAGCGTGCACGAAGCGATCGGCGCCGTCGGCCCGCTCCTGTTCTTCGGCAATCGGCAGCAAAGAGAGTGGCTGCGCGCGTTGGCCACTGGCAACCCCCAAAGCTGTTTCGCCTTGACCGAGTCGCAAGGCGGCTCCGATTTAAAGAACATGCTCACCCGCGGCGTCATCACCGATGGCGAGATCGTCATCACCGGTCAAAAATGGTTCATCACCAATGTCTATCCCGGTGGCTTGATGTGCCTGGTGTGCATGTTGCAAGGTCCCGATCTCTCGCCCAGCCCGCAGGTGTTGATCGTCGAGCTGCCGCGAGAGGAGAACGAGCGCTATTGGTTGACGCGCTACAAACTATCCGCGTTGCAAGAGCTGCGCAATTACGGCGTGAACTTCAATGGGCTGCGCGTGCCGCTCGCGAATTGGATCCATCCGAAGAACGTCTCGAACGGCCTGACGATTGCCTATCACCTGCTCAACCGTGGCCGGGTGAGCGTGTGTGCCGTAGCCGCTGGTCGCCTGCGCAGCATGTTGCAGCACATGCGGTTGTGGGGCCGCACGCGCGTGAGCATGAGCAAGCCGATAGACCAGCGCGACCTGCCGTTGGAAGACTACGCGCGCATGGCCGGCCTGATCGTATGTGCCGATGCCTTCCGCGACTGGACAGCCTGGTTGTTGCAGAAAGGCTATCGCGGCGAGCTGGAGACCGGTGCAGCCAAAGTGACGGTGACACGCCTGCTGAACGAAGCCATGGAGCGCATCTATCCCCAGTTCTGGGGCGGCCGTGCGCTCGATGTTTGCCATCCCTATTCGCAACAGGTGACCGAGCTGAAGGCAGCCGAGATCTACGAGGGACACAACAACATGCTGTGCCTGGCCTGGTTCGCCGCGCTCACTAAACGGCATAGCGCCCGATTCATGATGCCGATCTTCAAGCGCGTCCAGGAGCTGGGCCTGCAGCGCTTCGACCCGGCCAATCCGTCGCATTTGTGGCAACTGCGCAAGGAGCTGCCGGAGTATGGCAAATGGATCGCCCGCCATCAGGTGGATTTGCGCGGGCATACCCCTCTACCGGCTGTGCCACGTGAGTTGGCACGCTGCGCCCGAGCGGCTATCCACGGGCTACAGGGCATGGCCATCGTGATGGATGGCGCCATGCGCGAGCACCGCGAGGATTTAATCAATCGGCAAGGCGTGGTGCAAGATCTAGTACTGGAGGCACATCAGTACATCGCCGTGCTGGTGACGGCTCTGCACGCGCGACACGCCGGCGATCCCGTCGTTGAACTGGCGGCGCAAACCTTCTGCGAAGAGCAACTGCGGCGCCTGCGCGGCGGACGCCGCACGCGCGAGCAACATGCGCGCCTGGTGGAGCTGGGCCGCATGGTGCGCGAAGGCAGGTTTCACCTGCTGGACGGCGTGCCCGAGGGCGAAGTCAACATGCCGTGGGAGGCATGACGCAGAATCCGGTTTCTCCAAGAAACCGGATTCCCACATCCATGCACATCGAAAATCACACCTTCCTCGTCACCGGCGGCGCGTCGGGTTTGGGCGCGGCATGCGCTTGCATGATCGTCGGATCCGGCGGCAACGCTGTGATCGCCGACGTGAACGCCGAAGCGGGCCAGACGCTGGCCGGCGCGCTGGGCGATCGTGCCCGCTTTGCGCCGGCCGACGTCACCGATGAAGCCAGCATCCGCAGCGCAATTGCCCTGGCGACGACGACGTTCGGCGCGCTGCACGGCACGATCAACTGCGCCGGCGTCGCCATCGCCGAATTGCTGTTGCGCAAGGGACAGCCGCATGCGCTGGCGTCTTTCGCGCGCGTCGTCGAGGTCAACCTGACCGGCACGTTCAACGTGTGTCGCCTGGCCGCGGCTGCGATGGCAGACAACGCGCCAAACGTCGAGGGCGAACGCGGCGTGATCATCAACACGGCCTCCATAGCCGCGTTCGAGGGGCAGATTGGACAGATCGCCTATTCGGCGTCGAAGGGTGGGGTGGCGGCGATGACGTTGCCGATGGCGCGCGAGCTGGCCCGCTATGGCATCCGGGTGGTGGCGATCGCGCCGGGCATCTTCGATACGCCGCTGCTGGCCGGTTTGCCCGAGCCGGCGCGGCAGTCGCTCGCGCAGCAGGTGCCGTTTCCGCCGCGCCTGGGCCGGCCCGATGAATATGCCATGCTCGCCAAACACATCATCGAGAACGCAATGCTGAACGGCGAGGTGATCCGGCTGGATGGTGCAATGCGCATGGCGCCGAAATAGAGCCCTTTTCAGGTAGCCTGCTCATGAATTTGCGCATGGAACAGTTGTCAACAACAATGGCCGTGCATGGGCACACCTGCGCGCTCGTATGCATCGTTTGCATCGTCACGGGCGAGGTCCAACCGCCTGCGCCGAGCTGGCCGAGAGTCCTCGTTGCACCGTGCTCTCAAGGAGCGATATGCGGGTGATGCCTGCGCCGCTTCGCCCCGCAGCGGGCGCGCAACTGAGGTGACCATAGACCGCTTCCGCATTGACGTCGTTCGCGAAGGTGAGCTGATCGAGATTCAGACGCGATCTTTCTCTTCCATCCGGCGCAAGCTGTGCGCGTTGCTCGACTCTCATCCGGTGCGTCTGGTCTATCCCATCCCGTGCGAGAAGTGGGTGGTGCACGTCGAGCCGAACGGCAACCTGATCAAGCGCCGCAAATCGCCCCGGCGCGGGAGCCTGATTCACCTGTTCGACGAGCTGGTGAGCTTCCCACAACTGATGGCCCATCCAAACCTGTCGCTCGAAGTGCTGCTGACGCGCGAGGAGGAGATTCGTTGTGCCGACGGTCGTGGAAGTTGGCGGCGCAAAGGATGCAGCATCGTGGACCGCCGGCTGATCGAAGTGATCGCAGAGGTAACGTTCGCGCAGCCGGTTGATTTCCTCCGCTTGTTGCCGGAAGGTCTGCCCGACCCTTTCAGCAGCCGAGACCTTGCAATGGCCATGCGCCAGACCGTCGCGTTCGCACGGCGGGTGACGTATTGCCTGCGCGAGATGCAGGCGATCAGGCTGTGCGGCAGACGAGGCAGAACCTATCTGTACCAGCGCACGTGACGGTGCAGCGGTCAACTGCTGCAATGTGGCATCACCGCCTCCGCAAACAAGTGCGTGCCTTCTGACCGGGGCGCATCAGCAAAGTGCACCGTCAGCCGATCGGCTCCTTGCTTCACGATGGCTTGAAACTGCTCGGTTATCTGCTCCGGCGTTCCGATGAGGGTGTCATCCAGCGGCCGCACGAACGGTTGCTCCTTCAGCCATTTCAGCTCCGCTTCGTTTTCGGCAATCAATACACCTGTGCGAACTACTTGTATGATCTCGTCGTAGTCGCGCCCGACCGCGCGGCAGTGTTGCTGCAGGACGCGCTGTTTGTGCGCATACGCTGCCAAGTCGGTGTAGGGATAGTTCCACCAATCGGCGTGTTGTGCCACGGCGCGCAGCAAGTGTTTCTCGCCGGCACCGCCGATCATGATCGGCGGGATGGGCGCAGGACGTGGCTCGCAGTAGGCACTCGCGATTCGATAATGCCGGCCGTTGAAGCTGGCTGGTGCCTCCGTCCACATTGCGCGAATCACCTGGATCGCTTCGGCAAGCTGGGCGACGCGCGTGGCGGCCGAAGGGAACGGCCAGCCATAAGCCGCATACTCTTCCTCGTTCCATCCCGCGCCGATGCCCAGCACAAAGCGCCCGCCAGAGATCGCCTGTGCCGTCGCCGCCATCTTGGCCAGGTGAGCCGGGTTGCGAAAGCCGTTGCACAGCACTTCGTGGCCACAGAGTTTATCGGGATAGCGCCCTAACGCGAACGCCAGCAGCGTCCATCCTTCGGCAACTTTGTGGCTGCCGTATTGAACGTGATCGGGAAACCACAGCGAGTCGAACGGCGCGGCCGCGCGGTCGAGATACGTAAACGTATCTTCGACCAGCCGCGACCAGATGTTGAGGCCAATAGGGATGCGCATGGGGCTCACTGTAGCACTGCGTGCGGATGACAGCGCGGCGACCCGTGTCGAACCTTTACCCACTGCCGCGTGCCACGCGCGCTACAATCTCTTTGACTGATCTTAAGATTTCCTTAACCAGGCGATGCTAGCCTGCTGAGGAGGCGTGTATGGTTACTGCCGAGAATGTGCACCCCAAGCCCGGATGGCGACTTGGGAAGGCAAGGGAAGCCCTGTTGGCATATGCCCTGCTTGCACCGGCCCTGTTACTCTTCATCGCGTTCACGTTCTTTCCAATCGGCTTCGGTTTGTATATTAGTTTGCACAACTGGCGGCTGGGTCCACGTGAATTCCTTGGGCTGGGTAACTACATACGGGCACTATCGTTCAATTCGGAGTTCTGGCCATCGCTCGGCGCCACTTTGACGTATTCGTTGTTGGCCGTACCGTTGCAGATCAGCATCGCGCTGACATTAGCTTATCTGCTCTTTCAGAAGATTCGCGGCAAGTCGCTCTTCCGCGTGGTGATGTTTTTGCCGTGGGTCACTTCGACCGTGGCAACGGCAGCGGTATGGGCGCGACTCTACAGCCCGGACATCGGCCTGATCAACGGCGTGCTCAAAAACCTGGGCCTGACGCCGCTGCGCTGGTTGCTAGAGGACAAGGGCGTGTTCACCCTAATAGCCCGTGGGCTAGGAGTTGCCTTGCCGGATTGGCTGCGCGGGCCGAGTTTGGCCATGGTTGCCGTGGTGATCTACACCACGTGGGTGTTTGTCGGCTACAACATGACGCTGTTCCTGGCCGGCTTGGGCAACATCCCCGGCGAGATGTATGAGGCGGCTAAGATTGACGGCGCCAACGGCTGGCAACTCTTCCGTCACATCACCTGGCCGCTGCTCTCGCCGACGACCTTCTTCGTCGTGCTGATTACAGTGATCGGCACGCTGAAGGCGTTCAACCACATCTGGGTAATGACGCAGGGCGATAACGGCACCCAGACGGCCAGCATCCTGATCTATCGTCAGTTCTACGAATTTCAACGCGCGGGCTATGCCAGTGCGCTCGCTTTCCTGTTGTCGGCTGTCATTCTGGTGGTGACCATCGTGCAGAACCGTGTCGCTGCCGAACGGGTGAACTATTGAGCCATGGCCACCGTCACCGCTGCTCCCCTTCCGCAGGCGGATGCGCGCCGCGCATCCGGGCGGCCGCTGGGCGAGGTCAATCCCTTGATCTACCTGGTGTTGATTATCGTTGGGATCGCCTCGCTCATCCCTTTCGTGTGGATGGTGCTGACCAGCGTGAAGGACTACGGCGACGTGGTCTCGCTCAGGTTCTGGCCATGGCCGCCGCTGGGCAATTCCACGCCGCGCTTCGATAACTTCGCCGAGGCCATTCGCCTGATCGGCGTAGATAGAGACACCGGCCTGCCGATGTTCTTTCGCCATGTCCTGAATACTGCTGCGGTGACGGTCATCGTCATCGCCTCGTCGGTCACCACATCCGTCCTCGCTGCCTATGCTTTTGCCCAGCTCGAGTTCCCGGCCAAGAACGCGCTGTTCATCCTGGTGCTGGCCACGTTCATGATCCCTGAGGAGTTGATCCTGGTGCCGCGCGCGGTGATGATGAACAAGAACTACCTGAATTGGTACAACACGCTGCCGGCCATGGTCGCGCCATTCCTGGCCAACGCCTTCGGTATTTTCTTGATTCGGCAGTTTTTCTTGCAGATTCCACGCGACTTGTACGACGCCGCTCGCATAGATGGCGC
>JAIMBB010000094.1 GCA_023511655.1 Anaerolineae bacterium
CTCGCCAGGATGGCCACGGCGCACCACAGCGCGGCCTCTCGCGTCACTCGATGCATGTTCGCTCATCGGGCTCAGGGGTCCGCAACGGGACGGGCAATCACGACGACACGATGCGTATTATTCGTCTCCGGCCAACACGAGACCAGCGTCAGCCGATCGTCGTCCATGGGTTGGATGTATTGCGCGTTTGCCATCCGTATGTCGAGGGGCTGGCCCTTCTCGCGTAAGAGCATCACCTCTTGCACGCGATAGGTCACCTGTCGGTCGCCCGCGCCCAGGCGGATTTCATCGCCGGGCTTCAGGGTATACAGCTTGCGAAAGACGGCACCGTAGATGTTGTTGTGGCCGTTGAGGACGATGTTCTTGCCCTCCCCCAGGCGCCCGGAATAGTCATGCCAGCCGACGTTCTTGTTGTTGGGAGCCGACCATTCGACAGCAACGAGGCCGACGCGCTCGCCGGGACCAACCGGCTGGATGCGAGCATTTACCTTCAGCTTGTCAATCCAGATACGCTCCGGCACCGGATATGCTTCGGCTTCGATTGATGAGCTGGATTGCATAGGCGGCGCGAACGATGGCGCCAAAGCTTCGCTCACGCTCACCGCCTGCATGAAGAGGGCCACGCCGATCGCGATGAGCGCAACGCCCGCCGTGCTCATCAACCCGGCGATCCCCCGTCGAACATGCGTCGGGATCATACAAAGATCCTAATCGGAGATGTTTAGCCGCGTTTTAACGATATCCTTCACCTGGGCCGCCACCTGATCGGCAGTTGCCGAGGCATCTATCAACAACCAGCGATCGGGCTCCTGCGCGATCAGTTGGCGATAGCCGTCGCGCACGCGCCGATGGAATTCGATCGTCTCAACGTCAATGCGGTTGATCTCGGCGCCGCTAGCCATGCGACGCTCGAGGGCGCGCTCGGGCTCCACGTCAAAATACAACGTCAGGTCGGGCTTGACGCCGTGCGTGACGAAGTCGAGCAAACTGCGCAGAAAATCCAGATCCAGGCCACGACCGTAGCCCTGATAAGCCAACGTGCTGTCGGCAAAGCGATCGCTCAGCACGACGCCGCCGCTGTCCAGATAGGGTTGCACCTGTTCGGCGACGAGTTGGGCGCGCGAGGCGCAATACAACAACAACTCAGTGCGGGAATCCATGTTCGTGTTGCTGCGATCGTGCAAGATAGCGCGAATGGCGTCACCGATCTTGGTGCCACCGGGTTCACGCAAGGTGAGCACACGCCGATGATGGGTGCGCAGCCATACCGCCAGACGTTGTATCTGCGTCGTTTTACCGCTGCCGTCCAGGCCTTCGAAAGAGATGAACATGGATCTGGGAGTCAAAGAACAGGTGTCGAGTGTCAGGAGCCAGGATTGTAATGCCGTCTTCTCGATCTTCACTCACGGAAGATCCTCACGCGCCGCATCGGCTCTTTGCCATAGGAGTGCGAGACCAGGTTCGAAGCACGCGCAAGTTGATGTTGCTGGCGACGCACGAAAGCGTTCTGAGGCGACAAGTCCACGACGCGCTCCCCGGCCAGCACGCGACGAATGGCTTCTTCGGTCTCTTCGATCGCACTTTCGTAGGGCATGCGTTCACCATCGGTCAGACCGAACAGATCGGCCAAACAGCTCTCCATTTGGGCGACCGAGTTTGAGCGCAGCACGTAGATCGGGACGTTATCCTGCTCGGCCTCGACGATCGTGCGCGGCCGCTGGCGATAGTACGACTTGGCCGTGATCAGCACATCGGCATCATCCAGGCTGTCCACGAACACGGCGGGCACGCCAAGTTGCCGGGCGGCCTGCTTCAAGCGATGTTTCGACACGCCGAAGGCATACAACCGCATCGCCTTGGCCCCCCCGGGGGCTATCTCAAATGCTTCAGGAGCTTTGGACTCGCTCTCGACTTCCTGCGCTTCATCAGGTCGGACGATCAGTGACTCGCCGGACTTCCCGGTGCGCAATACGGGCAGTTCCTCGTAGTCACGGTCGCGATGGATCATGTCGCGCGCGCCGTAGCTGTCGCGCTGCGGGCGACGTCCGCGGCGATCGGTGGTCATCTCAGCTTCCTGAGCGCGCTCGTCTTCCTGCGAGAGGCGAACACGTTCGCTGCGCATGCGGCCGTCTTCGTCCCAGTAGCGCAGCTCAGCTACCGGCATGCGATTGCGCAGCAACGCATCCACAGCATCGCTCACATCATGATGCACCAGCAAGCGATGACGGTCGCGGATCTCGATCAGCACATCGAAAGTGGGCGGCGCGCGTCGCTCCAACACGGTCTTTTGCGTACCCCGCCGGCGGGCTTCTTCGTCGGAGAGGGTCACACTCTCAATGCCACCGATCAAGTCGTTCAGCGTGGGGTTCACCATCAGGTTCTCGATGGTCTGACCGTGAGCCGTGCCGATCAACTGCACGCCGCGCTCGGCGATGGTGCGCGCTGCTTCGGCTTCTTGTTCCCGTCCGATTTCGTCAATGACGATGACCTGTGGGTTGTGGTTCTCGACCGCTTCGATCATCACCTCATGCTGCATGCTGGGCGTGGAGACCTGCATGCGGCGGGCGCGGCCGACTGCCGGGTGAGGAATATCCCCATCGCCGCCGATCTCATTCGAGGTATCCACGATTACCACGCGTTTGGTCTCGGCCAACACACGCGCCGCTTCGCGCAGCATGGTGGTCTTGCCCACGCCGGGCTTGCCGAGCAACAGGATGCTCTTGCCACTCTCGATGATGTCTTCGATTATCTTGAGGGTGCCATACACAGCACGGCCAACGCGGCAGGTCAGACCGACCACCACGCCGCGCCGGTTGCGGATGCCGGAGATGCGGTGGAGCGTGCGGGCGATGCCGGCGCGGTTGTCGTCATCAAACTCGCCGATGCGCTCGAGCACGTAGTCCAGATCCTCTTGCGTCACTTCCGTGTCGCGCAGCACCAACGTCTCTTCTCGTGCGGTCTGGCCACCAGAATCACCGTTCGCCTCGGCGCTCACATAGCGCGATTCGGGCAGGCGGCCGAGATCCATGACCACTTCAATGAGGTCATTGAAACGTCCGATCCGTCGGATGGCCTCCGCGATCGAAGGCGGCAAAACGTTCAAGAGGGTATCCAGGTCGTCAGTGATTCGCAGTTCTTGCATAGTCATGCGCGCTCATGGGCGCGTCTTCGCAATATGCATCTTCGCCATGGTGAGGCGAGGTGCAGGATTCAAGATGAATGGATGCCGAGTGCGTGTTCTTGATGGCAGCGCTCTCGGAAGATACCGGCGACCACACCGGTTGATGGACGCGCGCCGCAGTATGGCGCACCATCAGCATGGTCGAGGTCATATGCACGAAGCCCAGCTCGTCCAGAATAGGCAACATCCAGCTCTGGTAATGCCGCACGGTCAGGTAAACCGGCCGTTGGGCGCGCGACAACAAATGCGACAGAGCGAATTGCAGGGTCGGCCGGGCATCGTCTTCGGCGTCCGGCCGGAACAGCGCCTGCATGCCATAGCCGCGCTTCCCTTGTCGCACCGACACATGCGCGACCAACTCGTTCCCCCGCATCAACACGAAGCCGCGATCCATGCGATGGGTAGAACGCAACAGGTCGAACGACACCTCGGCCTGATATGTCATCTTAGGGGCCGCGCGCAAGTGCAGCGCCTTGATCAGCGCTTCATCTTCCTTGGTTTGCTCGCGCAGGCCGCTCACGGCAGGGAAGACACCCGCATCGAGCCTGTTCGCCAACTTGAGCACATCCTGCTGAATGAGTGGGACGAAGCCGGCGCCCTGCAGAGCCTCAGCCTCGCCGCCGACCTCGGGCGCCTCGGCCACGATGTGGTGAGCCCCGCGCTGCGCTGCCTCCACCGCAAATTCCTGGGCCAGATACATCCATGCCTTCATCAACTCGTCCGACTGGGCATGGGGCGCCATCAACACCAGGGCTGCCCGGCGATGGATCGTGGTGCCATTCTCGCTGCCATCGCCGTTCATGCTGGGGAAGACGTACATCACGCCGAAAGCTTCCACGTCATGATCGGCGTCCCGTTCGACGAGGACGACGGCGTGATCCCGCCCACCAGCCAGATACGAACGGATCGCATCGCGCAGCGGATTCACGCCATCCACGGCGACCAACTCGCAAGCCAACGGCCGGGCCAGCGCCGTCAGCCGCTGGATTACGCTCACATCACGAATGTCGAACGGTCGAATCATTCAAAACTTTGAAATTTCCAACGTAGGTCGAATTTACACCAAAATCGGCCAAATCAGAAAACGGCGTGATCTGCCGTCGGCAGTTGCAGACCCAGGAAGAGCGCGTGAAGGCGTGGATCGTCGGTGAGTTCGGGGTGGAAGCTGGTGGCCAACATGTGGTCTTGTCGCGCGGCGACGATCGTGCCATCGGCCAACGTGCACAGCACCTCGACGTGTGGGGCAACCGATTCGATCACCGGAGCACGGATGAACACGCCGGTGAATGGCCCGCCACTCAGCCCTTTAACGTTCAGCGGCGCGACGAAGGAGTCCACCTGTCGGCCGAAGGCGTTGCGGGCCACTCGAATGTCCATCACTCCCAACGTCACCTGGTCACGCCCGACGTCCTTGGCCAGAAAGATCAGCCCGGCACACGTGCCCCACACCGGCTTGCCGCTGTAGATGAAGCGACGCAAGGGTTCGATCAAGCCGTAGCGCGTCGCCAGACGGCCGAAGGTGGTGCTTTCGCCGCCGGGCAAGATAAGCGCCTCGAGTCCATCCAGGTGTTGCGGCAGTCGCACCTCGACCGATTCATGGCCTATCCGCCGCAGCATGTGCGCATGTTCTATGAAATCACCCTGCAGCGCCAATATGCCGACCTTCATAGATTCCTAGCGAAGTGACCGCTTGATGCAGCTGGCAGTCAAACCCGGATCAACCCGGGGCACGCCGACAGCGACCGGCGACGAATGTGCCCTCTCTACCATCCACGTCCGGCCAGTTTATGCTCAGCCGGCAGGCTGCTCACGTTGATGCCAACCATCGGTTCGCCCAGGTTCTTGCTCACCTCGGCCAGGATCTTGAAATCGTTGTAGTAGGTAGTGGCTTGCACGATGGCCTGGGCACGAGCAGCCGGATCGCCACTCTTGAAGATGCCACTGCCGACGAACACGCCATCCACGCCGAGGTGCATCATCAAAGCAGCATCGGCCGGCGTGGCGATGCCGCCGGCTGCAAACAGCACCACCGGCAGCCGTCCCAGGTCGGCGGTTTCCTCGACCAGGTGGAAGGGCGCCCCGATCTCTTTGGCGTAGGCGAACATCTCTTCGCGCTTCATCGTCTTCAGTCGGTTGATCTCGCCGAGGATGGCGCGCGCGTGACGCACGGCCTCGACCACGTCGCCGGTGCCGGCTTCACCCTTGCTGCGGATCATCGCCGCGCCCTCGTTGATGCGTCGCAGGGCCTCGCCCAAATTGCGCGCGCCGCATACGAACGGCACCTTGAAGTCCCGCTTATCCACATGATGTTCTTCATCGGCAGGCGTGAGCACCTCGCTCTCGTCAATGTAGTCAACACCGATCGCCTCCAGGATGCGCGCCTCGACAAAGTGGCCGATGCGGCACTTTGCCATCACGGGGATGGTGACTGCCTCCATGATTTGCTGAATCAAGCCAGGGTCGCTCATGCGGGCCACTCCGCCTTGCCGACGAATGTCGGCCGGCACTCGCTCCAACGCCATCACAGCCACCGCACCGGCTTGTTCGGCAACCCGTGCGTGATCGGGCGTGACCACATCCATGATCACGCCACCCTTCAACATTTGGGCCAGGCCGCGCTTCAGCAAATCGGTTCCAACTTCGCGACGCTCGTTCCCCCGGTCATTAGCTTTCGGGGATGCATGCGGCACATCTGATACCGCGTTGATTATGAACTCGTTCGACATACCGATCATTCTCCGTATAGCGCAGCGCATCCGTGTGGACATGCCTCGTCTACGCACGGCGATTCTACCCCACCGCTCGCCCCCACGAAGAGCCAGCAGTCGCTACAATCTCATCTGCATGAATTACTTCCGCGAACAGATCCTCACCCTCCCTCGACTCATCAACGACGTCGTCGAGCCATTCCTGGGCGAAGCGACGCGCGCGCTCGACGATGTCTTCTGCCGATCGCTAGAGCGGTTGCATCTGATCGGCTGCGGTGATAGCCACTTCGCGGCTCTGGCGACCGAATTCGCCTTCGAGTCCATCGCCGGCGTGCCGACCGAAGCCCAAAGCGCCATGTCGTTTTCGCGTTATGGCGTGATCAACTTCGACGTGCCGGGGTTCGCACAACATCCGGGGACGAGCGCCGTGATTGGCATCTCGGTTTCGGGTGGCGTCACACGCACCATCGAAGGCATCGTGCGCGCGAAAGCGCGCGGGCTGCGCACCTTCGCCGTGACGAGCGGCAGCCACACGCCCATCGCCCAAGCTGCCGATGCGGTATTGACCACCCGGGCGCCGGATGTGCCCAATGCCGCCGGCGTGCAGGTGCCCGGAGCGCGCTCGTATTTCGCGTCGCTGGTGATGTTGTACGCCTGTGCATTGCGCATGGCTGAAGCCCGCGGGCATAATGCCCAGCGATGGCGCGCGATGTTGCTGAACATGGGAATGTGCGTGCAGCAGACGATTGAGATGAGCGACGCAGCGGCGCGCACGCTGGCCGAACGCACGCTCGACGCCGGCGAGTTCGTGTTCTGCGGCAGCGGGCCGAATTTCGGCACGGCGCAGTTTTGCGCGGCCAAAGTCCTGGAGGCCAGCGGTGACTCAGCCGTTGGCCAGGATGTGGAAGAATGGGCACATCTGCAATATTTCGCCCGCACCGCTGATACACCGACGTTCCTGATCACGGCCCGCGAGCGCGATGTCAGCCGGGCCATCGAGGTGGAGACGGCTATGCAGGCCATCGGTCGGCGCGTAGTCGTGGTGTCACCTGCGCAAGATCATGAAGGTCTTCACCTGCGCTACGCGCCTTGCCCGGAAGCCTTCGCGCCGCTGGTGGCGTGCATCCCCGGCATGCTGTTTGCCGCTCACCGGGCCGAGCTATTGGGTGAACCCTACTTTCGCGCCTTTGGCGGCGGACGCAGCATCGAGGCCGGTGGGGGCATCAGCCGAATCCGAACGAGCGAACTGGTCGCCTAGCGCGCCAGCGGCTATAACCGCGGCGTCACCCCCATGACTGCACATAGCTCACGATAGCCTTGCAGCCCCAGGGCCAGCGCCACTTCCTCGGCGTAGACCTGGAATACATACTGCGGCTCACAGGCACAATCTTCGTAGCATCCGCCGCCGCGGTTGAAGAGGTCGTTCTCGTCGTCCAGGGTGAGGCGCTTCACCGGCAGCGGGCGGCCGTTTTCGTCCTCGTATTCATCCACCAGCGGGAACAGGCAGCAGTAGTATGGCTTCAGCTCCCATGGGGAGCGGCCGTGGGCGATGCAGGCAGCCTGGATGGCGCAGTAGCGGTCTTCGGGGCGCAGAAAGATGCATGTGGTGCCGCTGGGATGAGTGGAGTCCGTGACCGTGGTGGTGCCAATGTAGCGACCGGACGGAAAGGCCGGATCGTCGTCGTGCAACTCGGCGAACCACGTCTCCGGGGCGCGTCGCTCGGCAGGCATGAAGGGCTGGATCATGCCGGCGTGAGCGACGATGCGCTGCGAATGGGCATAGTCCACCCACACGCCATCGGCGCAACACCCCCCTTTGCAGCGCGCGACCTCGCATCGTCGGATCGCTTTCTTTTGCAGCAGTTTGTCGTCTATGGCGTAACCGTTGATGATGAGGTCTGACATAGGTCGCGCCGATCACCCTGAATTGCCGCGCAACTGGTTAAGCTGCTCTTCCAGCTCGCGCTGACGCTGCTCTGCAGCGCGGCGCCCTTCTTCGAGGATTTCGTCTACTTCGCGCCTGATGTCGTCGCGCAAATCCTCGCCGGACTTGGGCGCCAGCAACAGGGCGATGATGGCGCCGGCGATTGCGCCGATAATCATGCCGTTCAGGAAGCTGGTGAATCTACTCATAATCATGCAAACTCCTTTTATCGGGCCAGCAAGCCATCAGGCGGATGGAGCCGGAGAAAGGGCTTGACTGACCTGCATCTAGTTAACACTATACGCCAGCCCAGGTTGTGCATCGCCTTAAAATAGCCAGAATCATGACCATCGAACGCCTGAGTCGGCTCCAACACCGCCAAGTGGCCGCGAATGTGGACTTCGTCGCACTGGTGCCCGGACCAAACCTGGTTTACTTCACCGGTCTGCATATGCACCTGAGCGAACGGCCCATCGTGGCGCTCTTTCCCGCCACCGACGTCCCACCCATCTTGATCGCGCCGTTCTTCGAGGTGGGCAAAGCTGCTTCCGGGCCGGTCGCGCTGAACTGGCGCACGTATAGCTACAAAGACGGCATTCCCTATCAGGATGCCTTCGACGCGGCAGCCGCGGAATGCAACTTGCACGGCAAGACTATCGCCGTGGAGCCCTTGCAAATGCGCGTGCTGGAATGGACGTTGCTCAGCCACGCCGCCCGCGAGATCAAGCAAGCATCTGCCGCCGAATTGATCGCCCCGCTGCGCATGATCAAGGATGCCGACGAGGTGGACGCCATGCGCCGCGCTGTTGCGCTATCCGAAGCGGCGCTGACGCGCGCCCTCGGGGAGATCCGCGCCGGCATGACCGAGCGCCAGGTCGCCGGTATGCTGATGGGCCACCTGCTGGCAGCAGGCGCGCAGACGCTTCCCTTCGAGCCACTGGTGCAGGCCGGACCGAGCAGCGCCAACCCGCATGGCACGCCGGGTGATCGGCCATTGCGCCGGGGGGACGTGGTGGTGATTGATTTCGGCCTGACGATAGCCGACTACAGCAGCGACATCACGCGCACCATCGCAATCGGCGAGCTGGACGAGGAAATGCGCGCCGTCTACGACGTGGTGAAAGCAGCCAACGCCGCCGGACGGGCGGCCGCAAAACCCGGCGCCACCGGCGAAGACGTAGACCGGGCGGCTCGCGGCGTGATCGAGGCCGCCGGCTATGGCCAGTATTTCATCCATCGCACCGGACACGGCCTGGGGCTGGAAGGGCACGAGCCGCCATACATGGTCGCCGGCGATACCACCATCCTGCGCCCCGGCATGACCTTCACTGTCGAGCCTGGTATCTACATTCCCGGCAAAGGCGGGGTGCGCATTGAGGACGACGTGCTGATCACTGAGGACGGCAGCCAGAGCCTGACGACGTTCACCCGCGACTTGATCGTTGTGTGAATCTCTTGCCATGATCGCCGGCATCGGGCCAAGTTGCCGTTGATCGCCTGCTCACCTCGATGACGCTTCCCTCCAACCGACATCAGCCGTCCGACCTGCTGATCCTGTGGGCGTGGGAATACGACGCCGACTTCATTCATCTCCTCGGACAGGCCTGTGACGCACGCGGGATCACTACCCATATCTGCGGGCCGGACGACCTGGCGGACCTGGCGACCAGGTTGGACCGCGGTGAGATCAAAGCGCGCGTCGGCCTGGATCGCGTGTGGGATTGGGGCGGTGAATATGAGCTGCACGTCGAGGCGATGCAACGCAACGTGCCGTTGATGATCAACGATTACGCGCGCGTGCGGCGCATCTGGAACAAGCTGACCACGCACATGATGTTGATCGCGCACGGGTTATATGCGCCGCACCTGATCCTCATCCCATCGTGCGAGGAACAGCCGCACCTGCCGCCGATAGACCTGACGCCACTGGGCAACAAGTTCTCCGTGAAGAGCGTGCACAGCGGCGGCAGCGGCGTACTTGAACCGGTGACGCGCTGGGAGGACGTGCTGCGGCAGCGCAGGGACTGGCCCAGCGATCAAACCATCTTGCAGGCGTGGGTCGAGCCGAGGTTGCTGGGCAAACGGCGGGCCTGGTTTCGTGTGTTCTACGCCTGCGGCAGCACTTTTCCGTGCTGGGCCGACGATCGCACGCACGTTCAAGAACCGGTCACGCCGGAAGACGAGTCGCGCTTTCAACTCGGCATCCTGCGCGGCATGACGCAACAAATCGCCGGCCTGTGTGGGCTGAACCTGTTCTCCACCGAGATCGCCCTGGACCAGAACAACGTCTGGCAGGTTTGCGATTACGTCAACGAACCGTGCGATTTTCGGCTGAAGTCCGACGTGGCCAACGGCGTGCCCGACCAAGTGGTGAAAGCGATCTGTGACCGAATCGCTGGCTGGGTCAAGCGCCATGCCCCCAAGACGAATTAACCAGCCGTTGGGAACCAACAGCCACGCCGAAGCGTCCGCTAGGAAGCAAACGGAGCAAAACAGGAGTAGCAAAACATGAGCAGACGATCTTTGTTGACTTTGACCGCCGGCTTCCTGGCGGCGACGACTTTGGCGATACAACCGGTGCGGGCGAGCACCGGATTGCTCCAGGAGAATCAACCCTTCCGTCGCACGATCAGCGTAGTGGGCGTTGGCCGGGCCAGCGCCTCACCCGACATCGCGCGCATCACCCTGGGCATGGACATCGTCAATCCCCGGTTGAGCGCGGCGCTGACCGAGGTCAACCGCAAGACAGCAGCCATCATGGCCGCGCTGGAGAAAGCCGGCGTGCAAAAGAAGGACATCCGGACGGCCGAGTTCAACGTCTTCCCGCAGCAGGCTTATAGCCCCAGCGGCCCCGGTCCAATCACGGGCTACCGCGTCATCAACACCATGCGCGTGACGGTGCGAGACCTGGACAACGCCGGCGCCGTGCTGGATGCAGCCATCAACGCCGGCGCAAACACCATCCAGGGACTGGTCTTCACAATCGAAGACGCCAAGCCGATCGAAGCCAGCGCCCGCAAAGACGCCATGGCCGATGCCAGGGCAAAAGCCGAAGCGCTGGCCAATGAAGCGGGCGCTAAAGTCGGACGCGTGCTGACCATCTCTGAGATCATTGCCAGCAGCCCGGCACCCGTGTTTCAGGCTGCCGTCCCGGCCGCCGAAGGCATGGGAGGCGGCGTGTCCATCGCCCCTGGCACGCAGGACGTCACCGTTCAGGTGCAGGTAACATACGAGATCGAATAACGTCCCCGAAGAAACCAGGTTGTGCAAGGCAACCTGGTTTCTGTTTGGTTTCAGATCACTTCCAGCTCATCGCACCCAGGCAAAGTGGGGAAAGTGGCGTGAGGTTCGGTCTGATACCAGAACGCGGTGGACGCGATGTCATCTTGCAAAGGCAAATACCGTCCACCGCTGCGCCACCCTAATGCCTGGATCGTCACGCGCAGGTCATGTTCGAATCGGATCGGGTCAGTGATATGCCAGCGATACATGCCAAAGCGCTGCTGGCTGCGATATAACCCATCCGGCTTGATGACCTGTGGCAAGCCGCTATAGGGCGAGCAGAAGACGCCATACTCACCCGGCGGGTGCTCGAAGTTCCACGCCCCGCCGAAGTAATCCTCCGTGCCCGTGCCGCAGATGGTTGGCCATTCATCATCGCCGTCCAGGTAGAACTTGATTTCGCCTTCGCCCCACCAGCTGTTGTTGTGCACGCCCCAGGCCAGATAGGTGCCGACGTAGTGCCCTTGACCGCGCACGCCGTCGAGCAGGGTATGCACCGACTTATACGGCAACGGATTACTGCGCCGCCACTGCGCATGAAAGTAGGCTGCGTCGTCGGGCACGTCGGTCAGCGCGTAGGTGATCTGGTAGTAACAGATCAGCGCGTCGTCGGCCAGGTTTTCGAGGGTGATGCGTGCCGACTTGCGGAAGGGCATCTCCCAGTAGGCGTTGAAGCCGCCGGCGGGATTCACACACACTGCCAGCGAGGCTACGTTACAGCGCACGCCCCAACCGTTGCAAAAGAAATCGCCTGCCGGCGTCTCGACCGAGGGGAACGGCTCATCGTCCCAATACATGCGCAACACAGCTCGCCGCCACTTATCCGGGAACATCGTCATCCAGATGTGCTGGATTGCGCCGCTGCCTTCGATGTGGGCCAGGGTGAAGGTGGTACGCGGCGCAATCGAAACCGACGGCGACACCTTCCAGCCTCGACCCAGCTCGCGCGCGGCGTTCGCGCCGGTGCCTTCGGTGGCCATGCCGGCTTTGCCCTTTTCTCCGGTGAAATTCTCCGCGCTGATCGAGCGCGTCTTTGCGTTGGAGAGTCGCGACAGATTGCCCAGGTGCATGCCCAGGCCGTTAAATGAACGAGGAGGTTGACTGTTCATTGCCCGGCCAATTGTGCAGCAGCGAGGATTCCCGCGCAAACTTCGGGCTCGCACAGGGTTCACGCACGATTCGCCAGAGAATCCCAGCAGGCCGGAGCGCAAGCCCAAGCGTTCAACGCGCCACAACCCGGCTGCTCCACACCACTTCGCACAAGCTGTGTTTAAATCCCTCTCGTATGACTTCCTCTCAAGCTCTCTTCGATCAGGCGCAGCAGGTGCTTCCTGGCGGCGTCACTGCCACGGCTCGTTTTAACAAGGCACTCGGTCACCCCTTCTACCTTTCGCGCGGCGATGGCGCGCGCGTGTTCGATTTGGACGGGCGACCCTACGTTGATCTGTGCACCTCGCACGGTGCAGCGCTGCTCGGCCACAATCACCCAGCCATCGCGGCAGCGGTGATGCGCGCGCTCGAACTGGGCATCATCTGCGCAGCGGAGACCGAGCACCAGGTCACGCTGGCCCACAAGCTACGCGCAGCGGTGCCCTGCGCCGAGATGGCGCGCTTCTCCTCCAGCGGCACCGAGACCATGATGCACGGCCTGCGGCTGGCGCGGGCGGCGACGGGCCGCGAAAAGATCATCAAGTTCGAGGGGCACTTTCACGGCTATTCGGACTTCTTGAATTTCAGTTGGGCGCCGCCCCTGGCGCAGGCCGGACCGGCCCACGCGCCCCTGCCCTACCCTGAATCCGCCGGCATCCCCCGCCTGGCCGGACAGACGATCATCATCGTGCCGTTCAACGACCCAGACGCCCTCGAAGCCGCTTTCGAGCGACACGGTCGCGAAGTGGCCGCGCTGGTGATGGAGCCGATCAACTACGACTCCGGCTGCATCCCGCCACAACCGGGGTTCGCGCAGCGATGTCGCGAGTTATGCGATCACTACGGCGCGCTGCTGTTCTTCGACGAAGTGCTGACGGCCTTCCGCATGGCGCCCGGCGGCGCGCAGCAATATCTGGGCGTCACGCCCGACCTGGCCGTGCTGGGCAAGGCCTTCGGCGGCGGCATGCCGATCAGCGCGCTGGTGGGCCGGCGCGAGGTGATGATGCACCTGAAGCCGGCAGGACAGGCGGAGATGAGCGGCACCTACCTGGCGCACCTGACCGCTGTATTGGCAGCCAGCGCTGCCCTGGATGAATACGGTCGCGCCGGGTTTTACGAGCGGCTCGATGCGCTGTGCGAGCACTTCTACGGCGTCTTCCGGCAGATCATCGCGCGCAGCGGGGTGAAGGTGCGCCTGCAATACGTCGGACCGCGCTTCGGCCTGTATTTTGGGCTCGATCCCGACCGACCGGTCACTAACTATCGCCAGGCCGCGCAGCAAGACCACGGCCAGTTCCTGGCCTTTGTGCAAGGCTGCATCCGGCGTGGGGCATATGTGCATACCTCGGCGCACCACGGCTTTTCGTCGGCGCACACCGAGGCCGATCTGGATCGCGCACTAGAAGCGATTGAGGGCGCGCTGCAGGATATGAAACGCGCTGTATAAAATCAAAGCAGACGGGGTAATACCTATCGGGGACGCGCGAGCCGATAGCAGGCGCAATGCGGAGACCATGCGCCCTTGGGGGCACGGAGCGGAGTCCGCACCCCCACAGCACACGGAGCTCATCCCTTACTGGCCGAGCAGGCGCGCCACGAACCCAACAGCAACGCGCTTGGCCAGGGCTTTGTGGTTGCCGTCGAGGGCCTCGGCGACATAGGCGATGCCATCGGCATCGCTCCTGGCATCGGGCACTTCATAGAACTCGATGACCACCCTGCCGAGATATTTGCTGTCCTTGCCGGCAGCGCTGATGATGGGCTCCCGCGAGTCTATAGTCCGCGGTCCATCGGCCTTGAGAATTTGTTTAGTCCATTGACCCGGCTGAGGGTCGGTCTGGGCAAGGCCGCTGTTCCACTTTGCTGACATAGCATTACCTCCTATTCGAACGGTCAACGTTTATCCACACGCGACACATGCGCAGTCGAACACGCATGGATCGCCGTACCAACTGCCGTAGGCATACACTCGTCGCGGTGTGCAATTGCACCCGCTACACACGCACCAACAAGTCAACCCTCCACTGGTGCACTGGGACGCACACGGGTCGCACGGGCCGAAGCACTCGCCCGGGCAGCCGGCCGCAATGGCTTTTGCCACTGACCCGATGGCGGAGAAGCCGCTGGCCAGCGCCATTCCCAGCACAGCAACGCCTTTCAGAAAGCCACGCCGTGAAAGCTGATGCATCACGAAATCCGTCGTTCGGTCAATTGCTCCTTCGATCACATTCGATCACCTCCTTTCACTATTGTGGGATTAGCCTCACTCAGCGCTGCGTAGGTCATCGGAACGACCAGGCCGACGTCAGCGCGCGTCTCACGAGTCGGCGGCGGGATGTGGAGCGCCCTGTGTATCCAGTGACCGGCATGTGGATTGAACGTCTGACTGACGAGGCGGCATCGCTCATCTACAATCAAACCGGTGGGAACTGCGAGCACGCTCAAGCGCCGCATGGTCGAACCTTCGACGTCGAAGACCACGAGGAGGAAGGGCAAGGTCAGCGAGTGTGCCTCTAACGAGCGACGCGCTTCGGCGGTATCTCCCACCATGATGAGCACCAGGCCACGGTTGACGACGTCGCGGTTATCGAGCGCTCCGAGTTGTTCCAACACCGCGCGGCAGGAGGCGCACGTCCCGCTCAGAAAGACGACCGCCCCACCCCGTCCTTTCAAGTAAGCGTTCACCTCCACCGGGGAGCCGCTGCGGTCGGGCAATCGCAATTCGGGCAATGCCTCGCCGACCTCGAGGGAGGTGATGGGTGGCGCAGCCATGTTCCATCGCTGTTGCAGCAGGCTGAGCTTCCGGAGCACGCCGATCACCAACAAGCCGAGAAACAACAGCAATGCCCACTGCGCCAAAAATGCGACCAGCCAGATCCCTTCCATCGTTCACGGTTCTCCCAACACGGCGCTGCTTTCGCTCAGAGCCAACACCATTACCAGCATGTTCACGACGACGACGGTCAACCCGGCCACTTCTGCCGAACTCAACCCAAACAGACGGGAGAGCGCGAACGCCTGTGCAGGGTGCGCCCAGGCCGATCCAGCCGTTCCCAGCGCCATCGCGAGCAAAAGCAGATTACGCACGAGCGTGCCCGGGCCAATCACAGCGCCGCTATCACCAAAACAATGGCACGGCACGCGATTCCCCCGCCAGAGCTGCATAGCAATCAGCAAGGAGAAAACAGCGAGCAGCGCAGCGGCGATCGCAGCAAAGATCTCTGGGTGAACACCGACCAGCAAGCCCACTCCAAGCGCCAATTCGACAGGCGGCAACCCCACTGCGACGAACCGCGACAACGCGTCCGGCAGCCGTTTCATCGTCAATTGATCCACGCTGCGGCGCAGCGACTCCCAATTGCGCAGCTTGCCGATCGCCGCAAACATGAATAGGCAACCGAGCGACAAATGCGCGGCAGCGATCAGGGCCTCGATCGTAGTCATGGCACCACCCTTATTTCCCACGCTGACGAAGGAATGACCTTCGTGCGCACTCGATCGGTGCGCGTCAGCACGATGACCGTGCGATCGCCATCGCCGAAGCTCAACGCAGCAATACCTTCTTCGGGGAAAGAGAACGCCGCAGCGCGTTTGCCCGAGCGGGTCACGAAGAGTTCGACAGAAGACGGGTCGGCAGCGATGGCCAGCCACTCACCATCGGAACTGAGCGCAACTGCGCTGTCGGGCACTACCAATCCACGCTGCCAGGCGCGCATCCTTCGATCCACCAACCAGACCGAAAGGCGGTCAGGCTCTTTCACGACCACCGTGCTGCCATCCTTGCCGAGGAAGAGTTGTGCCGGCGGCTTCACCGACGAGTCGAGCGTCCAGACCGCTTGCCCTCGGTTAAGGTCCCATACGGTTACCTTCCCATGGCTGTTTACAAAGGCGACCCGCGATCGGTCCGCGCTCAGCGCCATGGGCAACCCCATCGCCATCATCTTTGGTTCGTCAGTGCCTGTGGCATTCATCAAGAGCCAAGGGGGCCAAGCGCCAGAGGAGGCGATGGTTAGCCCCAATCCGACGGCAACCAGGGTGACGAGAAAACCCAGCGAAACCAGCGCAGACAGCGAGTGACGCCAGCGCCGGGTCGGCGTGCAATCGGCCGTTCGAGATAGCTTCAGTCTC
>JAIMBB010000095.1 GCA_023511655.1 Anaerolineae bacterium
CTGGCTGAGCTGCGAGCTGCCGAAAAATTCGCGGATTGCCGCCATCACATGATGGCTGTGTCCGAGCAAATCAACTGGATTCCCGCCTTCGGCAAAGAGCGCGAGCTGGACTGGTTGCGCAACATGCACGACTGGATGATCAGCAAGAAGCGCTACTGGGGGCTGGCTTTGCCGATCTGGGAATACCCCGACGGCACATTTGAGGTGATCGGCAGCTACGAGGAGTTGAAGGCGCGCGCGGTCGAAGGCTGGGAGGAATTCGAGGGGCATACCCCGCATCGTCCGCACATTGACAAAATCAAGATTCGGCATCCGGTCACCGGCCTGATCGGCACGCGCGTGCCCGACGTGGGCAACCCCTGGCTGGACGCCGGCATCGTCGCCTACTCCACCCTGCGCTATCGCACCGACCGCGCCTACTGGCAGCAATGGTTTCCGGCCGACTTCATCACCGAAAGCTTCCCCGGCCAGTTCCGCAACTGGTTCTACTCGCTCATCGCCATGAGCACAGTGCTGGAAGGGCAGATGCCCACCCGCACCATCCTGGGCTTCGCCACGCTGCTGGACGAGAAGGGCGAGCCGATGCACAAGAGCAAGGGCAACGCCATCGAGTTCAACGAGGCCGCCGACCGGGCCGGCGCCGACGTGATGCGCTGGCTCTACGCCCGCCAACGCTATGACGACAACTTGCTGTTCGGCTACAACGCGCTTAACGAGGTGCGTCGCCAGGTCTTCATCCCACTGTGGAACGTCTACGCCTTCTTCGTCACCTACGCCAACGCCGATGGCTGGACGCCGGGCGCAGGCTTGAGAAACGAGGAAACGCGCAGTTCGTTGGACAGGTGGATCCTGGCCCGCCTGGCCGAAGTGACCAACGCGGTGAATGCCGCACTCGACGCTTACGACGCGCGGCCGGCCGCGCTGGCCATCGAAAAGTTCATTGACGACCTCTCGAACTGGTATGTGCGGCGCTCGCGCGAGCGCTTCTGGGGCAGCCAGATGACGGCCGACAAGCAAGCCGCCTATGCCACGCTATACGAAGTGCTCACCACCCTGTGCCGGCTGATCGCCCCCATTGTCCCTTTCATCAGCGAGGCGATGTGGCAGAACCTTAAGAACGCAGAATTGCGAATGAAGGATGTAGCGCAGGCGGGTGTGCGATTCTCGGTTCATCACGAAGACTATCCGCAGCCGCGCGCGTTGACGGACGAAGAACACGCCCTGCTGCGCGAGATCGCCCTGGCCCGCACAGTGGTCGCGCTCGGCCACAGCACGCGCGCGCAGTCCAAGGTGAAGGTGCGCCAGCCCTTGCGCAAGGCGATGATCGTCGCCAACGACGAAGCCCGCAAGGCCATCCTCGCCCAGTACGACGTGATCACCGACGAGCTGAACGTCAAGGCCCTGGAATTCGTCGAGCGCGAGGTGGAGCTGGTCTCCTACCGCGTATTGCCAGATCTGAAGAAGCTAGGCAGGAAGCTGGGCGCCGACCTGCCCAAGGTGCGCGCGGGTCTGGGCCAACTCGACCCTACTGCTGTGGTCAGCGCGGTGAGAGCCGGCCAGCCCATCGCGGTGAACGGCATTTCGCTCCAACCGGATGAAGTCATCGTCCAGGCTGTGCCGCGCGAAGGCCTGATCGTCGCCGGCGAGAATGGCATCGTCGTCGGCCTGGACACTACCCTCGACGAAGCCCTGATCGCCGAAGGCCTGGCGCGCGAGGTGGTGCGACGCGTGAACGACTTGCGCAAGGCAGCCGGGTTGAACGTCTCCGACCGCATCGTCCTGGCCTATACGGCCAGCGAGCGTTTGAAGCAGGCCATCGTCGCGTTTGCCGATTACATCAAGCGCGAGACCCTCAGCGCTGAGCTGAGCGAGGGCGCACTACAGGACGGCAGCAGCGCCAGCGACTCGTTCGACGGCGAGCAGCTCACGATCACGATCAAAAAGAGGTAAATCCAGAGGTAAATCTCAAGCCGGGAGAGAGACGTCACCCCGATGTCTGCCTCCCCACTCACGAGGGCCACATGATCCCGGACACGCTGCAGCGACTTCACGGACCGCAATCACCGACGACCGACGCACCGGCCGACATCGCCCTGAGCGCCGAACAGGCGCGCGCGCTCGACGAAATTCTCGCCGCGCTGGATTGGCCCGGCCCTCGTCGGGCGATCGGGTTGTTCGGGCCGCGAGGCAGCGGCAAAACCTTGCTGCTGAACGAGCTGTGCAAGCAGGGCTTTCGCGCCCGGCACACGCCACAACAACGCAAGGTGGTGTGCGCGGTGATCAACGCTGCCAACCTGCCGACCGACCTGGCCCCCTGGCAACGCCTGATCTTTGGCACATTGGACAAGCTCGCCCAACAACCCGGCGCGCCATCCACCATCCAAGACCTGCGCGCTGAGCTGGAAGAAGTGGTGCAGCATGAAGCCAACAACGACGAAAGCGCCACGCTCGCCGCTGCTGCCTTTGCCCATCACCTGCGCGCTGCGTTCGCCGGGCTGATCCACAGCACCATTACGCTGGCCAACGCCACGTTCGTCATCGCCATTGATCACATTGACAAAGCGACGCCCGAAGGCGCCATGCAACTGCTGGAGGCATCGCGATACTTCCTCAACGCGCAGAACTGCGCTGTGTTGATCTGCGCCGACGAAGCCGTGTTGGTCGAACGGCTGGGCGACGACGCGGCCTTGCGAGCGTGGCTCACGGGGCGGGTCGAGCTGCGCTTGAGCGAACGACCGACGGCGCACGCAACGGCGCACGCAACGGCGCACGCAACGGCGCACGCAACGGCGCGCGCGACGGCAACGCTCGCCCCGATGAACGCACCGGCGCCGATCCAGCGAACGCCACCCCGCCCCATCGCCTCGGACATCCCGCAGCCCTGCGTGCAACTCTTCGCCGAAACGCTGGGCAACGACCGCTATGCCTTGGAACGAGCCGGCGACTACTGGCGTTCGGCCATGCGCGCCCTGGCCAGGCGGCATGCTGAGGGCTATCGCACCGACGTATCCGGCGTGATGATCGCCAAGCTGTGCGCGTTGCGGGTGCTCTCCCCCGGGCTGTTCGACGCTGTGCGCTTCGACGCGCCGGCGCTCACCACGCTCGAACGACGGGCGCGCATGCAAAGCCTGGCCGACGCGGGCAGCGACGAATGGGCCGAGGTGCTGGCTCGTGATCCGCGCCTGGTCAAGCTATTTACCGCTGCGCCGAGCCTCATCGGCGTGGAGACGCGCCATCTGGCCACCGCGCTGCGCCTGGTGCACACCGGCGATGCCGAGCTGGAACACCAGCCGCAATCGCCGACGGCCACCCTGGCTATCGCTGAAACGAGAGTCACCAGCGCGCCAGCGCCGGCTATCGCCGCCCCAACGCCGGCACATCCTCCGGCCACGCCGGCCAGGCTGGATCGGCAGCAATCCAGCCAGCAAACGAAGCCAGCCGAGCTACCTTCCCCCATCTGGTCGCTGATCACAGTGGCAGCCGGCACGTTCATCGTGGACCGCCTGGTCAAGATGGCGGTGCAGTCCATCGAGGGCTTCCAAACCGGCGCGACGATCTTCGGCCGACTGGTTCGACTGCAGCCGCCTGCGGAGATTGGGCTGATAGACAACGGCCTGGCGGTCGGCGCGGAGCTGATCGGCCTGGCGTTGTGCATCCTGATCACGATCTTCTCGGTGAAGCAGGCCGAGGGTGCGCGTGGGCGGGCCTTCGGGCTGATCGCCGGCGGGCTGGCCGCCAGTTTGTTCGATCGCCTCACGTTCGGCGCCCCGATGAACTATCTGCACGTGGCCAATCTGCCGGTGTTCAACCTTGCTCATCTTGCCCTGCTGGCCGGGACGCTCTTGTTGACTTACGCCGTCCTGACCGATCCGCGCCGCCGTGCGCGCAACCACGACACAGGCGATCTGGCCCATGAATGAGGAAGCGCGCATCACCGAATCGAAGGCGCCGGCGGAGCAATCCGACCAGCCCGCAGCCGTCTCGTTCTTCCGACGATACGGGCTGCTGTTCCTGGTCGCCGGCATCACGTTGATCGCGGACATCGTCACGAAGCGAGTCGTCGAGGCGCAGATTCCGCTCTACACCTCCATTCCTTTCATTGACCCGTATCTGAGCTGGACGCACACGCAAAACACGGGGGCGGCGTTTAGCCTCTTCCAAAACGGCGGCGTCTTCTTCATCATCGTCGCGGTCGTGGTGTCGGCGGTGATCCTGTACTACACGCCGCGGCTGCCAGAGGGTGACTGGCTGTCGCGGGTTGCGCTCGGCTTGCAGCTCGGCGGCGCCATCGGCAACTTGCTCGATCGCCTGCGCCAGGGCTACGTCACCGACTTCATCCATTTCCAAATCCCTCAGATCGGTTTCGACTGGCCGGTCTTCAACATCGCCGACAGCGCCATCGTAGTAGGCGTGATCATGCTGATCGTGGCGAGCCTGCTGCGCGATAACAAGGCATAGCGACATGATGGCCCACGACCGACGCAGGGGCGATGCGACGCGCGCCGTGCTATGGGACATGGACGGCGTGCTGGTGGATTCGGCCGAGTATCACTATGCCGCCTGGCGCGAGGCGCTGGCGCGCGAGGGCTACGACATCGGCTACGACGAATTTCGCGCCACCTTCGGCCAGCGCAACGATACCATCCTGCGCCTCATCTTCGGCGAAGACCTGCCCGATGCGGAGGTGGAGCGCATCGCCGGTCTGAAGGAAGCGTTGTATCGCCAATTCGTGCGCGAGCGCGGCATCGCGCCCCTGCCCGGTGTCCTGCGCTGGCTGAACAGGCTGCACACGGCCGGCTGGCGCCAGGCCGTCGCCTCGGCCGCACCGCGCGCCAACGTGGACGCCATCCTGCGAGCCGTCGGCATCGAGCGCTACTTCGACGCGATCACGTCCGGGGAGGACGTGACGAGGGGCAAACCTGATCCGCAGGTTTATCTGATCTCGGCGCAGCGGTTGGGCGTGCCGCCGCAGCGCTGCGTGGTGGTGGAAGACGCACCGGCCGGCCTGGAAGGCGCGCGACGCGCCGGCATGCGCTGCGTCGGCGTCACTTCCACTCATGATCACCTCGACGCGGACGTGGTTGTTGCCTCGCTGGACGAATTGCGCGACGACAGCTTCGAACGGCTGCTTGCACCGGGAACGGTCGAGGCATCATAGGCCCGGACGGCCTGCGCTATTCGCCGAACTCGATTTCCGTCCCTTCCTCATTGCCTGGACGCTCGTCGGCAACCGGCCGCTCTTCTTCGGGAAAGTATTCAATGATGATCTCGCCGAACAGCGTCTCCTGGTGGCAACGCACCGCGTAGCGCTTGAGCAATTCCAACAACGCCAGCAGCGTCACCACCACTTCTACGCGGGTGTTCGTCCCCGTCAGCATCTCGGTGAAGGTTACCCGCCGGCGCGACTTGACGGCCGACTGGATGCGGTCCATGCAGTCGTTCACAGTGAATGCCAGGCGCGAGATCACCTCATCAGCAACCGGCGGCGGCAACCAGCGATTCACCACGCGCTGCATAGCGTTCGCCAGCGCTTCCAACGTGACATTGTCCAGCGGCAGCTTCTTCGACTGGGTGCGCGGCAGGGGTGGCGGCTGCACGCCATAGGCGCGCAGACCCTTTTGCTCGCGTTCCTTCAGCATCCTGGCCACGTGTTTGTAGAGCTGATAGGCGCGCAACTGGTGCACCAAATCATCCGCCGCTTCCTGTTCTTCCGGCGTCACGGTGACTTGCGGCAGCAACGCGCGGCTCTTGATCAGGAGCAACCGCGCGGCCACCGACAGGAAGTGAGCGATGGTCTGCGGGTCGCGTCGAGGCATGCCCGTCATATAAGCGATGAACTGATCGGCTACAGCAGCCAACGATACGGCGGTGATTTCCAATTGCCGCTCTTCAATTAGCCGCAGCAAGACATCGAGCGGCCCTTCGTAGACGGGCAGCCGAATGGCGAAGCGGTGGGCGACGGGAAGCGAGGACTGAGCGTGCGACGCTGTCCGATCGTCCGACGAAATCGCTGATGAGTTCTCAAGCTCGGCCATCTTCGACCTCCAATTCCAACCCTCCTTCACTCGCCCTGCGCGGGCAACAGCACCCAGTAATCGAAGCCGTTCATCTTGAAGTTGCGCGCCCAATAATAGTTGCGGAAGATGGCCTCCTTGACGTCGTCGGGATAAAACAACGCGCGGAAGATCACCGCGCCAAATGCGCGTCGTTCGATCAGCGCAATCATCTGCGATGTATCGAGCATGTCGTTCTTGGACAGGTTGAGTAGTTGCGTGGGGTTGGTCACCACGTCTTTGCCGGCCAGCAACGTGAGCATGGCCTCCTCGCTCCATACCGGCCCTTCCACGCCGCGGATCATCTCCACCATCGCCCAGCCGTTTGCCGAATCGGCGGGATCGAGCAAATGGCCGAGCTGAGTGAAGCCGGCCGAGTCGTAATACGGATACGGCGGATAGGACGACGCGTCGGCCACGCCGATGATGCGCGCAACTGTCCCGAAGATGCGTCCGCTCGTCGGCAGATGCACGTTGAGCACAGCCTGGAAGGAGAACAAGAGAGCGGCCAGGAGCGCGACCAGAGTCCGGGAACCGGAGAGTTGAAGATGGGAGAGCGGAGATCGCGCGCACAATCTCCGGTCGCTCATCTCCAATCCCCACAGCCGCGCCAACAGGCCGGCCGTGCAAACGCACGACGCCGCGATGGCGGCGATCAGGTAGGCTGGGCCGGCGCCCCATTTGCCGGTCAACATGCCCATGGCGCTGCCGGCGATGAAGTACAGCGACCAGATCGTGATCGGCCGGAGTGAACGGGCGCGCGCCGCCCGTAAGATGTCCCACAGCACATAGAGCACACTGCAAACGATCAACACACCTTGCAGGCGGAACCATTGTCCGTAGGTCTGCCAGGTGACGGCGATATCGTATTCGTTCACATTGGCCAGCACCACGTTTAGCCAGAACTGGCCATTCGTCGCCGCGTTCATCGCCAGCACGATCACGCCGGTGACCAGCGCGCTGGCGACGAGCGCCGTCGCGAACCACCTCGGCCGACGGATGAGGAGATAGGTGAAGCCGGCAGCCAGCGCATCCACCGCTTGCAGCTTGGTGAAGCCGGCGATGATCAGCAACACGACGCCGAGGAAAGCACACGATGCAGACCGAACGCCGGTCCACCTTGCGTCCTGCGCCCGCCCTTCGTTGAAAGCCACCTCCAGGCACAAGATGCCGGCGAAGGCAAACATCACCATCGGCAAATGTGCCCGCGCCAGCGGGCCGACGTGATACACGTAGTTCGCTGCGAAGAAGGCCAGTGCCGCCAGCAGCGGGACGAGATTAGAGGTAAGGCGATGGAAGATCGGCCGGTCGCCAATCTCCCCCTGCCACAACCGCCGCGCGGCGAAGAAGATCAGCAGACCGATCACCAGTGATGCGGCGAACGCCACCACCCGTCCTACCCACAGATGCGGCCCGAACCACCAGACCAGCGGCACCAGCATCAGCCGATAGACCGGCGGATAGTTCGAGGAGTAGAATGGGAACTGCGCGTTGTCCAGGTAAATGTTCTCACCGCGCGCGAGCCGGATAGCGTCGTACAACTCGAACCCCTCGCCCTGGTCATAGTCGAAGGGGAAAGCCAGCAGCGCCCGCGCATAGACCAGATAGATGATGAAGTAACCGACCAGGCTCACCGTCGCCAGCGCCAACAAGACGATGGCCAGCACCGACAACACTGTGAACGGGCGCGATTGTGACAGGGAGCGAGACAACGGAACCGGCTGAGTGAATTCTTCGACCACGACGCCGCCCCAATTTACCACGCCGGCGTGTCCACGTTCGACGCGGCAGCACACTCATTCAAATGTGCGCGCTGGTCGCACATCCAGGGCAGACCGACGCCGGCGATTTCGCATCGCCTCACGCTATTGCTTCGGAGCGCGAGTCCATCGCAGGGCCGGACAGCGCTACACCGGGCCTTCGTGAAACCCTTGACAAACCGCGCTTCACCTTTAGAATTTCGGCCTGTCAACCGAATACAGCGCCTTGAAGCCCTCGACTCCTTGTAGCGTGGGCTTTCTTTTTGCAGCGAGGCCCGCGAAGCCCTCGACCGTTCAGTTTGCGGTCGAGGGCTTCGACGTTTTTCGGATTCGCGGTTGACCGGCGTAGCCTGTAGAGACAGACGAGGATGCACAGGAGGTGAGGCTTAAAAGCACGACTCAGCATCTGAAACAGCGCCCAGACGCGCGGCCATCCGGCCAGGGATGGTGACTTACCGCCCAACTCACTTGCCCGGTCGGGCAAATCTGACCTACCCCGTCGTCGGTCGTGACCTTTGATAACGAACTCAAACAACCGTTCATCCATCGAAAGGAGAGAGTGTGCAATGATGCAAACGATGACCGTTACGACAAAGCGCCGCTTTGCCTTGTCGGGCAACCGACGATTGAAGTATTTCGGCCTGCGCATGATCGGCCCGACGGCAGCTGCGCTCACTTTCCTGATCGGCAGCCGGTTCGTCTTCGCCCAGGAAGCCGATCCCACTGCCGAGGTGCTGCGCGGCGTGGATACGATGTGGGTATTGGTGGCCGCCTTTCTGGTGTTCTTCATGCAGGCGGGCTTCGCCCTGGTCGAGGCCGGCCTCACCCGCGCCAAGAACGCCAGCAACATCATGATGAAGAACGTGATGGACTTCGTGATGGGCAGCCTGGGGTACTGGGCCATCGGCTACGGCTTAATGTTCGGCAGCGTAGCCAGCGGCCTGTTCGGCACCAGCAACTTCTTCCTGGGCGCAACCGGTGATGACGTCGGCAATGTGCCGTTGCTGGCCTTCTGGCTGTTTCAGCTTGTATTTGCCGGGACGGCCGCCACGATCGTCTCCGGTGCAATGGCCGAACGCACCAAGTTCAGCGGCTACTTGATCTACAGCATCGTGATCTCTGCAATCATCTACCCGATCTTCGGGCACTGGGTGTGGGGCACAGGCTGGCTATGGACGCTGGGCGATTCCACCGGCCTGTTGCCCGACGGTGGCTTTCGCGACTTTGCCGGCTCGACGGTGGTGCACAGCGTCGGCGGATGGGCTGCATTGATGGGCACCCTGGCGCTCGGGCCGCGCATCGGCCGCTTCAACAGCGACGGCTCAGCGAACGCCATTCCTGGCCACTCGGTTACGCTGTTCGGTTTGGGCGTCTTCATCCTTTGGCTGGGCTGGTTCGGTTTCAACCCCGGCAGCCAGCTCGCCATCGCCGGCGGCAACGCCGATGCCGTGGCCCTGGTAGCGGCGAACACCAACCTGGCCGCAGCGGCCGGCGCAGCCGCCGCTGTAGTGTATGGCTACATCACCTCAAAGAAGGCTAACGTCGGCGCGGCGTTCAACGGCGTGCTGGGCGGCCTGGTGGCCATCACCGCGCCGTGCGCCTTCGTCACACCGCTGGATGCGGTGATCATCGGCATCGTCGGCGGCGTATTGGTAATGCTGTTCGGCAGGGTGCTGGAGAGGCTGAAGATTGATGACCCGGTCGGCGCGATACCGGTGCACCTGGTGGCCGGCGCATGGGGCACGCTGGCCGTGGGCATCTTCTCCTCGCTCAACGGCGTGACCGGCCTGCTTCACGGCGGCGGGCTGGGCCAGCTTATCATCCAGCTCATCGGCGTGATCGCCTGCGGCGTCTGGACTGCGGCGACGACCGGCATCCTGTTCTTCGCTATCAAGAAGACGATCGGGCTGCGCGTCAGCGCCGAGGAAGAAATCCAGGGCCTGGACGCGATGGAGCATGGCACCATCGCCTACCCGCAGGATGTGGACTTCACGCCCGGCGCGCCCAGCCCGGCATCGAGCATCTACCGACCAGGCAGCGTGCCGGCGACCACCGGCAAGTGATTGGACGGGCCTCATCGCCACACAACGACGGAGGCGCGCCGCGACGCGCCTCCGTTACTTTTGCGCCGGCAGTACGCACCTCTACTTCAAGGTCCAACCTCACTGCACCAGTCGGCGCGCCAGCCGTCCCTCAGTCATAGAGCAAATATGGCCGACGCTGACGCTGAAAATCGTCCTCAGCAGCACGCCAGCTCGCGACCAGATCGGCAACGGCGGTGCCTGCTTCGATCCCTGACCGCACCGTCGCATTGCCCATCAGCAGATCGAAATGCGGCCGGCGGCGTTCCTCGGGCGTATCGCCTTCCCAGCTCGCCGGCAGAAAAGCAAACCGATCGGGCGCCAGCGCGCGGCAGGCGGCAACCAGATGCACGCCTACGCGTGTCGGCCAGAAGCTGTCACGCGCCAACACATGAACCTGCACACCGTGGCAACGTTGGCCGGCGTGTTTGCTCGCGGCGGGCGTGAAGTGTGCCGGCCGGAACCGCACACCCGGCAGCGCGAGCGCATTCAGGGCCTGAGCCAGATCATGCGCGTCCAACCACGGCGCGCCCACCACCTCGAACGGCAGCGCGGTGCCTCGCCCCTCGGAGAGATTGGTACCCTCCACCAGACACGTGCCGGGATAGACGACGGTCGTGGCAAACTGTGGCATGGCCGGCGATGTGGGCACCCACGGCAACCCTGTCTGGTCGAACCACATCTCACGGCGCCAGCCGGCCATCGGCACGATGGTCAGATCGGCTCGTAAGCCGCAGACGTCGTTCATCCAGCGCGCCAGCTCGCCTATGGTCATGCCATGGCGAATAGGCAACGACGCAACCCCGACGAACGACTCGAAGCCTGCCTCAAGCGTCGACCCTTCCACCGCGACGCCGTTGATCGGATTGGGTCGGTCCAACACGATCAAAGGCAAACCGGCTGCGCTCGCGGCGCGCATGACGTGAAAGAGCGTGCTGATGTAGGTGTAGAACCGGACGCCCACGTCTTGCATGTCGAAGACCAGCGCGTCCAAATCTGCCAGCATGTCCGGCGTTGGCGTGCGCGTCTCGCCATACAGGCTATAGATCGGGATGCCGAGGCGGGGATGAACGGTGTGCGCGACGGGGTCGGCATCCTCGGCGGCCCCATCCAGGCCGTGCTCCGGGCCGAAGAGTGCCCTCAACGCGATGCCCGACTCAACCATGACGTCGGGCGCAGCGCGTAAATCGGGCAACACAGCGGCAGCGTGCGTCACCAGGCCGATGCGCCGGCCGCGCAACGCAACTGCCCCTTCACGAATCAAACGATGCAATCCGGTGATGACCATGCCCAACAAGTCTAATCTGCGAACTGCATCTGAGAGACAGGGCTGTGTGACTGCCCGCGTTCGACGCATACGCAAACGGGCAGCCACGCAGGGCTGACCCTACAAACGCCCCTGCTGGCGAATGCACCCCAGCATACCCCAGCGACTACAATCCCACATATGCTCGTCCTCGGTTTGATGTCCGGCACCTCTGCGGATGGTGTTGACGCCGCGCTGGTGGCGCTATCCGGGGCGCCGCCGGAATTGCAATGGCGCATCGTGCACCTGGCTTCGACGCCTTACCCACCCGAGCTGCGCGCCGAGCTATTTGCCTGCTTTCGCCCGGAGAGCGGCACAGTAGATCGGCTATGTGCGTTGAACTTCGCCATCGGGCGCGCGTTTGCCGATGCAGCGCTGAATTGCATCCGCGCCGCCGGCCTCCGGCCCGACGACGTGCAACTCATCGGCAGTCACGGCCAGACGCTCTGGCACATCCCCACTGGCGCAAACGCCTCGACGCTGCAACTGGGCGAACCAGCCATCATCGCCGAAGCGACCGGCATCCCCACCATCGCCAACTTTCGCACGCGCGACATGGCTGCCGGCGGGCAAGGCGCACCGCTGGTCGCCTATGTGGACGCGCTGTTGTTTACCCACCCGACGCGCGTGCGAACCGCGCTCAACATCGGTGGCATCGCTAACTTCACCTACCTGCCACCGCATGGGCCGACTTTCGGTCTCCCACTTGCAGCTTCATCCTCTAACGCTGCACAAGGCAACGGGGGGACGAGAGTGGAGATCGCGGAGCGCGCCTTCGCCTTCGACGTCGGCCCGGGCAACATGCTGATTGACGATGCCGTGCGCCGGCTGACCGGCGGTTCATTGGACTACGATCGCGACGGCGCCATCGCTGCGCGCGGGCGAATCCACGCCGGCCTGCTCGATGAGCTGATGCAGCACCCCTACCTCGCCGAGCGGCCGCCCAAGACGACTGGCCGGGAAATGTTCGGCAGGCAGTTCGGCGAATACATCTGGCAGCGCGGCATAGCGCTTGGGCTGAGCGGCGAGGACATCGTGGCGACGCTCAGCATGTTCACGGCAGCCTCGATCGCCCAGGCCCATCGCGCCTTTCTGCCGCGGCCGGCCGACGAAGTGATCGTCTCCGGCGGCGGGGCGCACAACCCCACGTTGATGCGCTTTCTCGCGCAGGCGCTGGCCAACTGTGGACCGAACGGGCAACCGGTGCAAGTGCGTATATCGGATGAGCTGGGGATGCCAGCCCAGGCAAAAGAAGCAGTCGCCTTCGCCGTATTGGCCTATGAGACATGGCATGGCCGCCCCGGCAACTTGCCGGCTGCTACTGGCGCGCAGCATCCGGTTGTGCTGGGTAGCATCACGCCCGGCCGAACCCCGCCGGCCACAGATGTGTTGAGCGCAACCAGGCAAGCAACAGACCCGACGACAGAAGCCAGCAATCCCGCCACATACAACATAGACTGTCTCAGCACGCTCGAAGTCGTAGACCTCATCAATGCCGAAGATCGCCGCGTGGCGCTCGCCGTGGCGACGCAACGTGAGCAGATCGCCCAGGCCATTGACGCCATCGCCAAACGCATGAGCCAGGGCGGTCGGCTGATCTACGTGGGCGCAGGCACTTCCGGCCGGCTGGGTGTGCTGGATGCCAGCGAGATGCCGCCGACCTACAACGCCTCGCCGACCCAGGTGATTGGGCTGATCGCCGGTGGACCGGCAGCGCTCACCGGCGCGATCGAAGGCGCAGAGGACAACGCTGCACAAGGCCGTGCAGATATGGCTGCCGCCGGCGTAGGGGAGCGCGATTGTGTTATGGGCATCGCCGCCAGCGGCAACACGCCCTATGTGCTCGGGGCATTGGCCGAAGCCAAGGCGCGCGGCGCGCTCACGCTGGGGTTGACGTGCAACGCCGATACACCTCTCCATCGCACCGCCGACATCGTCATCGCCCCAATCGTTGGACCGGAGGTCATCAGCGGCTCGACGCGCATGAAAGCCGGCACGGCGACCAAGCTGGTGCTCAACACCATCAGCACCGGTGTGATGATCAAGCTGGGCAAGACGTTCGGCAACCTGATGGTGGACGTGCAGGCGACGAACAACAAGCTGCGTGCGCGTGCGCGCCGGATCGTCGCGCAGGCTTGCCACCTATCTCCCGAACAAGCCTCACAATTGCTGGCCAGGTGCAATGGCGAGGTGAAGACGGCGATTGTTTCGCATCTGGCGCACCTCACGCCGGTGCAAGCCCGCACCCGGCTGGCGAAAGCCGGCGGCGTGGTGCGCCGGGCGATCGAAGCAAAAAACGAGGGCGACTGCAGCGAGTCGCCCTCTTGACGGGGAGACAGGGATTCGAACCCTGGGTCCAGTTTTACCCGGACAACCGCTTAGCAGGCGGCTCCGTTCGTCCACTCCGGCACCTCCCCTTGAGGTAGTCGGATTCACTCCGAGCGGAAAGGGTGAGATTCGAACTCACGGTGAGGACAAAGCCCCACAGCGGTTTTCAAGACCGCCGCCTTAAACCACTCGGCCACCTTTCCTGATGAGCGCGTATGCGCTTCGGATGCCCTAAGCTTGCATGAATCGGGAGCGCGCCAGCAGTGCCCAGCGCGGCCATCGCTCAGACCAACACAGCTCGCAAAGCGCGCGCAGTTCATGAGGTCGGCCCAGTCTCATGTTACACTTGCACACAAGCCTGCGATGTCGCCTCTCGACTGAATCTTACCATGAAAGCAGCGATAGCTTTGCCGGCGGAGCTATCCTAAACTGCGGCGACATGGCAAACTCTGCCGACCGTTGTATGGGGCGGTGGCGAAATGGCAGACGCCGAAGACTTAAAATCTTCTGCTGCGGAAGCAGCGTGTGGGTTCGAGTCCCACCCGCCCTACTGACTTCGCACACGAACCGAGGACCGTGTCGAGACTCGGTCCGCCCTCAATCGCAGCCGATGCCGAGCAGCTTGAGCTGGCTGTTAATCTTTTCTTCTCCCTGGCCACGGCTGACGAAGGTATACGTCCCATCGGGGTGCATGATCCGCGCTTTGACGTTGTCGCGCAGGCCGAGTTCGAGCACCTCGACTTTGATCCGCCGCCGAAGGGAGGGATCAAGAATCGGATACACTGTCTCGACGCGCCGGTCGAGGTTACGTTCCATCAAGTCGGCGCTGCCGGAATAGATCTCCTCTTCGCCGTTGTTGCGGAAGTAATACACGCGGCTGTGCTCCAGGAACCGACCGACGATGCTGACCACACGAATGTTCTCGCTCAGGTTAGGCACGCCCGGCCGCAATGAACACATGCCGCGCACGAGCAAATCCACCTTCACGCCCGCCTGCGATGCGCGATACAGCAACCCGATCATTTCGGGGTCAACCAACTGATTCACTTTGAAGATCAGATGCCCGCCGCCGTGTTGCAGATGATGTTCGATTTCGCGCTCGATCAATTCGGTCATGCGTCTGCGCAAGGAGACCGGTGCAACCAGTAGGCGGCGGTAGGAGGTTTGTTTGAAGTAGCCGGTCAAGTTGTTGAACAGCTCGGTGGCATCCTGGCCGATTTCCTCGTCGCAGGTGAACAGACCGAGGTCGGTATACACGCGCGCCGTGCCGGCGTTGTAGTTGCCCGTGCTCAGGTGAACGTAGCGGCGAATTTCGCCATCGTGCTCGCGCCGCACCACCAGGCAAATCTTGGTGTGCACTTTGTAACCGGGCAACCCATACACCACATGCACGCCCACTTCTTCCAGCGCGCGCGTCCACTGAATGTTGTTTTCTTCGTCGAAACGGGCCTTCAGCTCCACCAGGACGGCGACCTGTTTGCCGTTAGTGACGGCTTCCATGAGGGCTTCGACGATGGGCGAGTTCGTCCCCACCCGATACAGCGTTTGTTTGATGGCGAGCACGTTGGGATCGCGCGCAGCCGCGCGCACGAACTCGATCACCGGAGCGAACGAATCGTAGGGATGATGCAACAACACATCGCCGTGCCGGATGCGCGCGAAGATGTCCTCGCTGTTGTTCAGATCGCGAGGGATGCGCGGCACCAGCGGCGGATCTTTCAGCTCCGGCAGGGGCAAGCGATGCAGCTCCCACAGGCTGCTCAAATCCAGCGGCCCGGCCAGGCGAAACACCTCCTGGCTGGTCAGGTCAAGGTTCTCCTTGAGGATGGCGCACACCTCCTCGGGCATGTCGTGGGCAATCTCCAGGCGCACCACCCTGCCGAAGCGGCGATCCCTGATCGAACGCTCGACGGTCGAGCGCAGGTCGTCGGCCTCATCCTCCTGAATCTCGATGTCGGCGTCGCGCGTGACGCGGAAGGCATACGTGCCGGCGATATCCATGTCCGGGAAGAGCGCGCCGATGTTGGCAGCGATGATCTGATCCAGCCACACGAAGCAGCGCTCGCAGCGATCGTCGTCGGCACACTCGTTCAGCGGCAACAGGCGGGGCAACAGGGGCGGGACTTTGACCCGTGCGAAGCGCAGGCGCCCCCTTTCGCCTCGAATGACGACAGCCAGGCTCAAGCTGAGATTGCTGATGTGCGGGAAGGGATGCGCCGGATCAACCGCCAGCGGCGTGAGGGTGGGAAATACGGTGCGGTAGAAGTATGCCTTGGCTGTGGCACGCTGCTGCTCGTTCAACTCATGCCAGCCCAGCACGCACACGCCATGCTGGGCTAACGCCGGCCGAATCTCATCGCACCAGGTGCGCAGGTGTTCGGCCTGCAATGTGCGCACGCGCTGATTGACCAGCTCGAGCGTGTGCGCCGGCGGGATGCCCTCCGGACCCGGCTTGGTCACGCCCGCCAACACTTGTTCGCGCAAGCCCGCCACGCGGATCATGAAGAACTCATCGAGGTTGGTGGCGAAGATAGCAAGGAACTTGGCGCGTTCCAACAAGGGGTTGGTCGGGTCCTGCGCCTCCTGCAACACTCGGCGGTTGAACTCCAACCAACTCAACTCGCGATTGATCAAATTTCCTGCCAACTGACTCGCCGCCATGCGCGTTGATTGTAGCTGAAGAGGGCAACTGGGGTGCGTTCGCGCACGGGGGCATTTTCTTGCAGGGGCAGGCCTGTGTGCCTGCTTGCGTTTGGCACATATGGACGGACGGCCACGCAGGGCCGCCCCTACATCACTCACCGCCGCCCGTTGTAGGGGCGGTGAGTGATGTAGGGG
>JAIMBB010000096.1 GCA_023511655.1 Anaerolineae bacterium
TCGTACGCGTCGAGGATTCGTAAGTGTTGTGGGCTGTGCAGATCAAAGCAGGAATCGGGGCCAATAGACGCGTGAGGCGGGCAAGCACATTCGCGTGGTACATGTGCGCGTGCAACACTTGAGGTGGATGTTTTCTTAACAACGTTGCTAAACGAAAACATGCCCGAGGGTCAGGCACGCCTCGCGTCATTCCCAATGTGTCCACCTGTATGCCTGCATGATTCAGCTCGCCAATATAGATGTGTGAAGACAACATCGAGACCACGCGCACATCCCAGCCGAGCATTTTCATGCGGATGGCGAGTTGCATGAGTTGTGTCTCAGCACCACCATAGGAAAGATCAGTAGTGAGATAGATAAGACGTGGCCTGCAGTTGTCGGGTAACTTGATCGGCTGGCATAACATCGCTGCGTCATCCTCTGCGTGTCTCTTGTGAGCGTCGTCGCATCCTGATCACATCTCAGTCGAGAGCTGTGAGATTTTTGACCGGTCGCTCAGCATCTCTATGTAGTACTGCGCCACTTTATCCTCACCGTACCGCTCCCTCATATTCTGCTGGGCTGCCTTGCGATCGTATGGTGCATCCATCAGCAACGTCTCGCGTATCGCGCTGGCAAGCGCTTGAACATCGCCGACTGGCACCAGACGTCCCCACTTGCCGCCTTCCAAGATTTCGGCCGGGCCGCTCTGGCAATTCGTTGAGACAACCGCTGTGCCCACGGCGAGCGCCTCGATCAGCACGGTGGGCAAACCCTCCCAAAGGGAAGATAACACGAAAACCGCCGCACGACGCATATACCTGTATGGGTTTGGATCAAATCCAGGCAACGCCACATCGGCTGTCAGCATCCTGCCCCTCACGAGCTCCTCCAGCACTTGCCGATGTTCGCCTTCGCCTAGAATCATCAGCCGCACAGGCATCATTCGACGCACAATGGCAAATGCGCGGATGAGCGACCCGAAATCCTTCTGGGCCGTCAGACGCCCGACAGCCAAAACTACAGGGGGTTGATTTGAAGCAAACCAGGGATGTTCATCTAATGGAGCATCGGCCTTGGTATGTAATTCTGCGGTTACAACCGGGTTAGGCACAACCCTGACTTTATGCGCCGGCACATGCAGATGACCGATCAGCTCTTTGGCCACACTTCCAGAGACAGCGCCGACAACGTCGGCCCATGGATACGTCACCCGCATGAGGAGAGGCAAGATGCGATCCCGCTTAACTTTTATATGTTTCAGGTGGGCTGAAATTGTGTTTTGCACACTTATCAGCGTTCTAGGAGACACCTCTATGAGCCTGCACGCTATCAGAGCAATAACGTTGGCATGATCCAGCGCAGAAACCAGTGTTCGAGGCCGTCGCTGGCGAAGATAGCGCACTAGCGCCGGCAGGCTTTGTGAGACTCTACGAGAATGAAGGTCAATAACGCTCACCGACTTATCCACTTCACTCAGGTACGGACCTTCGGCGCCGGCAAGCACCAAATCAACTTCGAGGCCTCGTCTGGCAAATCCCCGTGCCAGATTCACCATCGCGCGTTCGGCGCCTCCCCCGGCTACGGACGGCAGAAATACAGACACACGATGACTCATAAGCGCACCAGCTTCAGCTTGAGCAAACGCCGTTGCTCTCGATTCCGTCTCTACGTAACACGAAAATAGCCCTAGGCATCGGCAGACGACTTGCTCAACCGTCATTCCTCGAGTCGAGACGTGACTCGCGCAGCGACTCGATCAACTGTTCCCATGCGCCTGCCACGCGATGGATGGCAAAACGCTGCCGCGCCTCAGTCGCGCGCGCGGCCATCTCGGCGCGCAGATGATCATCTCTCATCAAGCGACTAAGAGCATTCGATAACCCAGCAGTATCTCCAGCCGGAATGAGCAGGCCATCCACGCCGTGTCGAATAATGGCTCGCGGACCGCTGTCACAGTCGAAGCTCACTGCCGGCAAACCATATGCAAGCGCTTCGCCCAGCACATTCCCGAATCCCTCGGAGCGCGAACTCAACACAAACAGCTCCGCCGAGGAAAGCCAGGCTCCAACATTACCGACCACACCGGGTAAATAGACACGACCGCTTAACCCAAGCGACGCAATCTGTCGCTCCAGGTCGGGTCGCAACTTCCCTTCGCCCAATATCACCAACTCCCAGCTTTCGAAGTTGCGCGCCAGCTCACTAAACGAGGCGAGCAACAAATCGAACCCCTTTTCATGAGAGAGGCGACCGATGGCCAATAAGCGCTTCCGCCCAGGCATGCCCACAGAAAAGGGATCAAGATACGGTGGGTGATCCGGTAGAGGGTACGGTATTGGATTAGGGATGACTGCCACGCGCCGCGCACGCGTATGCGCTCGCAACCACACAGCACTGGCCTCGGTAAGCGCCGTGATCCCATCCAACCATCCATAGCTCACCGAGCGCAGCCTTTCCCAAATCGGGCCCAGCGGCCAGGAAGGAGAATGCATCCGCTCAGATCCGATGCATATGATGTGCCTGAATCCGACGCGCGCAAAGGCGAGAATCACGCTTGGCCATGCCATGAACGCAACTACGGCGTCGGGAGCGACTTTTCGCAACAGGCCTCGCAAGCGCTGTATTCGTTGCACGTTTCTCCACACAGCCACCGCCGGGTTACTGCTGGCAACTAGTAGCCCTAGCGAACAGCGTTTTACCGATGCATGCAAACGATAGTGATCGGTTTCGGGTGCCGACAGCGTCGCTACCAGGACCCGATGGCCTGCCTCAGCCCAATAATTTGCCAGGTGAGAGCATACGCGCTCCGCGCCACCGGCCGAAAGCGAGGGCAAATAGAACAACAACCGCTTACTCATTGCGCTCTCCATTCAGCCGTAGGGGGCAGGTGTATCGCTTCGAAGATGAATCGGGACAGACCTATCGATCGGATGATGGACGCCGATTCAGTGACGCATCGTCCATGTGAAGCAGCCAGGCGTAAGAAGCGCTCGTCGTCAGGTACACGCCCGCAGTCGCCAAGACGAGTCCACCGAGCCCTAGCACAGGCACAAGCACGAGCGCCAGCAAGAACTTAACCATCACACCTAACGCAGTTACTACCGCGACTACCCGCTGCCGTCCCTGACTGAACAACGCATAGACGAGGACCAGCGAAGTGAAATAGAAAGGCACTCGCACCAGACTGTAGCGCAACACCTCGGCAACTTGCCGCGTATCTTCCGCAGTGAACCGCCCGCGCTGAAAGAGCACCTCTACGCCCGTCGGCGCCAGGCTGATACCGACAATAGCAACGGCCAGACCAATGCTCCCCAGTATGAACGCCCACTGAAATGCTATTTGCCCGATCCCGTTTTTGCTTTGCATGTGCGCCCGCGACAATACCGGCAAGAGCGCACGCCCCACGGTGGTCGCGCCAAGCGTCAATATCAGGCTAAGCACTCGATCGGCATAGCCCAAGCTCGATATTGCACCGACTCCCAGACGCGCAGCAAACAGATGATCCACCAGCCCAAGTGCGCCAATCAACGACTGACTCAACAGCAGAACACCCAGGCCGGACAAAAACGAGTGCCAGTGCGGAGAAGAGAGGACAAACGACGGCAACTCTACATCGCCACGCGCTTTCACCCCCAGCAACAACAGTACCGCCTGCAACACAAATCCAACGAGCGTCGCCCACATCAGAGTGTTCGGCCCGCCGAGCACAAGCACACCCAACAAGATCATCAGCGCCGGTGTCGCTTCAAGTAGGGTGTTAATGTGACGGTTCCCGGCCATCGTCCACGCCGCCCACACGGCGCTCAAGACGCTCACTGCCAAGATGGCTGCCGCCGGAGCAACAATCGCGATGGCGAGCGCCACTTGCTCAACCGCTAAACCGATCCATGGCTGTTGCACTAACCACGGTATGACTAACCACGCAACTACACCCAACACACCAGCCGTGATTATTGAAGCCCCCAGCAACTCCGCACGGAATGTCGCCAGATCGTGGGGGGTAATGTGTCGCAAGCGAATAGCGAAGGGCACCAACACAACACCGATCACGCCGGACCAGATGTTCGCCGGATATTGGATGAGGTTGAAGACAAACAGATAGGCATCCACGATGGGGTCGGTGCCGTATCGCCATGCGACTGCCATTTCTTTGACCATTGCGATGAGCTTGGCCAGCAGAACAAACGCGCCTACCGTCAACACGCCACGAGCCACTTGCTTATGTTCGAGCTGGATACCCGTCAGACAGGCGCGCACAGAAGAAACTCCTTTTTTGGTCGGTGGCGCCATCTGTGCTCTAAGAAAGCGAGGGCGAGGGAGATGCGCAGGGCGTGAATATGACGCTTGCGAGGGCATTGTGCATCTACACACGACAAGATCAGGTTGTGCAGTCGAATGAAGAAGACTGGGTAGCATCGGAGCGAGCGCACACGACATGCCAAACGAGCGAGGCGACAAAATTGACACGGTCGCGGACGACGACTGCCAAGTTACGCCTCTTCAGCGTCGTGGTATTGCCTCCATGCCGAACATGCAAAATCAACGGGGTGTCTATGAACCTAATACGGTAGCCATACAGCTCAGCCAAGATCCCGATCCAACCATCGTGCACCACCCCGCGGTGTGAGGCAATGGGCAGCGTGTGCTTTCGAATACATGATCTGAAAGCCATGCAACAGCCCACATAGGTATTACTGATGACATTCTTAATCACTCCCGGCCCACTGTCGCGCATCTCGAACAACGATCGGTTCGAGGCAACGTTACCTTGGATGACTATAGCATTATGCACCACCAAGTCAACCTCATCACTCGCAAAGAGAGCTTGCAGCATCGCTACCTTGCCGTCGAGCCAAAAGTCATCCTGGTCGGACAACAATATGACATCGCCTGTGGCCAGCGCAATCGCCCTCTCAAAAGTTTTCACGACGCCTTGGTTGCTGGGGTTGCACACCAGATTCAGCCGCGCATCGCCGTACGAGCGAATAACGGATACAGTTTTATCAGTGGATGCATCGTCTACAATGACGAGTTCGTCATCGGCTCCAAGCTGGGAGAGGATGGACGACAACTGTGCCGGCAAATATTGTGCGCCGTTATAAGTCGCCATGCAAACGGAGATTTTCATACAGTCGCCACAACGAGTTTGCGAATAGGCCTGCGGCGCTGCATTCGGGCCAGCAACTTCCCGGCAAAATAGGGCACAGGGAGGATTGCCAAGGGAGCAAGCACGTAGAACAACCACAACGTGATGTCAACAGGTATTGTGGATGCAGTGATAAATGCAACCAGAAAGCAGATCAATCCGGCATTCCCCGACTTACGCATGAACACTCGCCGGGCAAACGCGGTTAGCCAACCGAGAGCGAACGAATACATAGGAGCAAAGAACATGCCGAACAACACGATGGCCTCCACGACATGTTGTGGGTTGGGCCCAATGCCTGAGTAGTTGCCTGTCACATTTCCATACAGCGCCGTTCCAATGTTGTAAGGAATTAGTTTAATACCCAGGCCGGCAGTGAAGCTGTGAAGCAGATACGTCACGATGTTGTAAGTACCTTTGAGCCTCTCATATTGATCTGCAACGAAGAAGAAGATGTAGGCATCTCCGCTGCCGGCGAGCCGCATGACGAGTCTGACCGGCCAACTGCGGCTATCCAGTCCCGGCAGCGAAGTGACAAGGATAAAGTAGGCCAGTCCGAGGGGTATAAATGCATAGCTCAGGGTATAGACCCAACGGGGCACAGCAAACCGATTGATCCTGAGATAGACAATCAAGCCGCCAAGCGTAAACACGAGCGTCCAAATTGCCGATTTACTTCCGGCCGACAAGAAATTCAGCAAGAACGTGGCCGCCAAAGTAGCACTTATCAACTTGCGCCATCGCTTTCTTGACAAGAAGATAAGCAGAACCGATACCAAAAATCCTACAGAGCCGCTGGCGGTCATAATGACACTCACCCACCGATTCGCGGCGTTAACTGCCACACGATCAACTACCGGGTCGTCCGCAAGTATCGCCAGGGCACTGTTCTGAAACGCATACACCAGCGTTGCAAAATTGAGCAAGCCCAGCAGCAATGCGAAATAATATAGATGCGTGCGATCTAGCCTTCCCGGCAGGGTGTACTTCGTATGACGTCGGGCACTATCCCCGCCATTGCCGTTCGGTCTATCTCCCAAGCGCCACCGCGCTCGCCCCAGCCAAAATCCGAATGTAAAGGCGATGCTGCACGCAATGTACACCCACAGGTAATCCGATCTGATGATCCCACTTGCGCCCATCCAGACGACGAACGCTCCGGAGAAGGTAAAGTTCAGCAGCAACGGCACGATGGGGTCGAACACGTAATAGATGCTTGAGCGATACGCAACCCAATACAGCCCACCAATGAAGACAATCAACACCAGATAAACCGGGCTCTGCAAGGCTTGCTCAATCAAGTCCATGTCAGCGTGACCTCAGCACATTCATTCGGACTACAGTCTTGGCAAACAGAACGCCACTCATGAAAAGGTTGATCGGCGGTGCCACATACTGCTTACGAATGGCATTGAGTTCATCTATGGAACGCCAGCGATTCGACAACGCTGCGCTCCGGCCACCGGCTTCGCAGATCGAGATGATCTTATCAAGCTGCAGCACAGGAAGGCGACGCCGATAAATGAGCAGGTTCAGCTCGTAGTCTGCCATCAAGCGATGCTCGATATTGTATCTAAAGGAATCGAAGAGACTGCGATGGTAAAAGGCACCCTGATGATGAATCGTGTTGCGCAAGAGCAAACGCCAGCCCATTGAAGACCGAAAGACCAGGCCGGTATCGTAGCGAACGTCGCCGAATATCAACGCTACAGCAGGGCGCTGCTTTCTCAGCGAGTATTGCCGAGCTGCCTGCATACATTCAGCAACGACGTCATTCGAAGCAAAAGCATCTCCGCAACCCAAAAAGAGCACCCACTCACCTCTCGCATGCGCCACCCCTTTGTTCATCGCATCGTAGATACCTCTGTCGGGCTCGCTGGTCCAGAATGCGATGTCGCGCGCATGCTTCTTAATAGCTTCCACGGTTCCATCCGTTGAGCCACCGTCAATAACGACGTGCTCTACGTTGACGCCCTCCTGCGAAGCCACGCTCGCTATCGTGCCCTCAATCTTCTCTCTACCGTTAAAGACCACCGTGATGACGGTCACTTCAGGTTCCATTCGTTTGAATCAGACTCCTTGCCGGCTTAAAATGCAACCAGTCTCAAACAACCGAAATTTCATCCAGGCTGCGTAGCACGGCGACTGTTTGTTCCTGGCAGCGGCGCCAAGAGAACATCATCGCACGCGCGATGCCGCGTGCGATGATGTTCTGCCGCTCCTCCGGCCGCAAGCGGGCCGCTACTCGCATCGCTTGGGCAATTGAATCGGGGCTGGTCGGATCAAAGTAGATTGCAACATCTCCGCCTACTTCCGGCATCGACGACACGTTTGAGGTCAGCACAACCGTCCCTGCAGCCATGCCTTCCAGAATAGGTAGACCGAACCCCTCATACTCTGAGGGATAAACGAGCGCTACAGCACCCGCGTAATACTCGATCAAATCACGCTCGCCGAGAGCAGTCACAAGATGGATGTGACCGGAAAGACCCAACCGGGCAATTAATTCCCCTTCCGATCGCTCAAAGCCACTGCCTGAGGGGGATACGACTTTAATGTCGTATTGATTGGCCAGGCCAGCTACGCTATAAGCACGGATTAACGTCAAAAAATTTTTGTATCGCGAACGATGGCCAACATACAAGAAGTAGGGTCGTTCGCATCTGAAGGATGCCTGAACATTGTGGGCAAAGAAAGCTTCGTCAACGCCGTGATAAACAACTCGAATCCGTTCTGGGGCGACGTGGGGGTAGATGCGCACGATGTCATCTGCAGTATTCCGGCTGACTGCTATGAGCAGGGTCCCGCTCTCAAGACATTTTCTCTTCTCGGCTATAAACCGGCGCGTCTCCAGATCGGACGAACTGAAATAGGTGGGAAAGCGCTCGTGAATCATGTCGTAAACGGTAAAAATCTGCGGCACGCCTTTATACACCCCGCCGTAGTAAGGGCTGTAGATCAAACGAGGGTGCTCTCGGCTGATGATGCGCCTGAGTTGTTTATCTCTCACTCTTTTCACCAGCCAATTAATGCCGACTCGCGCACTACCGCGAAAAGAAAAGCCTGCTGGCGCGGTTATATGCCGTGCAGGACCATAGTTGCGCATCACCGACGAATAAACGGTCACACGCTCACCATATGTAGCGATTAGCGCGTCGAGGATATGATGAAAATAGCGCGCCACCCCTCGCTGGATTTTCGGGAACAGAATCGAGTCATTGATCAGGATGCGATCGGAGGACGCACCATCATCGGATCTCTTGACCGGTGAGTTTGGCATAATCTGCTTGAAGCAATGAGGGACGTCTGAATACGAAACTCAGCACCGTTGCGATTCTGGGTCGTGCGGCCAAGGCGAACAACCGCGACGGCAACTTTTTTTCGGAGAACAAATGCAAGGCGCGGCCATCGGTGTAAAAATGCAGACCGAATCGGCGCGCCACTAGCTGCAGCGCCTGGTACGTATAAAGTGCAACGTGCTGACCGTGCTCCAACCCGTAATACCACCACGTTCCTAGGGCAGGCGCGGGGTCAGGTACTAAAACGGTGCTGAACAGAATATTGCGCGAATACGAGAGCATCGTTTCGATCTCCGGTACCGGATTGGTGAGATGCTCGAACACCTCAAAAGAGGTCAACAATTCGTATTGTCCGCTTCCGATCTCCTCAGCTTCGAATTGTTGGGCGAACAAGTTTTCGCAAAACTTATCCTGCCGGTAAAAATCAAACCCGGCATCGCGCATCATCCGCACGAACATACCGTAGCCGCCACCATAATCAATGAATTTGCCGTGGGGATCAAAGGCCATGGCGATGAGTACGGCCGTAATCCGCGCATACAGGGCGTTTCTACTGATCAAGCCGATATCGCTTCGCGTAATTGCGTCGGAATAGGCCTCATCAAGCCAAATTGGATCCTCCGGATAAATAAAACCACAAGCCTGACATCGCCTGTAGCACGCCTTGAACTTACCAAGGACGTCTGCATGGCCAAAGATATAGGCCGCTCCACCGCATATAGGGCAGGTATCCTTCATCTGAGAAGCGAGCATAGCAATTAAAGTGGACCCCATTGTCAAGACACGAAACACCTTTTCAGGTGGAGTGCTGCTTGTGAATTCGATTGTCCATTGCTCGACTTGAGCTCGGCTTACCTCACTCCATCCAGAGCGTTGGATGCAGCGCATACTGTCCAGCCATCCCTTTTAAGGAAAGAGCCTGACCCAAAATACACCTCGGCCGGCGTGCGGTAGTCCAACGCCTGGTGCATCCGCCGATAGTCATAGAAGTTCAAGTAGTCGCCCACGCCTTGGCGTGCTTCACGCGGCGTGGCGTAGTCTTTCAAATACACCTCCTCATACTTCACGCTGCGCCACAGCCGTTCGACGAAGATGTTGTCCATCGCTCGGCCCTTGTCATCCATGCTGATCTGCACTCCCGCCTGGGTGAGCCGGTCGAGATACTCTGGACTCGTAAAGTGACTGCCTTGATCACTGTTGCACACCTGGGGCGTGGTGATCGCCAAGGCACGATCTACCGCCTCCAGCACGAACGGCATCTCCAACGTGTCGTCCATCTGCCAAGCCAACACGAAGCGTGAGAACAAATCCATCACCGCCACCAGATACATCCAACTCGTGCGCAAACGGATGTACGTAATGTCGATGCCCCAGGCGACGTTCGGCGCGTCAATCGTCAGATGCCGCAGCAAATACGGGTAAATCGCAGCTTTGGCGCGTCGGCGGCTCAAGTTCGGCCCTGGGTAGATCGCCGCAATTCCCATCTCGCGCATGTGGCGCTGCGCGGCTTTGCGATTGATCCCCAACTCCAGCGCAATCTTGCGCGAACCGAAGAACGGATAGGCCGTGTGCAACTCGTCAATCTTGTGCTTGATGGCTACCTCTTCGGCCGACACCGCCACCGGTGTGTAATACAGTCCACTCCGATTCAATCCCAACAACTCGGCTTGCGTTTTGAGATCGAGTTCGGCGCGTTGCCAATCGATCAGCCCCACCCGCTGATCCCGTGTCAACTCTGCGGCCATCTTTTTTTCAACCAGGTCAACTCACTGGTCAACCGTCCAATCTCGGCATACAGCTTCTCGCGCTCAGCGTCATGCTCAGCCCGCAACTGGTCGAGTGCCCGCTGTTCGTCTCCGAACAAGCTCGGCAACCCTTTCAGCACCGTCGAACGCCACTGGCTCAACTGCGTCGGGGCTATCCCCCGTTCGCTGGCTATTTGTCCGATCGTCTTGTCGCCGCGCAACGTGTCCAGCGCCGCCTCGGCCTTAAATTGGTTCGTGAATCGCTTCCTCATGTCTGATCTCTGCCTTTCACTCTACCTTATTTCGGGCTTCTCTCGTGTCCAGTTTTCGGGGTCCACTATATGTCGCCGTCAGTTCAAGCGGCTCGTTCTCAGCAGTCGTACAGTTAGTCGAAGGTGCAAATAGTGTGTCAGTGCTTGCCACGAATGTGACCGGATTGAGCACCGCACTCACTAAGACCGTAACACTCGACCTCACGCCACCGTTGCTCGCCATTAGCACTCCTCCACCTAGCCACGTCACAACCACACCAATCATCACATTCGCTGGCCAAGTGGAGCCGGGAGCTGCACTAATTGTAGATGGACGAACTGTCAATGTTCAACCCGACGGCTCATATTCCATTGCGGTAGTTTTAGGTGTCGGAAAGAACATCATTACCCTTACAGCTATCGACGCTGCTGGAAACGAGCAAGTTGAGCAGCGCTTAGTCACGCGATTGAGCATGAATTATCTGCCTTTGATTCGGCGTGAGTGACCAGGATGCATTGAAGTGGCAAGTTGGCTACCGCACCGAGAGCGGCACATCCGCCGCGACTCCGCACGTAGCCGGCGTCGCCGGCCTGGTGTGGTCGGCCCACCCAGGCTGGACGAACGACCAGGTCTGGCAGGCGCTGTATCAGACGGCGGACGACTTCCCTGCGACGCGCGCGGCGATGGCCGAGGTCGCCATGCCGGCCGCACCGCTCGACCTGAGCGCACTCACCTACAGGCTATTCCTGCCGAGTTCGGCGCGTTGGCGCACTGCCACCGGCCGGCTGAACGCCCAACGCGCCGTCACCTCCCAGTTGATCAATGGGCCGCGCCTGGCCCAGGACAACTGCGGCGGCGAGCCCAATTGCCCGATTGAGTGCAGCGCGCAGGTAGCTACGGCCGGCAATCCAACGGCACAGGCCGACTTGCAAGTGCTGTGGGCCCTGCGCGACGATGTGCTGGCGCAGACGCCACTTGGCCGAACGTGGATTACGCTCTACACGCGCCATCGCTTCAACGCAGCCGCGATCCTGGTGACGGATGGCGCGTTCAGGTCGCAAGTCGCCCAATCGCTCACGCTATGGATGCCGCTGTTCCGCGCCGTCGTTGATCCACAATCGGCCGCGCCGGGCGGAGCGATGATCACGGCTGCCCACATAGCAGCCGTCGAAGCCGTGATGGACGGCTTTAGCAGCAGAGGTGACGCGATGATGCAAGCCGATCTGCAGGCGCTGAAGACTGAGCTGCGCCTGATGGAGCACGTCGGCTGGGATATTCGTGACTACTGGGACGCCTTGAATCGGTAACGGCCGACCACTACAAGCGGCTCTGTCAACTGTTGACCGGGGGTTGCATCTGAGAAGAGCGCAACTCCCGGTCAACGCAGGAGCACCATGTCCGATCGGAGCGCATGCAGGTTGTTTCTTGTTGCTGCCCTGACGATCGCCTTCTCCTCCGCCGACCCTGCCTCGTCGTCGGCCCAGAATGACGAGCATCTGCCGCTTTCGACCGAGGGACAGTTCGTCGTGCAGACGCTGTCATGGAAGCGATCGGCCATCTGGACCGGCGATCAATTCGGCCCGCAGGATGGCAATGGGCGCGCCTGGCATCATCCGCAGTTCGACGATGGCGCGTGGGGCGCCGTCTCGCTGCCGGACAGCAGCCTGGATTCAACGGCCCATGATCGTTACTACCGCGCGCGCTTCGACTGGGACGGTTCGTCTATCTTGAGCCTCTACTTCACGTCGGACGACGGGCTCTCCATCTTCATCAACGGCCAGCAGTTGGGCAGTTGGGGCAAGGGGTGGAGACAGTCGGGGTGCGTCAACCCGGCGCCCAGTTGCTTCAATTTCACGACCGTGCCCACGCAGACGATTCCATCGGCGATGCTCCAGCCGGGCAGCAACGTGATCGCGGTGGATCGCTGGAATGCCGCGACATGCTGCTTCACCTACCTCGACGTGACGCTATACAGGGCCGGCAAGCCCCCGGTCAACCCTACCAAGACCACGCCGATCATCTTCGTGATCGGCTGGCGCGGCGCGCCCACGAACCAGCCCGGCCTTCAAAACTGCACGCCGGAATACAAAAATCGCTTCGTGGATGACGAACAGGCCGACGCTTACTTCAGCCGCCTGGACGATGATCTCAGGCCGCATTACCCGGTCTATTACGCCCACCTGATTAGCAACCCGTGCTGGACGCCGCCTCTGGCCGAAAACGCCGGCCATTTGAAGAACTCGATCGAACGCGTAAAGAATGCCGAGCAGCAACGCACCGGCGTCCGCCCCGGCAAAGTGATCCTGATTGGCCACAGCATGGGTGGGTTGGTCAGCCGCGCCTACATCGAAGGCGAACGCTACGCCGGCGACGTCGAGGCCTTATTCACACTCGGAAGCCCGCACGAGGGCATACCGATCGAGTCACTGGTTGACTATCTCGCTCTAATTGGCGCCAAAGCCTATGGTCTGGGCTATCTCGCACTGGGTGTGTATTGCTTGGTCGCTCAACCGGCGGTGTGCGAGTTTACAGAGACCGGCATGCGGATCTTCAATGAGATCTATAGACCGCGCGGCGATGTCCGCTACTACACCATCAGCGGCAGCGCGCCGTTCAATGACCTCAACAACCTCGGCAAAGTGCTGTCTCTGTTGATCAAGGGGCCGGACGATGGACTTGTGCCAACCCCCAGCGGCAACGGACTCGACGATGCTGCTTTCCCGCTGTCTACAGACGAGAACCACGGTTCGTTCGGGCCGAACAATTACTTCAAGCGTGGCGCCGAGCCGAGCCGCACCTTCACCGATTGTCTGAGCAGGGTGCTGGTCGGTGGATCGCTGGGTGAAAGGTGCACCGCGCGAGCGACGACGCTGGATCAGGCCAAGGCCGATGAATTCACCGGGCGCATTCCTCTGGCTGCCGTCGTGCTCAGGCCGGGTGACATCATGACTCGCGAAGTCTTCATTGAAGGCGCTCCTGCGCTGTTCGCCGCACGATGGTATACCGGCGCGGTCGGCTTTTCTCTGGTGGCCCCCGACGGCCTGGTGATTGACCCAGCCTACGCCGCCGCGAATCCGAACGTTGTCACATTCACTGCCGAGGACGGTATTGCCACATACGAGATACCCGCCGCCGGCGTCGGCCCGTGGAAGCTCGTCGTGAAACCAGTTGACGTGCCGGCATCAGGCGTCGAGGTGATCACTTTCGCAGCCTTCAGCAGCGATATCCAACTGCAAGGCGCCGCCGATAGGCTGTGGTATGCGACCGGGGACACCGCCCTGCTTACTGCTACGGTGAGCGGTCCGATGGCCGGCGCCGTCGTCACTGCTGCGCTGATGCGTGCGGACGGAATCACGGACACGTTGTCGTTGATTCAAACATCACCCGGCGTGTTCCGCGGCGAGTATGGCATACCGAACGCGCCGGGATATGCGCAAGTAAAGATGACGGCAAGCGGCGCAACCGGCACAGGTGCGCCGTTCGAACGAGAAACGTCGCTCGCGTTTCAGATCAAACCGGCAACTGTGTCGCTGGGCAGCGCATTCACCGAGACGCTGATCCCACGCAGCCCGGGTTCGAGCTTTTACACAGCACTCGACATTGGCGTGAGCATCGTCGCCAACGCAGCGGGCAAAGTCGGGCTTGCGGCAGATCTGGTTGACGCTACGGGCAAACGCGTTGCGCGTGCGATCGCCTCACAGGATGTGTCTCCCGGCTCATCGGTGATGGTCCTGCGTTTTGCCGGCCGTGACATCCACAACGCCCGGCTCGATGGCCCCTATCGGCTGACCAATCTCGTGTTGGTAGATCAATCTGCCGCATCGCTCATCCTGGATCAGGCGCAGAATGTCTACACCACGGGGAGTTACAGCTACAGGATTTTTGGTGAAGGTGTAATCTATCTACCGCTGATCAGGCGGTAACCGCAGGCCGGAATCTCTCAGGGGTTGTCGAGCCCAACTCGATTCACCGACCTTCGAAATTCGCAAGATGCGCTGACAATGTCCCACCTCCTTGACGACGAAGGCAACGTCTACGAACAGGGCCTGTTCGGCGGCTGGCACCGAAAGCAGGGGCTGTTCGGGCCGGAGAAGGACGTCGGCTGGTTCGGCCAGCCCAACGTCGAGCGCGACTTCTTCGGTAACCCCGTGCCGGAGAGCACGTTCTTCGGCGGCCAGGTGCACAGCGACGACGGCCGCCCGCTATACCGACCCGCTACCCCCTCGAGTTCATCCAGCAGCTCCAGCGGCGGCGACGCGGCCGCCGCCCTGCTTACTCTGATCCTGATCGCGGGCGTGGTCTTCCTGGCAGGGGTCATGCTGGTCGTGCTGGCCAAGGTCGCCGCCGCCCTGTTCGACGCCTGGCGCGACCTCACCCGGCGCCACCCGCGCGCCATGCGGGTCGTCCACCTGGCCTTCGGCATGATCGCCGTCGGGCTTGGCCTGTCGCTGGCCGGCTTCGACCTGGCCATACAGGTGGCCGGCGCCGCGCTCGTGCCTGCGTTGTGGGCCTGGCTGTGGCTGACGCGGCGCCTGCCTCTCGTCTTCCTGCCCATCAATGCCTTGCTCGCCGGCGGCGCGTTGTGGCTGATCGGCGAGTGGACGCGACCGGTGTGGCTGCCCATTTGGCCCAGCCTCACCGCAGGTCTCCCTGCCATCGCGAGCAACCTGTCGCTCGTGTTGGCCGTCCTGCCGCTCATGCTCCTGCTGCTGGCAGCGGGATCGCGGCGCTGGCCGACGCTCTTCGCGCCGATCAACTGCCTGGTCATCGGTGGCGCGGCCTGGTTCGCACTCATGCGCGTGTGGACCGACTGGCAACCGGCCTGGCGCATGCTCATCGCGCCGCTGCCACTCGCGCCGCACACCGGCTGGCTGATCGCGCTCGCGCCGCTCGCCTTGTGGCTGTGGTTCAACGGCCAACAGCGCTGGCCGCTGCCGTTCCTGGGCCTCAACCTGCTCGTCTTCGGCGGGTTGCTGGCCTTGACGGCTTACCATCTGCAGCCGGCCTGGATGGGTACCTGGCGCACCTGGACGGCGGGGCTGCCGATCGCCGGCGCGCCGTTCATTGTCATCGGCGTCGCCCCATTCACCCTGTGGTCGTGGAACCGCGTCAGCCGCCGCTGGCCGCGCGCCTTCGTCGTCCCCAATCTCCTGCTCACCGGCGGCATCCTGTGGCTCATCCTCGACCGCACGCGATCCTTTTGGATGAGCCAGTTCCGCTCGATCTGGGGCGATGCCTTCGTCGGATTTGACGTCGCGCTGATCGTGCTGGCCCTGCCACTTGCCATCTGGCTGTGGGGCAAAGGCAGCCGGCGCTGGCCGCGGGCGTGGTCGGCCGTGCGCGCCTTCGCGCTGGGCGTCGTCGTGTGGGGAATCGCCGAAAGCACGCGCCAGTTGTGGGAGGCCGACTGGCGGCGCGTCTTCGCCGATCCTCCCACTTACGCGCCGCTCATCGTCGGGCTGTTGCCGCCGCTCCTCTGGCTGCGCGCGCAGGCGCGCCGGCGCTGGCCGATCCCGGTCGCGCTGGTCACGACCATGGCAATCTCGGCAGGCCTGTTCTGGCTGATGGGCCAGCTCTTCCCGCGGGCAGCGCATCCACCGCTCGCCGCGATCGCCGCGCTGCCGTGGGTGGTATGGGGCTGGGGCGCGCTGTTGCATCGCCGGCCGCGGCTGGGCTGGGCGCTTACGCTCCTCGTCCTCGTCGCCTCGGGTCTGGCGCTCTGGTTGGCGCCAGGCCTGCTAAACGCGTTGGTCTCGAATGCGCTGCGTTGGCTGGCGGAGCAGGGCGTGCCGATCACCTTCTTCTTAACGCGCGCCTGAGGGTGTGTTCACGCACGGGGGCATTTTCTTGTAGGGGCGGGCCTGTGTGCCTGCTTGCGTTTGGCACATATGGGCGGGCGGCCACGCAGGGCCGCCCCTACATCACACCCCGCCGC
>JAIMBB010000097.1 GCA_023511655.1 Anaerolineae bacterium
GCAACGTCTTCGCCACGCTGCGCGACCTCTTCGCTCGCCAGCCAGTCTGCTTACTCGCAGGCGGCTAGGCAGTTACTGATCAACTCATTTCTCGCTGGCGCGGCGCGCGCCAACATCACTCCGCTGCAGCACCACGGGAAGATGAGCGCGTGGCGTGACGCCGAGCGGCTGTCCTGCGCCGCCGACCATGCGCAGCCCGTTCTCTCCTGCGCTCAGCGAGACGCGATACAACCGCGCATCGGTCTGCCCCAACATCGCGACGGGTGCATCCAGCGTGGGCAGTTGACGCGCGCGCAGTTGGGCATAGAACTGCCTGAGCGCCGTCGCATCGGCCACACCCGCATCGGGCACGCGCGAGACATAGCCCGGAATGTCGCCGCCTACGGCCATGTTGTGCATGAAGAATGCTCGGCCCGGCGCGTCGTTGCGATACTGCCCCAAACCACACGAGGCCACGTTGCATGACTGTACGGTTAGCCCGTTCATCACCAGCACACGCGCATCGGCGTTCAAGGTGGCCGGCGTGGAGATTTTGGCGTCGCTCCGCATGTTGATCAGCGATAGAAGGCCGGTGAAGCTTGCGTCATATGCCGCATAGAACTTGGATGGGCCACCACCCACAGCGTAGTTGCCGCCGTTGATGGTGACCTCGCTCTTCCCGGCCAGGCGCACCATGGCTTCGCCCTGACCCTCAAACCACACGTCTGTGTAGGTCAGGCGCGCGCCGTTCACCGCTTCCAGGTTGAGATCGTTGTTGCTGGTCGCGCCGCTGAAGATATGGACTGCGCCCGACGCGGCGGCGCCGCCAGCGAGCTGAGAGCCGCCGACGACGCGCAGGGTTGCCTGACCGCTGCGAACGGAGCCTGCGTAATAGGTGCGCACGTCCACTACTGCATTGTCCAGGCCGTTGACCAGCAGGCCTGTCTTGCCGCCGAGGAAGACCTGGTCGGCAACGATGTGCGCATCGGCCTGATCAATGCCTTCCATCACGACCGCGTCGGTCGCACCTGTGCCACCGATCGTCAGGTCGCGCAAAGTAGCCCGGCTCGGCCCGAGGATGCGCAGCATGGGAGCAGGCGCGTCGCCTGCCCAATTCAACTGGGTGCGAAACAGGCCGTCGCCGACGAGCTGTACATCGCTCTCGGCGGTGATGACCAGCGTGTTGCGGATGGTGTAGTAGCCTTCCGGCAGGTGCACGATGGGCCGCTGCCCGCGTAATGCCGCGGCCTGATCCAGCGCGGCCTGGATGGCGCTGCCGTCGGCGTTGGGCGCCACCTCGATCACCGGCCGGTTTCGATTGACCCAGAATCCCGGCAATATCAGCTCCGGCGGACTCACGCTCGCGCGGTTGGTGATGATAGTGTCTATCTGTGTGAAGCCTGAGCGGCTGTCCACGTTCCAGGGATTCGACACCGTGAAGGTGTTGCCGATGCCGGTCACTACGCCCGGACCGAAGTCGGACTGGAACACGGCCGCCCCGGTGTTACTCGCACGGCTGCGAATGACGTTGTCCAGCAGCAACAGCGGCCCGGCGTCGTTGATGGCGATCGTGGCTGGCTCGATCGTGTCCAGTATCACGTTGCCCTGCACACTGAAGCCGGTTGGGTTGCCGGACGGCCCTTCCGATAGTAGAAAGCGTCTGGAATTTATTGAATAGTTGCCGCGCAGCGCGAAGAACAGTTTGTTCGAAACCTTGACATCGGTCTGCGTCGAGCGGCGGAACAGGGAGCGATACACGTGAAAGCCGCCCTGCACATTGTGGATGCCAACGGCGTTATCCTCGAACAGCGAATCCCACACAAACCAGTCCAGCGCGTTGTAGTTCGTGATCTTCAACCCGGCATCCGACAGGCGCAGAAAGTGACAGCGCGCGACCACCGTCTCGGCCGTGCCGCCGTCTCCCTGGCCGGCCAGAATGCCGATCTGCGCGTCTTTGAAGATGATCTCCGCATGCTCGTTGCCGGTCGGGAAGTAGTTTGCGGCGCCGGGCCAGTTGTTGTTCAGCAATGCGCGCGCTTTGCCTGAGCCATCGAGTGTGAAGCGCGCCAGCTTGCTGTAGGAAACACCTTGCACTTCGAACAAGTCGCCGCCCATAGCGCCGTCCCATTTCAGGGTGACCTGCTCCGGATCGGCGCCGATCACGTTCACGCCCTGGCGGCTCTGGAGTCGCAGTGTTCTGGTAACGCGATAGGCGCCGGGCGGGATGAACAGCGTGCCAGGTTTCCCCGTTTGGCCGACCTCATCGAGCGCCCGTTGCAGCGCTGCCGTGTCGTCGCTCACGCCATCGCCCTTTGCGCCGTAGTCCGTCTTCACGTTCGCCCAACTCGCGAACGGGCCGACGAACTCCTCGGTCGCGAGAGCGGCGTGGCTGCGCACGCGCGCTGCGTGCACGAAGTGGGCATACGATGACGCTTGCTCGCCGGCTTCGACCTTGAGCATGGGCGAGAACATCGCCTCCAGACAGAGGCTCAACAACACGACACAGACGTGGAACGATATACGCCTCAACCTTCCCTTGCTTCCCATTGATTTCATTTCTCCCATGCCATGTCCGCCCCACATGCGCCATGCTGCACCCGCCGCGACACCGGCAAGAACCTGCTCCGTTGACAACCCGAGCGACTGAGCGCGCCGAGCGCTTGAAAGCTGCTTTTGTGCCTGCTTTCAGCGCTCCGGCGCGCTTCTCTGAGTCTCCCAACCTACGGCCCCGGCGTGAAGTAGTAGGTGAACGTCGCCGGCTCGCTTGGGAGCGCGCCAAACGTCGGGGCGACGAACGGCGACGATTGTGCGTTCAACGGGTTGATCGAGATGCGCGTCGGTGTGCCCCTGCCGGTCAGGCTGCCGTCGAGGTCGAGCAGGAAGCCCTTCGAACTGCCGGACAGGCCGCCGCCGGCGGCGAGCGGCAGCGAGTTCACCAGGCGCACGCCGCTGACTTGCCCGCCGCCGACCGCAAAGTCGTCGGTGAAGACGATAGCGCCTTTGACGTTGACGAACACGGCGTTCGTCAGCCGGAAGCCCGGTTCGATCGCATCGTTCCACACGAAGCCAAGCTCATACGGCGCGTATCCGCCGATGTCGTTGGCGCTATGCCCGATGGCCAGCAGATTCTCTACGCGGGGTTGTTTGTCGGGGATGAGAGCGGCATTGTTGTCGGCAAGGATGGAATCGCGCAGGATCTCGCGCGGGGTCTCCAGCCATGCCCCCGATTTGCAGTTCTTGTAGCCGGTGAAGTCGCTGAACACCAGGTCGGTGGTCGGGTTGGGCCGGTTGACCATCACATTCGCCGCTTCCTGAACCAGCAAGCCGTGTGCCGTGGTCATGCCCGGGTAGAACGATACGGACGGGAAGTTGGGAGACGTCCATGCGCCGGATTCGTCCCGATCCCACGTGCAGTGCCCATAGGCGATGTTGCCGATGAACGTGGTGGTGCGCGCAGGCTTCTGCACGCTGATGTCGAGGATCTGGTAGAAGTCGCGCACCGCAGGATCGTTGGGCGGGACGGACGGGTCAATCTGGAATTGCCCATCGAAGAAGAAGCCGTTGCCGTCAATCGAACCGGCGGCGGCGTTGCCGATGAACACGTTGTTGGTGTTGCGCATCCAGAACGCGCTCGATTTCTGCTCGTTTTGCAAAGTCTTGCCGATGTCCGGCCCGATGAACGGCGTGGTCGGTTTGAAGGCCTCCTGCCCGGGCAGCAGCGGCTTCACCAGCACGACCAGATTGTTGCGCACGGTGTTGTTCTCCTCATCGCCGGACTCAGCGACGACGATGGCATGGTTGTGAATGTTGTAGGCTACGTTGCCCTCGATCAACACGCCGCTCGTGCCATGCACATTGATGGCGCGCTGGAAGGAATCGTGGAAGCTGTTGTTTTTGGCGTATTGCCCGCTGCCACTCACGCCGCCCTGCGCCAAGCGATCCACCAGATGCCAGTGCAGCGGATAGCGCCCCTTGTGCCCCATCTGTCCCATCTTGTAGAACTCCACACCCTCGATCCTGGCCGTGCTGCCGGGCATGATCATGACGTGCCCGCCGAACTGTGAGGCGTCGGAGTCGGGCGCGCCGCGGATCACGATGTCGCGCGTCAACAGCCCGACGTGGGCGCGCGAGTCCAGGACGCGGCCCTCGAAGGTTTGCGTCTGGCCGAAGTGGCGATGCTTGAGCGCCGGGCTGAAGCTCACTTGATTGCCGTTCACGGCGGTGATGGTTACCTTCTCCGCTTCGAGGGCGTTGAACCCGGAAGGAGCGATCACGATCTGGTCGCCGGCGCGCCAGTTGACGGCGTCCTTGAGCGTGATGGTCGTGTCGCCGGGCCTGGCGTGCGCGGCAAGCTGGGTGAACGCCACCGCATCGCGCCGCGCGCCGTGCAGCTCGATGCGGCCGCCCATCATCGCGCCGATGAGCTTGGTGCCCATCGCCATGCGCCCTTCGCCCATGACGTTCGCCTTTTCATCAGTCCCCGTCAGAGTGATGATGGCCTTGCTGCGGTGGGGCTGTTGTTGGGTGCCGATCTGCAGCAAGCCATGCACCATGATCCAGCCGGCGGTGAGTTCCAGATCCTTGCCATCTTCGAATACCAGCTGGCCGTCAATCGTCACGCTGGCCAGCGGCGGCGGCGACACATCGAGGATCACCGTCTTGCCGGCCGGGATGACGACGGCCGAGCCGGCGCGCGGCAACGCGCCGCCCCACGTTGCCGGGTCGCTCCACTTGCCGCCGTCGCCCACCACCGGCGGGTTGGCCGGCGGGTCCGAAGGTGGATTCGCTGCCTGGCCGGCTCTCACCACGATGGGAAGATGCACCAGCGTCTCGTTGATCACCCGCACGCTGCCGACCATGCTCGGATGGATGGCGCAGAAGTAGCTGAACACGCCGGTCGTCGTGAAGGTATGCGAATATACGGCCCCTGACGCCATCACGCCCGAGTCGAACGACCCATTGTTGGCCGTGACGGTGTGAGGAGCGCTATCGTTGTTCTGCCAAACCACCGCGTCGCCTATGCGCACGGTCAAGTTCTTCGGCGAATAGGCGAACCCGGCGATGGTGACGTTGACATTCGCCGCAAATGCGGCATGCAGCAAAAGCAATCCCAACAGCACGCCAACCAGGGCGCCGGCACCATACAGCGCGATGCTGCGACGCCCACGATTTCGACCTTGCTGCGTCGTGACTCCACGATATCCCAACATCGGCGTTCTCACCTTTTGAATCTGCACCGCTGCGATACGCGCCGACAGCATCTGGAAACGTGACAACCGATGAGATTCGTCACTGCGCGAAACGCCCTCGCAGAATATGCCGATCTGCCTCAAGAATCCGGCAGAGCACCGAGGTATGCATATCAGGATGCATGGTCGTCTACCCGTCGCTTGTCCACCAACCCAGGCTGCCTATATCCCTACACCGGCGCGCGTCAGGCTGGCGCGGAGCGCGAGCAGTTTCATGCCCCGATATGCGCCGGGCTTGCCTCGCCTCTTCGCCGATGTTACTTTTCAGCCTGCCATGGTGAAATCCTATGCCTTCGCCGGCGCGAGCAGCCGCGCCATCGGCATGTATGCGCTGCCCATCGTCCAACGCTTCTCAGATACGGCCCGCATCGCCGGCATGTTCGACATCAACCCCCACCGCGCCCGACTGCTGAGCGAGCGCACCGGTCATCCGCCGGTCTTCGACGACTTCGACGCCATGCTGCAGCAGACTCGGCCCGACTGCGTGATCGTGACCACGGTGGATCGCTACCACCACGACTACATCATCCGCGCACTGGAGGCTGGCTGCGACGCCATCACCGAGAAGCCAATGACGATTGACGACGAGAAATGCCGCGCCATCCTGGAAGCCGAACGGCACAGCGGCAGGAAGGTCATCGTCACCTTCAACTACCGCTTCATGCCCTACGTCACGCTGGCCAAGGAGATCATTCGCGCCGGCGCGATCGGCCGAGTGCTGAATGTGGATTTCGAGTGGATGCTCGATCGCCGACACGGCGCCGACTACTTCCGGCGCTGGCACCGCCGCATGGAGAACAGCGGCGGCCTGCTGGTGCACAAGAGCACGCATCATTTCGACCTGGTTAACTGGTGGCTGGATGACGAGCCGGAGCGCGTGTTCGGCTTCGGGTCGCGCCACTTCTACGGCCCGACGCGGGCCGAGCGCGGCGAGCGGTGCAGCACGTGTGAGCATGCGCGGACGTGCGAGTTCTTCGTGGACTACGCCAGCGATCCGGCTATGAAGGCGCTCTACTTCGAGGCCGAGCGGCACGACGGCTACTTCCGCGACCGATGTGTGTTCAGCGAAGAGATTGACATCTACGACACGATGAGCGTGAGCGTGCGCTATGCCAACGGCGCGCAGTTGGCGTATTCGCTGGTAGCCTACGCGCCCTACGAAGGCTGGCGGGCTAGCTTCACCGGCACAGCCGGTCGAATGGAGCTCGAAGAATTCGAGAGCGGGCCGCTGGCCGGCGCAACAGCGCAGCAGATCAGGTTGTTCGACACGCAGGGCAACCTGACTGTGCGCGAAGTGGCAGCAGCCGAGGGCGGGCACGGCGGCGGCGACCCGTTGTTGCTGGAGCGGCTGTTCAGCGGCAAAGACCTGCCCGACCCATTGGGTCACATGGCCGGCTCGCGCGCCGGCGCGATGAGCATCCTGATCGGCATCGCCGCGAACAAGAGCATCGCATCCGGCCAGCCGGTGGACATCGCCGACTTGTTACAAGCCCGGTTGCCAATCCGGGAATCGCGCGCAAAATAAACCCGCTACGCACCCATAATCTGCAACTGCAACTTCCACTCGACCCATGAACCACAGACCTGAAGGCAACTTCTCCTACCTCGAAGGCAGCGGCACGTACTGTCGCGGCGCGATCGCCGACGAAGGCTACATGCTGGTACATGCGACTTTTCGGAACGTCATCCCTGTAACGCAGGCTTTCGACGCCATCCGGCGACACCTGGAGAGCGTTGGCCGGCCGATGGCTGCGCTGTGCGGCGCCGAAGTGCGCGTGCCGCAGCCGCTCACGTTTGAAGGATTCGCTGCCTTTAACAAAACCTATATCACTCTGCTCGACCAATACGGCCTGCGGCAAGATGGGCGCGCGACGATGACGCGCACCAATGTCGCCCCTTTGCCAGTCGCCATCACGCCGGCCGAGCCAGGCCTTTTCGCCTTTACCTACACTGCACCGCGCTCCCGCCGCGACGACCGCAAAGCTTTCATCGTCTCCGGTGCCGGCGAACTCAAGGACGGCCCACCGACCCGCGAATCCATCGTGCGCGTCGGCGAGACCACGCCGGATGCCATGCGCGAAAAGGCCGAGTTTGTCATGGCATCTATCCAGGGCACCTTGGACGCGCTGGGGGCAAAGTGGGAAGACGTCACCAACGTCAACCTATACACCGCCTACGTGGAGGGCGGTTACCTCGACGAAGCGGTGTTCGCGCGCATCGGCCCGGCCGCCCGCTACGGCGTGCACTGGATGTACAGCAAACCGCCCATTCAGGAGATCGAGTTCGAGCTGGACGCGCGCGGAACGAGCGAAGAGCTGTTCTTGTAAAGCGCGTAAACCGATTGAACATCTCGTCAGACCGAGTTAAACTCGGCTTCGTGTTTAACAGACGAACGTTCGATCAGTTTCGCGTCCGCCTGCGCTCCAGTGGAGGGCCGGGTTGGAGCGCCTTCGGCAGCGCCGTCAACGCTGCCGTTTACCCGTCGGGCCTGCACGCCGATACGCGTGCCGCGCTCAATTCGCCGCGCGGCTTGTTGCTAGCCATCGCCGATGTGAGCAGCGATCCGTCGGCCGGCCAGCGCGTGATGGAAAGGGTCATCAAGGCCTACGAGGAAGTGCCGCCCGACGTGGACCGACTCATCGCCCTGCGCGCGACGCTCGACCAGGCCACGCGCGCACTGAAGGGTTTATCGAAGGGCGCCGACGCGCCGGCCCGCGCGCCGATGATCATATCCACCGTCATCGGCGACCAGTGGTATGGCATCAACGTCGGCGCGATTCGTTGTTACCACGTTCACGCCAGCGGCCGGATAGATACCGTCCGACTCGAACCCACCGCCCAACGCAAGCTGGAAGCGGAGGACAGCCTGTTGCTCTGCACGCCGGCGGTGGGCGAGAAGTTGGACGAGTACGACATCGCGCTCGCCCTGTATTCGAACTCCCCCCAGAGCGCCGTCCAGCGCTTGCTGGCCATGGCGAAGGAGAAGGGCGCGCAGGGCGCACTGGCTGCGGTCGCCTTCGGCCCACAGCGTTCACTCGTGACGAACATCTTCGGCAGATCACCCAACAAATGATTGCGTCATCGCTGCTGTGGGGCGTCATGGATGCCGGTGCCCTTGTGCCGATCGGGGTTGGTGGGTTGGTCGGCCTGCTGGGGCTGTTTTCGCGCCGTCGCTCGCCCAGGCCACCTGCCGCTCAACTCGTAATCGGCAACAAGCGCTTCCCTCTGAGCGAGCCGCTCCGGCTGGGCCGCGCATCCTGGTATCGCCTCACCGGCAAATCGGTGCCGGACCTGGCCGAGGACCACGCCGAGATCTTTCGCGCACCAGATGGGGCGTGGGAAGTGCGCCTGGTGGAGGGCGAGCACATGTTCGTGGACGGCCGGCGCTCGCGCCACAACCGCCTGCGTTCCGGAGCGACCGTCGCGCTTGGCAAATCGCAACAGGTCGTCTTTCAATTCGTATTGCAAAATTGAGGGTGGTGCGTCTCGGATGACCCTTTCCACTTCCACGTTGTCTACGGCCTCCGATCCGCTGCCGATCGGTGAATATGTGACCGACGCGTCGAGCGGCACGTCTTACATCATCACCGGGTTCGACGAAGCTACTCACGCCCGCAGCCGATCGCGCACATACGAAGCCATCATCCAGGATGGCTCGACCCGCCTTTTTTTGTTGCACGAAGGCCTGGCCCCCCTCGACCTGGCCGGCGCGATCACGCTGAGCGAGCAATTTGAACACAAGACGCTGCCTCATGTCGCCCGCCTGCTGCCCATGTTCAGCATGGACTGGTTCGACCGCGTCGTCCGCCACTATGTGCCTGAGGTAGTAGCGCCGGATCTGATGAGCGTCGCCTGGCTCAACCAGCAATCCAAGCGGCAGTGGGAAGCATGGTTCGAGCAGCTTGTGGAGGGGCTGGACGCGCTGCATCAGAGCGGCGTGGCGCTCGGCCTGGCAGACGATGACGATGTGCTGCGTCATATCGGCGTGAACGCCGGCGGCGCACACTGGCGGAAGCTGGGCACACTCATCTTGCTTGAGGACGACCCGGAGGCCGCCTACGCCGATGTGCGCGCGCTGTGTGCGGCACTGGCGCACACCCGCTTGATCGAAGCGCAGTCGCATGTGCGCTACGCCATGCAACGAGCGGCCGATCCCCACGAACGGATTAGCTCGGCGATGCTGCTGGGCGGGCTGCGCCGGATCAAGGCCGCCGACGATCATCACGGCGACGGCCTGCAGGCCGAACTCGGCCACGCCACGAGCACCGGCATGGTGCGCACCGAAAACGAGGATAACGTGTGCGCAATCGAGATCTCGCCCGGCGCATCGCCCGGCGCATCGCCCGGCGCATCGCCCGGCGCATCGCCCGGCGCATCGCCCGGCGCATCGCCCGGCGCGTCGCGCGGCGCCAAACACCGCCACAAGCCGGTCCTGCTGGCCGTGGCCGACGGCATGGGAGGCGTGGAAGCCGGCGAAGTCGCCAGCGACATCGCGATTCGCAACCTGGTGGACGCGGCCAGTGAGCTATTCGCATCGGGCAAGAAGCTATCGCCCGCCGAAATCAGCACCTGGGTGCTGCACACGGTCAAAGACATCAACGATCGCATCGTGGCCGAAGGCAGCCGCCGCGGGAATCAGATGGGATCTACGCTCGCCTTCGCCCTGGTGGTGGATGAAAAGGCCTACCTCGGCAACGTGGGCGATAGCCGAATCTATCTGTGGCGCTCACAGGAGGACAGCCCACTCATCCGCCTGTCGAAGGATCACTCCCTCGTCCAATCCCTGGTGGACGCCGGCGTGCTGCGCGACGAAGACCGCTACACCCATCCGGAACGCAGCCTGATCTATCGGTCGCTGGGTGACCCAAAGACCGGTGTCTCCGACCCATACGAGCCGGTGCAATTGCAGCCAGGCGATTGGCTGATGGTGTGCTCCGATGGACTTTGGGAAATGGTGCGAGACGAGGCTATACGGGATGTGTTAATCTTTTCTGCCAATGCTCAGATCGCCTGCGACCGCCTGGTGGATCTGGCGAACGCCAACGGAGGCGAGGATAATATCGCTGTGGCAATTGGCAGGTTTTTGTGAAAAACGTGCTTGCTTAGAATCGAATCCATGTGCGCAAACGTCATCCAGTTGTCAAACACAGCGCACAGCTTTTGGTAAATTTCAAAGCTTGATCTTCTCGATCGGAAGCAGCTTGGAGATGACGAAGAACGTAACTATGATCAAATTGATTTGGCAGCGCGCCCCTGCCCTGGCTGCGCTGGTTTCGCTCGTCCTGGGAACCGCCCTCCTTCCTTCGCGCCTCGCTCTGGCGCAGACCGGCGGCCCCACCCTCGAAATCAAGCAAGTGGACAGCACGCAGGCGCCCGACTACACCATGACGGCCGCAGTGGTGTGGCCGGACGGCAGCGCAGCGACCGGGCTGACGGCCCAAAATTTCACCCTGACCAGCCTGGCCGACAACAGCCCAATTCCCATCGCCAGCGTCGAAGCTGATAACGCCGGCGTGGCTGCAGTGATCGTCGCCGACCTGGCTGGTCTCAACAACACGCGCGATTACGGCGTGGTCAACACCGAGAATGTCCGGCGCGTCGCCCAGCAATTTGTGCAAGCGCTGGCCGCCAACAGCGGCGGCAAGGACTATCTCGGCCTGGTCGTGACCACCGGCACCGGCCAGAATAAAATCGCCGAAACCATCCCACCGACCAACGATCTGAACGCGATCGCTGCACGCCTGGAGGCCATTCCGCAACTGCCGGTGGAACGCACCTCTGCGCTGTTCGACGGCCTCAACCAGGCGCTCAACTCGCTGGTGCGCAATCCCGACGCCGCCACGCGCCAGGCGCTGGACCAGCGCCGCAAGATCATCCTGTTGTTCTCAGACGGCGCCGACAACAAGTTCAGCGACGAGGGCATCCGCGGCGACATCCTGCGGCGAGCCAACGAAGCCGGCGTCTCGATCTTCAGCGTGCAGGTCAATCAGCGTAGCCCGCGCGAATTCACAAACATGAGCGCGCTGGCCGCGCAGACCAACGGCGGCTACGTGCTGCTGGACTCGAGCGTGCCACTGGCCACGGCCGAAGAACAACTGCGCGCCATGTACAGCCGCATAGATTCGCAGCGAGCACAGCATGTCTTGCGCTTCCGCAGCATCAAACCGGCTGGCGAACATTCGGCGCGTCTGACGGTGAACACCCCGCTGGGCAGCGATACGGGCGAAGTGCGCTTCGCCTCCACACTGCGGCCGCCCACGGTCAAATTGCTCTCTCCGCCGGAGGGCGAGCTTTTCTTCCAGGAAACCGCCGAGCCGGCCGCGCCGATCACGATCACCGCGCAAGTTGACTTTCCCGACGGCCGGGTGCGCGATGTGAGCGTCGAATTCTTCGCCAACGGCATGTCCATCGGGCGACTGGATGCCCCACCCTACGAACTGGTCTGGCAACCGCCGAAGGAAGACCGCAGCGTCGTGACCAAGACGCTGCCCTACGCCTTCCAGGCCGTGGCCACGGATTCGTACCTCCAGACGACGACCAACAGCCCGTCGGTGCGCACCACGCTCCAGGTGGCCTCCGTGCCGGCGGTGCCCTTCGTGCCGACCGAGGCGCCCTCATTCGATCAGTGGGTTCGCCAGAACACGGCACTGGCCGCCAGCCTGTGCGGCCTGGCGCTCGTCACGCTGGGCTTGATCGTGGCGTTGATCATCATGAACCGCCGCTACAGCGACCAGTTCGCCGTCATGCGCGCCAACATGTCGAAGAGCGTGCAGAGCGGCATTCGCATGGTGACGCAGCGCCTGGGCCTGAACCGACAACCGGTCGCCGAACTGAAAGTGGTATCCGGACCGATGACCGGCACGTCGCTGCCGGTTGGATCGGACACGGTGTGGGTCGGTCGCGATCCCTCGCAGTGCGAGGTGGTGCTGATGAGTGACCCGTATGTGTCCAGCCGGCACTTTCAGATCACGCGCGACCCGGTCACGCAACAGTTCTACATCCTCGACGAAGGCACAGCCAACGGCACCCGCGTGAACCGTTTGCCCCTCCAGATCAAAACCCGCACACCGCTGCCAGAGGATGCCGAGATCGAGGTCGGGATGACCAAACTGATCTTCCAGCAAGGCCGAAGGACCCAACGGTTGAACTCGTAACTCAGCTACAGCTCGTATGCGTTATAGCCGAATAGCAGCTATTATTCGTTCCACAACATCGTTTCATCATGCGGCTGAGAGGTTGCCAAACGACTAACGAGTTGGTGGGAAGATAGCTCTCCAGCAGCGAGGGGGACGAGTTCGGGAGAAAGTTAAGGATGGTATGTCCGAATTGTGGTGCAGAACAGCCCGAAGGGGCGCACTTCTGCAATCGGTGCGGAACGCGGCTGTCCGAGCCGGTGCTCACAACCGTTAATTTGACATGCGCCAGGTGCGGCCACGTCAACCCGGATGGCAGCAAGTTCTGTGGTGAATGCGGCGCGCCCCTTGAGTCGGCGCCGCTCGCGCCGGCTGGACGCGTAGTCACGCCGGCGCGCCCGGCCGCCGAGCCGCCTGCGCCGCCGACCGTCAGCACGTCATTGCGCCTGATCAGCAGCAACGGCACGACCATTCACTTCCCGCCCAACCAGGCCAACGCCTGGTTGATCGGTCGGGAAGATCCGGTCAACAACATCCACCCCGACATTGACTTGACGCCGTACGATCCGGATCGCACCGTATCGCGGCGACACGCCCGCATCATGCTGACCGCCGGCAATCAGCCGACGATCGTCAGCATCACGACGACAAACTGGACGAGGATCAACGGCACGCGGATCGAGACCGGTCAACCCGTTCTGTTGTGTTCGGGCGATCGGATAGAACTCGGCCGATGCATGGTTACTTTCGAGATGTCAGGCCCAATCGCCACCAACGGATGATGCCGCGCATCGCCTGAACGGATGGCGCGCACCTGCCGCACCACCCGCCATGCTCACCATAGGCCAGCTCATCAACAGGCGTTACCGCATCGTCGAGAAGATCGCTGAAGGCGGGCAATCCATCGTCTACCTCGCTACGGACGAGAACGCGTTCGGGCATCGCGTGGTGGTGAAGGAATTCAAGATCGGCGCGGGCACGCCGGTGTCGCGCGAAGCCGCGCTGCGCCAGTTCGAGGCGTCGGCGCGCATGCTGGCCCAGCTCCACCACCCCGGCATCATCCAGGTGATCGAGTACGTCCTGAACGGGGACGTGCCGTTGTTGATCACCGAGTATGCCGAGGGCGAGACGCTCCACCACCGCATGCAACTGGAGGCATTCGGCCTGCCCGAGGAGCAAGTGCTCGACATAGCCGAGCAGTTGTGCGACGTGCTCGGCTATTTACACAGCCAGAACCCACCAGTCATCTACCGCGATCTGACGCCAGGGAACATCATTATCTCGCCCACCGGCCGGATCAAACTAATTGACTTCGGTATCGCGCGCACGGTCAAAACCGGCAAGACCTCGGATACCGAGCCGCTCGGGACGACAGGGTACGCGGCGCCCGAACAGTATGGCAATCTACAAACCGGTCCTTACAGCGACATCTACTCGCTCGGCGCGACGCTGCTATATGCAGTGACCGGCTACGACCCCAGCCTGACGCCGTTCATGCTGCCACGCGCCGACCTGATCCATCCTGACCTCAAAGAAGTCAGCACGGCGCTGGCGGATGCGATTGAGAAAGCTACTCGCCTCGACATCACCGAGCGCTATCAGTCGGTCGAAGAATTTCGGCGCGCCATCCGCCGCGCGCGCCGGCGCTCCCCCGAGGTCAACCTGGGCAAAGCGCCCATCCGCGGTGCATACATCGGCGCAATCGCCGGCCTGGCCTTCGTGCTCGTCGTGCTGTGCGGCGGCATCGGTCTGATGCTGGCCAGCGCCCTCGGCACGCTACCCGGCGATTCGGAAAAAGATGCCCCGGCTTCAGCCATCCTGGCCGACGAGACGCCGCCCACGGCAATCCTGAGCTTCACAGAAATGCTCACCTCGACCGCGGAATCCGCGCCGGTGAGCGCCTCGACCGAGACGCCGCCCGCGACGCAAACGCCGCCCCCTTCACCGGTACCGACTTCGACACCGCCTCCCACCGCGACGCCGTCGCCTACGGCTGCCTCCACGCCGACGCTTGAGCCGACTGCCACGCCGACCGAAACACCCAAGCCGACCGAGACGCCATCGCCGACCTCTACGGCGACGCCTTCGCCGACACTCACAGCAACACTTTCGCCGACACCCATCCTGACTTCGACTGCGGCGACCACCCCGACGGCTGCCGCCACACCGACGCGCCGGCCGGTATTCGTGGATACGCCAACCCCGCAACCGACGCCGACGCTGCCGACGGCGACGTCGCCACCACTGCCAACGGTGACTACGCCAACCAACGAGCCGCCGCAGTCGTCCGCCCCGTCACCCGCGCAACCGACGGCGGTGCTCAGCGAAGTCGAGCGGCGATGCGCCGTCGAGTTGCCCGGTGCTGAGTGCGTTGCGCCCTGATCTTGATCCGGCCGATCGGTGGGCAACCGCCCCAGTATGCGACAATTGCCCGACGCAGATGCTGACTCCGGGAACGATCCTCAACAATCGTTACGAGATTCTCCGTTGGCTGGCCGACGGGGGACAATCCACGATCTACCTGGCCGCCGACACGCGCACGTTCAACCGGCAGGTCGTCGTCAAGGAATTCAAACTCGGCATTGGGATGTCGTCCGACGCCGAGGTAGCCCGCCGCCAGTTCGAAACCTCGGCCCGCATGTTGTCACAGCTCAGTCACCCCGGCATCGTGCAGGTGATTGATTACTTCGTCAGCGAGGATGAGAAGCCGATCCTGGTCACCGAATACATCCAGGGTGAAACGCTGGCTGAGCGCATGGTCGGGCAGTGGTATGGATTACCGGAAGAACAAGTGCTCGACCTGGCCGACCAGTTGTGCGACGTGCTGAGCTATCTGCACAGCCAGAACCCGCCGGTCATCTATCGCGACCTCACACCCAGCAACATCATCTTCACCACCGGCGACCGGATCAAGCTGATTGACTTCGGCATCGCCCGCACATTCAAGCAGGGCAAAACTTCGGACACCGAGCCGTTTGGCACGGCCGGCTACGCGCCGCCGGAACAGCACGGCAAAGGGCAGACCGGCCCCTACAGCGACGTATACGCGCTGGGCGCGACGCTGCTGCACGCGCTCACCGGTTACGATCCCAGCTTGACGCCGTTCGTGCTACCGCGTGCCGATCGCGTGCACGGCGACATGAAAGCCGTTAGCCCGGCCGTCGCTGACGCCATCGCCAGGGCCACCCAGGTCGAAATCAGCAAGCGCTACCAGACAGTCGAGGAATTTCGCAAAGCGCTCCATCGTAGAGGGCTGGCTTCGCTCAGTCGAGGCATGCGCATTGGACTGGGCATCGCTGCTGGGTTGATCAGCGTTGTACTCTGCGCCGGCGTCGGGTTCATGTTGAGCAGCGCATTCGGCGTAGTTGCGCAGGAGGGCGCGCCGACTACGATAGCGCTCGCCAGCGACGCGGCAACTGCCGCGCTGCCGACGACCAGCACCGCCACCCGCACACCGCCGCCCACGCACACGCCCGAACCGACGGCGACCGCATCGCCGTCCCCAACGCCGACGGCGCGCCCAACCGCGACGCCAACGGCAACGCCTGTCCCCACCCAGGCACCGATCGTCGTCCCGACCATACCGATCGAAGCAACGGACGCGGCCCCGGCCGAGACGCCCACGTCGCCGGCGCCGCCAGCAGCACCGCCACCGGCGACATCCACGCTCACGCCGCTTGCACCGACCGCGACCTCCACGCCGGCACCCACTGAGACGGGCACGCCGACGCGCACGCCCTCGCCGACGCCGACGCGCACGCCTACGCCGACGCCAACTTCCACCCCCACTCCGACGGCGACGCCGACCGTGACGCCCACGCCCAGCGCGACGCCTACCCCATCGCCGACCACGGTGGTGGTGCTGGCACCAAGCGTCGGCACCGGCGACTTGCCCCAACCACGCATTGATGGCATCGCCATCCCTGGCACTATCAGGCCCGGCCAGGCCTTCGACGTGATCGTGTGGGGCAGCAA